>CAYRTH010000058.1:0-18996 GCA_964427135.1 uncultured Phycisphaeraceae bacterium
CCGTCCATGCCTCTTGTATCGGCTCAATCGGAAGTTTTCATACAGGCTCTAAGACGGATATCAGAAATCTGATTTGCCCTTCCGACGAACGCAGAAATGCCACGGGTTGGGGCATCAGCTTCAACTTTGGTCCGACGGGTACCGGACGAGATGCCATGAGTTGGGGCGATTCGTTGGTGAAACTTAGTCTGATCACGCAACCGTCACGTAAGCTGGTCTTTCAAGATGGTCGTACCACAGAATGGCAGGTTGGGGTGAATAATAACATTGGCCAGAATATGTTTTTTCAGGGCACTCCCGCCAGCAACTACGTAACCTTCCGGCACGGTGGACAAGGTTTACGCGACACGCACAACAAGAGCGCCATCAACGTCAGCATGGCTGACGGCAGCGGTGCCAATTGGAACTACGACTTCTGGGGCCCACCGGGTACTTACCCCGAACGCTCCGCCTTCTACCGCCAATACACAGACCTCGATGATTGATCCCGAATCGAAGTGGTCGAGTGTGCCCATCGGTTAGCGCCGCGACTTGTCGCGTCTGCCATGGATGAAAATATCGTTGATGCACATCGACGATATTGTGATCGTCATGATTTACTTCGCTTGCGAATAAGGATTCACCCGTTGCCGCGAGCGACCCTTGACCACCACCGACTGTCCCACCTGTTGCTATCGTTTTGCTTGGTTCTGTTTTTGACTGCCCCCACCATGGCTCAACCGCGAAAATTCACCGACCTTCCGACCGACCTGCGTAAACAAGTGCTTTTGGGAACGCCCCGTACCTCGGCGATGGTCCCCGACAGCCCCTTTGCCACGCACACCACCGTGCTGGCCGAGGGTATCCCTGACAGCCAAATCCCCAAACTCGTCGAGGCCATCAGCCAGGCTGGGTACAAGTGGGTCGTCGATTACGTTTCCGTCGGCCCATTCACCGATCAAACCCCGCAACAAATTCAGCAGCGCTGGTCCACCCTCGCGCCACGCTATCGCCTCTACCTCGACGGCCTCAAAGCCGCCAAAATCAACGTCCTTATTCGCCTGGACCCCTGCCCCTGGAAACAACTGCAAGGCGAAGGCGAACCCACCCAACTCACCCTCGAGCGCAGTGAAGCCTTCGTTCGTCATGCCGTGCGCCAACTCAAGCCCTACACCCAACATTGGCAGATATGGAACGAGCCGAACCTGGGCAACGCCAAGCCGCACGTGCCGCCCAAACCTTACGTCAAGCTCGTGGCTCACCTGGCCAAAGTGATTCGCAGCGAGCAGCCCCAAGCCGTGATTTACGCCCCGGCCACGGCCATGTTGCAGTGCATGTTGCCCAAGCCCTATCCATGGATTGACGAGGTACTGGAAGCCGGGCTGCTCCAGCATATCGATGTGTTCACCTATCACCCATATCGACAGGGTTACGAACGCATCAATATCCCCGAACACGCTTCCGAGTTCGCCCCCTGGACCGATTTCCAATCGTACACGCACCAGCTCAGCGTGCTGCGCGAAACCCTCAAACGTCACTCCGGCGGCAAAGACGTTCCCCTGGCAGCCACGGAAGACGGCGCCCCTGATTTTGTCAACGCCCGCGGGGAGCAGGAAATCACCTGGGTCATCGGCGCCAAGTATGAACTGCGCCGCAGCCTGCTGGACTTTTACAACGGCGTGTACCCGCGCACGCAATTTTGCATGTATCGTCCGATGCCCAATCCCTTTTTCGAAAGCGAAGCCAGTTTCAATCTGATCACCCCCGGCTTTGAGAAAAAGCCCGCATACTTTGCCGCCCAAAACCTGCATTCGGTGTTGGACTCGACCTACAAACGTGACGATCAGATTTCCGTCATCATCACCCCAACCCCCGGTCAACCCGCCATCGAGGGTCAAGGTTTGATGGTACAGACGTACACCAAGTCACACGCGGATTTTGATGAAGTGCTGATTTTTTACTGGGCCGCCGAGCCGTCGGATAATGTGCACCGTCGTCGGCGGGCGACGCTCGAATTGCACGAGGCAGGTTACGAATCGCCGCTCATGATCGACCTCATGGCCATGCCCGCCACCCGCGCCAAAAACGAACTGATCGAAGTCATCAACCCCGAGTTCGTCGCCCGTGTCGATGTCAAGGCCCTGGAACCGCAAACCATCCCCGGCGGCGACGGCGTGCGCGTCACCGACATCGAAATCCGCGATTACCCCATGCTCATCAAATGGCTCCGCCCACGATCATGATGTGGTGATGTGGTGATGTGGTGATGTGATGAAATGGTGATGTGGTGATGTAGTGAAGTGGTGATGTGATGAAATGGTGATGTGGTGAAGTGATGAAGGGGTGAAGGGGTGATTTTTTAATCTTCCACGCCTGATCTTCGTGGCTTTGCACGAAGATCAAGATGGTTTTTCAATGAGTGATGTGGCACCGCCGCCCTGGGCGGTGATTGGCTGATTGGATCATTTTTTAAAACATCCACTGACGCCGAGGGCTTTAGCCCCGGATCGTTTGCATCAGATAAGTGCAACCATCCGACCTCCAAGGGCACGGCGTCACAATCGCCTGCGGCTGGGTTCTGTACACCTCAAAGCCCAGGCATGGCCATGCCTGGGCATTAACCGTAATACATTCACCCGCCCAATCCATCTCGGTTTTTCACCAAAAGCACACAGCTACCGTTGCGCGGTCGCAGCCGGGTGCCGGGTGCCACACAGCGACCCGTAGGGCGCTGTGTGCGCTAAGAAACAATTACAAACCACGACACCGCGGGTTGCCACCCGAGGCTATTAAGATAGATGCATGGATGATCGAAATAAAAAACCGCACGTTGCCGTGCGGTGGTGATGATTGGTTGACAAGCGAAACTTACCACGCAAAGTGGGCAAAAGCGCGGTTGGCATCGGCCATTTTGTGCGTGTTTTCGCGGGTCGTCACAGCCTTGCCGGTGTTCTGCGAAGCGTCCATCAATTCCTTGGCCAGCTTGAGGTGCATCGGCTTGCCCTTTTCCGAACGGGCGGCTTCGATGATCCAGCGGAACGCCAGGTTCTGCTGACGCTTGCGGTTCACGCTCATGGGCACCTGATAGTTGGCACCTCCGACACGCTTTGAACGCACTTCCACTTCCGGGCGCACATTGTCGATCGCTTTTTTGAACACATCGATCGGCGGCGTACCCTTGCTGCGCTTTTCAATTTCCGTCAGAGCGTCGTACACCACGCGCTCAGCCACGGATTTTTTACCGTCGCGCATGATGCAGTTGATGAAGCGGGAAAGTTCTTTGCTGCCGTATTTGGCGTCCGGTCGGAGCTGCTCGGCTGCGTGTGTGATGCGTCCACCCATGGTTCGAATATCCTTTGCTGTTCAACCACAAATCCACCGGTGGTTGCTCGGCTGCGGCTCGTCCGCCCATCACACGACGGGCCTCTCGTTCACCCACCCAGGGCACCATTGCAACCCGGGGCGATTACTTGCCGCGATGACTATTTTGTGATTTGGTGATTGTGTGATTTGGCGATCTTTGATTGTTTGATCGCGTGTGATTGGGTTTGGTCTATCACTCAATCGCCATATCACCACTTCGCCATATCACCACTTGGTTCGATTACTTGGCTGCGGCGGCTGCGGCCTTCTTGACGCCGTACTTGGACCGACCCTGGCGCCGACCTTCGACGCCCAGACAGTCCAGCGCGCCGCGCACGATGTGGTAACGCACACCGGGCAGGTCACGTACACGCCCGCCACGTACCAGCACGATCGAGTGTTCCTGCAGGTTGTGGCCTTCGCCGCCGATGTAGGCTGTGACTTCCTTGCCGTTGGACAAGCGTACACGCGCCACCTTACGCAACGCCGAGTTGGGCTTTTTGGGGGTGACGGTTTTGACCTGCAAACACACGCCACGCTTCTGCGGCGACTGGTTGAGGTCTTTGGTACGCATGACACCCGCCAGGGAAACCCGCGGTTTACGAATCAGTTGGTTGATCGTCGGCATAATCGCTCTCGTGAAAATCGTTGCCAGGGGCCAGCCGCCACCGACTGTGGCGAGCCAATCATTATAAGGTTCCCTTGATTTGATGCAAACGCCCAACTCTTGGTTTGTACATCATCCATTATCCATCACACATCATCCATCAATTCCACCGCCGGGGGCGGCGGTGCCACAGCGGATCCGTTCACACCCCCCGGGTCTGCGGGTGCCAGATCAGCTTGTGCAACTGCGTCTGCAAACGCACCTGAGTCGGCAGTAAACCTGCACGCTGATCAGCCAACACCCACTCCGCCAATTCACGCAAGCTTAAACCCGTCATCCCTGGCAACTCTTTGCCCGCCGGCATTTCATGCACCGCACTGAGCAGTACCGCATGCACCCGTTGCACCAGTCGATGTTGCCCAATCACATCCCTGGCCCAAAGGTAATCCTCACGACTGCACAGCACCAGTTTGATTTCATCGCGGGGTTGCAGGTGATCGAGGTTGGCCCACAGGTTGCGATGCACTTCACCGCTGCCCGGGGTTTTGAGGTCCATGATGCGGATGACACGGGGGTCGCAGGTGGAAATATCACACGCTCCTGATGTTTCCACCAGTACGGTTTTGCCTGCATCGCTTAGCCGGGGCATGAGTTCATGGACGCCCGGTTGCAGCAGGGGTTCGCCACCGGTGACCTCCACCAACTCACACCCCGGACCGATGCGCTCGACTTCCCGCAATATTTCATCGATGCTGCGTCGTTCACCTTCGTGAAATGCGTACTCGCTGTCGCAGTAGGTGCAGCGCAGATGGCAACCGGTGAGTCGAATGAATACGCAGGGCAAGCCTGACCAGGTGCTTTCGCCCTGAATCGAATGAAACATTTCGTTGATGCGCAAAGTGGTGGTCATGATGTCGTAGTGTCAAAGCGAATTGTATGGGTTAGCGCGGTGACTTGTCGCATCGGGTTGAAGTGGTCAAGTGGTCGAGTGCGGGAAGAAGTGGTCAAGTGGTCAAGTGGCCGAGTGGTCAAGTGCAGAACCAAGCCGAGGACGAAGCCGACCCCCGGGGGAGGCTGAGGACTCGGGTATTTCATGAGTCCAAAGTCAAAGGTCCAATGCCCAACGTCAAATACGATGATTAATTGTGCACTTTGCACTTTGCACTTTGGACTTTGGACCAAACCATACCCGAGTCCTCAACCTATCGGTTTCGTCCTCGGCTTGCCTGCGCACTCGGCCACTCGGCCACTTTGATGGTGGGTCCGCTCGGAGACTCGCTTGACCCACCCTACGCCACTTGGCCACTTCTTTGATTACGCCTGTTCCCGTTCCAGTTGCACCAATAATTCCGTGACGTTCATTTCTAAAACCGGATGCACAAACCCCGGGTCCAGGTCCGCCAGGGGTGCGAGCACAAACCAGCGTTCGTGCATACGCGGATGAGGCAACGTGAGTTCACCTTCATGAATCAAAAGGTCATCATAAAACAGCAGGTCCAAATCCAGCGAGCGCGGCCCCCATTTTTGGCGTCGGTCCAACGGCTCACGTCCAGCTTCCGTCTCGATTTTTTGCAAGGCTTGCAACATCACCTGAGGCGAAAGTGAACTGCGCAGCTCGGCTGCGGCGTTGAGGAACAACCCCTGTGCCACCGGGCCCAGCGGCGGGGTTTCGTACACCTTGCTCACCTTGACCAGTTCCGTGCCGGGTAATTCAGAGAGCAACCGCAGCGCCAGGTGCACATACCCCTGACGATCGCCGACGTTGCTGCCAATGCCGATGAAAACTCTGGCCACGGATAGGTTGTACGTGCGGAACCGCCATCATGCAAACCAGATGCCCGATGCACCAGTGACTTTGCGATATGCTGTGAACATGGACGATCGTACGATCCGTTTTTTGATTTTCGCCGCGTTCGGCGTTGCTTCGCTTTGGGCCGGTTATTTTGCCCGCAAGCATGATTGGGTGAAGGAAGATGTCAGCAGGCGAGTGCACTGGCACACCGTGGTGTGGGTCTGGGCCTTGGTGTCACTGATCAGCCTTTGGCGGGCACCCCTGGGGCGTGAAGATACTTGGCTGATTTTGATTTCCATCACCACCGTCGCTGCGGCGGCGTTCGGTGTCATTCCCATCGCCAAAGCCTTGCGCTGCACCCGCGAACAGGTCGGCGTCATCGCCATCGCTTCGGGCGTCGGCAACCTGGGCTTCACCCTCGGCGGTTACATTTGTTACAGCATTTTGGACCCCGGTGAAAAAGCCCTGGGCATTGCCATTGCCTTTGTCAGCATCATGCAGGTCATGGGCATTATTCTGCTCTACCCGGTCGCTCGGCACTTTTCCCCCCGCGAGCAGAGTGACATGTCGCTTCCCCGGCTGATCATCACCAGCATTCTCGATGTGCGCTCCATGCCCTTGTACGCTGCGCTGGCCGGACAGTTGCTCGGCCTGTTCGGCCCGACCATGCCCCAACAGGTCAACGATTGGCACGTCATCGATGTGCTCTTTTACCTGGGCAGCTTCGGCGGATACTTCGGCATCGGCTTACGTTTGCGATTAGGTGGCTCGCTGCTTGGCTTCATCAAACCACACGTGATTTTGGCGGGCATGAAGTTTGTGTTTCTGCCAATGTTGTCGTGGGTGCTCTTGTACCTGATTGCCATGACAGGCAGGCCGGTGTCGGCCACGGCTCATGATGTCGTGATGATCGAAGCCTTCATGCCCACCGCCATTCAAACCGTGATGATCGCCAACCTGTTCCACCTGGACACACGCCTGGCCAGCGCGGTCTGGTTGTGGAACACGCTCTTTTTTCTGATCGGCCCGATGGCTTTGATTTTGTGGTGGTGGAGTTGAGTTGAACGTGTTGCGGTTTGGTTCGTGTTGCACGAAACGGAAGTTGCCAGACCCAAATCAGTTTGATAATATCCTGTCTTGATAGCCGTTTTGCATCGAATGTTAGTTGGTCGGTGAAGCATTCGGTGACGGACACCATGCGGGTGTAGCTCAGTGGTAGAGCGTCACGTTGCCAACGTGAATGTCGTGGGTTCAAATCCCATCACCCGCTTTCGATTCCCCGGCGCGCAACATCCGTGATGGTGAAGTGTCTGTCAGGGCGATTAGCTCAGCTGGCTAGAGCGCACGGATCACACCCGTGAGGTCGAGGGTTCGAGTCCCCCATCGCCCATTTCCACCGTCTGCAAATTCATGCAATCTTCTGAAAAACCCTCTATTTCATGCCTTTTATCAACATCACCGGATTCGGCTTGCAACGTGTTGCAGGTCGTTTTCGCAGTTTGCTGCACCGGATTATGCACCGCCTCGGTCGAAATGGTCGAGGGCCGCCACAAGGCCGACGCCTCATTTGCCAAGCAGATCGAACAGATCGATCAGCAGATCACCCACCCGACCGCGACGTGAAGAAGATTTCAAATTTCGAATTGATCAAGCCAAGGACCAGGATCATTCACGCCTGAACTTCACGTCCGCGTGAAGTTCAGGATTCTTTTTTGCATCATGCAACAACCATTGTTATTTAAAAAATTATTACTTCGAAAACCATCCTGATCTTGCTGGCGGCCCAGCAAGATCAGGCGTGTCATACACCAAACAATTCAATGTTCACCACTTCACCACTTCACCACTTTCCCGATTCAATCCACCCTCGGCTCCACCTGCGTTGCCACCGCGCGTAAATACCCGTCGAGGTACTGACTGATGAAGTGGTCCAATGCCGCGATGGTCAGTTCGTGATTCATGCCCCAGACGCAGACCCGCAGGTCCACGAATTCGGGGTCCAATTGAATGATCATCTGATTATCGTTCACCACCGCCGGGTTGAGTTTCTGCGCGTAGTAAGCGGACAGTGCATTGACCCCCGGGCCGCCCACACTGATCGTCGGACGACGCTGCAACCGCTCCTGATTCATGTACCAAACATCACTGCACACCACCGGCGCAAAACGCACATTGAGTTGCGGGCTGCGCTGCCGAAGCCAGTTTGAAATCACTTCCGCCAGGCGGTAACCCAACGGCCTGTCCGCGATCTCCGCGCGCAGATGCGCTCCGACCACGATCAGTAGCAGGTTGCTGACTTCTGCACCGGTTGCCGAGGGTTGTGGCTGTTCCTTGGCCATGCGTCCAATGATACGCGATCCACCAGTGCAGTGGTCAAGTGCACAATTGTTGAGGGTTTGACGCCGTGCCCTTTAGGGCCGGATGGTTTGAGGAATTATCCGGGGCTAAAGCCCTCGGCGTCAGAAGAAGTGGCCAAGTGGTCAAGTGGTCAAGTGCATAGAAAAGACAGTACGTGATGCGCAGTTGTCACAACCACGCCTGAACTTCACGTCCGCGTGAAGTTCAGGATGGCTTGCATGTGATGTTATAGAAAAAACCATCCTGATCTTCATCCAGGATGATGAAGATCAGGCGTGAATAATTCGATATCGCCCTCAAACTTGCCTCAGCAGCACCGCCAACAAACCCTTTTGCGCATGCAGTCGATTGTGTGCCTGCGGGAACGCCCGGCTTTGTGAACCTTCCAGCACATCTTCCGTGATCTCGCAACCGCGGTACGCCGGCAGACAATGCAGCACAATCGCATGATGCGGGGCCGCAGCCACCAGTTCGCCATTGACCTGAAACTTTTCGAACACTTGCGTGCGGGTCTGTGCCTGATTTTCCTGCCCCATTGATACCCATGTGTCGGTATAAATCACATCCGCCTGTTTCACCGCTTGGATCGGGTCATCGGTCGCTTCGATTTTGATTTCTTCGGTCATCGTGCGCAGCCGATGCGCCAGGTTGCTTTCCAACTGATAGCCCTTGGGGGCTGCCAAAATGAAATTCATGCCCATTTTGCCGCAGATTACTGCCAGGCTTCGCGCCACATTGTTGCCATCGCCGACAAACGCCATCGTGCGTCCCCGCAGGTCCGGCCCGAACTCGTCGGTCATCGTGAGTACATCCGCCAGGGCCTGACACGGGTGCGAATAGTCCGACAACGCATTGATCACCGGCACACTGCTGAACTGTGCCAGCTCGATCAACTTTTGATGTTCGAAAACGCGCGCCATGATGCCCTGTACCATGCCCGAAAGCACCCGTGCGACATCGGCAGGTCGTTCGCGTTTGCCCAGCCCGACCTCCGCATGGTGCAACACCATCGCATGACCGCCCAGTTCGATCATCGCCATTTCAAAACTGGCACGGGTCCGCAAACTGGGCTTTTCAAAAATCATCGCCAGCGTTTTGCCTGCCAATAGTTTGCCTGATTTGGCGTCAGGTTTCCCGCGCTGCGCTCGAAGTGTGCGTGCCACCTCCAGCACATGAAGCAGTTCCTGCGTCGGCGTATCCGTGATTGAAATAAAGTGTTTCATTTGATTCACACACGTTCATTGTCAAATGCCAAGCCGGGAACGAATCGCCACCCCCGGGGGCGATGAGGGCCCGGGTATTGAAAACCCTGTGTCCTCACATCCATTTCAATTTCAATCCAATACAATTTCCGTGCCGATGCCCTGCATGGTGTAAACCTCCAGCAGCGGTGAATGCGGAATCCCGCCATCGACGATATGTACCTTTTTCACGCCCCCGGCCAGGGCCGTGAACGATGCCTCCACCTTGGGCAACATGCCCCCGCCGATGACCCCCTGATTCACCAGTTCCTCAATCTTGTTTTTGGTGAGGCTCGACGCCAGGGTTTCTTCGCCCTTGCCCGTGCGTATGCCATGGGTATCCGACACCAGTATCAATTTTTCCGCCTGCAATGCCGCCGCAATATGGCCAGCCACCAGGTCCGCATTCACGTTCAACTTGCCCCCTGCCGCATCACGGGCAATCGGCGCGATCACCGGAATGTAATCCGCCTCCAACAATGCCTTGAGCAGCGGGGCATTGACCCATTGCACCTCGCCGACAAAACCAATGTCCACCTTTCGTGACGGATCGTCACTGCTGGGCAGATACATGCGTTTACCAAACACCGCGCAGCTGGTCAGACTGTGCAGCACCATCGGCTTGTGGCCCTGCTCAGTGATCCAGTCCGCCAGTTGCTTGTTGACCTCATTGACCAACACCGACTCGGCGATCGCCAGGGTGCGTTCGTCGGTGTAGCGATAGCCCTGTACAAAATGAGCTTCAAGTCCGGCCTTTTGCATGGCGGTGGTGATGCTTTTACCTCCGCCATGAATCACGATCGGGTGCATGCCCACCGCATCCATGAAACACACATCCGCGATCACCGAGCGCAGATTCTCCGGCTCGTCCATGATCGATCCGCCCACCTTGACCACAATGATCTTGCCTTCAAAGCGACGAATGTATTCGTGCGCTTCGACGAGCGCCGCAGCCTTGGCGATTGCACTTTCCATACCATCAAGTCCCGTAAAAAGGGGGAAACTCAGGGAAGCAAGGCAGTGTACCGCTGCAATCATCGCGCTGCAAAACCCCTGACGCTGTATGCTGGTGAAGTTCAACCCCCACAACCCTGCCAACCCTGAAAGCATCACCCCATGAACCCCGTACAACTGATCGTCTTTGACCTCGGCGGCGTGCTGATCCAAATCACCCACAGCTGGGAACAGGCCTGCCAACGTGCCGGCTACGACCCCAAACAACTCGCCCCCAGCAAGCCGGGCATCGACTTGGATTTGCAGGATTTATGGAAAGCTCACGAAACAGGTCAATTGGCCAGTGATGAGGTTTACACCAAAGCAGGTCGCTTACTGGACATGCCCGCGCAGGCCGTTGCCGACATCACCCTTGCCTGGCTCATCGGCCCCTACCCCGGCGTCGTTGAATTACTGACCGAACTGCAAAAGCAAAAAACGCCCACCGCCTGTTTATCCAACACCAACCCGCACCATTGGCAGTTCATGACCGCACCCACCGGCCCTGTCGCCTTGCCATTGCATCTGCTCACGCATCGCTTTGCCAGTCAGATGATCGGTTACGCCAAGCCCGCCCCAGCCGTGTTCGATCATGTCGAAAAGCAGACCGGCATCGATCGCGCCAACATTTTGTTTTTCGACGATGCGCAACCCAACATCGTGGCAGCGCGTCGTCGTGGCTGGCAGGTGGTGCAGGTGGACTCCGATGGCGACACGGTGATGCAAATTCGCCGTGAGTTGGCCGGTCGCGGCCTGCTGCCCATGTGAACCTGAAGTGATGAAGTGGCCAAGTGGCCAAGTATCGGAACCAAGCCAAGGACGAGGAACGTAGTGACGAGGACTTGGGTATTTAAAAAAAAGTGGTCGAGTGATTGTCTTTGTTTAGCGCTGCCCCCGGCGCTTTGCGTCGGCGCTGTGGTTCATGGAAGGGGGTGCCTGTGGGCAAGCGTCTTTCGATTGCCCACAGCTTGATGGAACTGTGGCACCAAGCCCTGCCACAGCCACCCGACGATGCACAGATATCAAATTTGCAATCATATGAACCGCGGGTTTCCACCCGCGGCTATGAAAACCGTGAATTTAATCATTTTCTTACGGGCGATCCCTCAATATGTCCGTCCCTGTCGAACCTTGAAAAGGTCAAACATCGCCAGCGCCCGTTCACGCTGAAAATCACCCACCACTTCCATCGGCAGCCGACCCAGTGACTTCAACTGTGCATTGGTGATCGACAGTTCATTGAAACCATAGCGGGCGGCATCTTCCACCCGTGCTGCGAAAACGATCCGACCGATCCGTGCCCAGTGAATGGCGGCAAAGCACATCGCACAAGGCTCGGTCGTGCTGTAAATCGTCGCACCGGGCAGATGCACCTGCCCGCAACTCTGGCAAGCCTGACGAATGGCGGTGACCTCCGCGTGAGCCGTCGGATCGGTCCATCGCCAGACGTGATTGTGCGCCACTGCCAATACCTGCCCATCACGCACAATCGCAGCCCCAAAGGGTGATTGGCCTGCTTCCACCCCGGCAAGGCAAACCTCCAGCGCCAGGTTCATGCCCTCGATATCGCTGCGGATGGTTTTCATCTTCTTCTTTCAAGTTTTGTCACGCCTGATCTTCACATTCAGCCACGCCTGATCTTGTGAGTCCGCGAACAAGATCAGGATTCTTCGATCACATTCATCCTGATCTTTGTCGCCGACGCCAAAGATCAGGCGTGATTAAAACCATCACACCCCATTACACACCATCGCCCCGCATCACCCCCGTGTCCCTGCGATCCATTTTTTCAACGTCGCTTGATCCATGGTGTTGACGATATCGTCTTTGATCGCGCCGGCTCGACGGGCGGTGAGTACGCCGTAAACAAGCTCGTCGAAATCAGCCGAGCCATGGGCATCGGTGTTGATTGCGAGTTTGACCCCGGCTTCACGGACCGCACGGGCGTGGGTGTCACGCAAATCCAATCGATGCGAGTTGGAGTTGATTTCCATGGCGATGCCGCGCTGTTTGGCGGCAGCGATGAGTTCCTTCCAATCCGGCGACATGCCTTCGCGCCGACCGATGAGCCTACCGGTCGGGTGGCCCATGATGGTGACGTACGGGTTGTCGATGGCTTTGCGCAAACGCAGCGTCGCTTTGACGGGGTCTTGATTCAAGGCACTGTGCGGCGAAGCGACGACGATGTCCAGTTGTTTGAGCAAACTGTTGGGGTAGTCGAGTCGGCCGTCGGAAAGAATGTCCACCTCACTGCCGGCCAGCACGTGGATGCGTCCCCGAAACTCATGTGCCAATTCACGAATTTCGACGATGTGTTGTTCCAGGCGCTGGGCGCTCAGGCCGTGGGCCACGGTTTGGCTGACCGAGTGATCCGTCACGGCGAGGGTGTGAAAGCCACGGTCCAGTGCGGTGAGTATCAGCTCACGAATCGACAGCTTGCCATCGCTGGCCTTGGTGTGAGCGTGCAGCTCGGATCGTATGTCCGACAGCTCCAGCAGCCGGGGCAGTTGATTGTTTTCCGCCAGGGTGATTTCACCACGGGCTTCGCGCAGTTCCGGCGGAATATACGTCAACCCCAGGGCTTTGAAAACATCAATTTCATTGGCGCCGGCGATGAGTTTTTCGCCCTCGTACAACCCGTATTCATTGAGCTTGAAGCCCCGGTCGATGGCTCGCTGGCGCATCTCTACGTTGTGTTCCTTGGAACCGGTGAAGTAGAGCAAAGCTGCGCCGTATGAAGCCGGGGGCACGATGCGCAGGTCCACCTGCAACCCGTCCGCGGTGCGCAGGGAACACTTGGTATCCCCCATGCCGATGAGCGTGACATCGGAGGGAAACAGACCGACAAAACTTTGCATGATGCGCTGGGCGTCGTCGGCGGAGGCGGCTACCAAAAGGTCCAGGTCGCCGATGGTTTCCTTGCCGCGACGCAGGCTCCCGGCAAACTGCACCTGCTGCACGCCCTGAATTTCCGACAGATGTGACACCAGCCAGCGCGCCAAGGGGAACACTTTGCCGATGCGTCGTCGTTCCCCGGCTGCGGCGACGGTGTGCAAACTTTTACGCAGGTTGTCGAGTTTCTTTTCCCCCATCCCCGGCAGGTCCAACAATTTTTTCGGCTGATCCGCCAATGCTTTTTTCAAAATATCAAGACTGGTGATGTCCGCCTGTTTCCAAAACAGGGCCACGGTCTTTGGCCCCAGCCCCGGCACGCCCAGCAATTCAATCACCCCGGGCGTAACCTGTGCCAGTAATTCGGTGTGGTCTTTGATGGACCCGGTGGTGAGGTATTCATGAATGCGTGAGGCCGTGCCCTTGCCGATGCCCGGTATGGCAGTGAGTTTGGCCGGGTCTTTGGCGAGCTGGGCGATGTCGTCGGGGAGTTCGTCCAATACACGGGCTGCCCGCTGCATGGCGATGACCTTGAACGAATCGATCGCAAGCACCTGCATCAGGTCCGCCATCTGGGCGAAGATCGCGGCAAGTTTCTGATTGGTCGTGGCCATGACAGGGTAGCTTAGCTTGGTTGATGGCAAACATCATCTGTCTGTCGGTCAAACCATCCTGAACTTCGTGCCCAGCCACGAAGTTCAGGCGTGATCAATTTTGTAACCTGACGAAGGTTTCCATCGTATTCATGAGAGAAGGTTTCGCATACCAACCATCACAGGCAATCACGCTACAATCCAACCATCATGAGCGACCAAGCAAACAACATCGAACGTATCGTCATCATCGGTTCAGGCCCCGCGGGGTGGACGGCTGCGATTTACGCAGCCCGTGCCAACCTTCATCCCCTGGTGCTCGAAGGCCAACCCAAACAGGTGCCTTCGATCCAACTGCCCGGCGGACAGTTGATGCTCACCACCGAAGTCGAAAACTACCCTGGCTTCCCCAAGGGCGTGCAAGGCCCGGAAATGATGCAGCTTTTCAAAGATCAGGCTTTGCGTTTTGAAACCCGGGTGCAAACGCAGGATGTGTTGCGTTGCGAGTTTGACAAAAAGCCGATGCTGCTGCACCTGGATGATGGTTCGATCCTCAAGGCTCATACCGTGGTGATTGCCACGGGCGCCAGCGCCAACTGGCTGGGGCTGGACAACGAAATGCGGCTTGCTCGGCAGGGCGGCGGCGTGTCGGCTTGTGCGGTGTGCGATGGGGCGTTGCCAGCGTTTCGCAATCAACCCCTGGCAGTCGTCGGCGGCGGCGACACGGCCATGGAAGAAGCCAATTACCTGACCAAGTTTGCGTCCAAGGTTTACATCATTCATCGGCGCGATCAGTTCCGTGCCTCGAAGGTGATGCAGAAGCGTTTGTTGGACAACCCCAAGGCACAGCCGGTGTGGGACAGTGTTGTCACCGATGTGTTGGGCGATAAGTTTCTGACCGGGGTGAAATTGAAGAATTTAAAAACCGGCGTTGAATCAACACTCGAGGTGAAGGGGTTGTTCATCGCCATTGGTCACACGCCCAACACGCACTTTTTACAGGACACGGGTTTGGGCTTGGACGAAAAAGGTTACATCAAGTTGAGTGATGGTTTCCGAACATACACCAATTTGCCGGGGGTGTTCGCAGCAGGGGATGTGGCGGATCAGGTGTATCGTCAGGCTATCAGCGCTGCGGGCATGGGTTGCAAGGCGGCGATCGATGCCGAAAGGTGGTTGGCCGAGCAGGGGGTGCATTGAAGAATTTCGAATTTCGAATTTTGGATTTCGAATTTGAAGACAAGCCGAGGACGAAACCGACAGGTTGAGGACTCGGGTATTCGTTGAATGATGTGGTGATGTGGTGATGTGGTGTTGTGGTGATGTGGTGAATTCTCCACGCCTGATCTTTGTAAGCGTGTGGATCATACACGCTTTCCTCACAGCGACGAAGATCAGGATGGTTTGACAATGACTGATGTGGCACCGCCGCCCTCGGCGGTGGGTTGGATGGATAATGGATGATGTACAGACCAAAGCGCCGACGCAAAGCGTCCGCGCTAAACAAATACAATTCACTTGACCACTTGACCACTTGACCACTTGACCACTTGACCACTTGACCACTTCTTCTGACGCCGAGGGCTTTAGCCCCGGATCATTCACCCAGCCATCCGGCCCTAAAGGGCTCGGCTTCGGTTTGATTGACCCAGCCGGGGGCGGCTGGGCTACATCGTGCCATCGACCGCCGATGACATCGGCGGCTTTATTCACTCAAACAACTTGCGTTGGATTTGTTGCAATTGACGGTCGATGTGTTGTCGGCGGGTGGTGGATTGTGCATAAGCCTGGCCGTGGTGGGCGAGCGTGGCGGGTGATAACAGCAGGGTCAGGGCACTGGGCAAGCGCTGATAACGGGCGATGCGCCAAAGCAATCGGCGCTGGGCGATGGTAAGCCCCAACCCGCCGGCCAGGGACCAAAACGCCAAGGTGGGTGAACTGTTGTCACGACCACCCCACCAGTGCTGGCCCAGTTTCAAAACCACCAACACTGCGATCACCAGTACCACGAGTACCAGCCCTGACAACGGCAGCGTGAAATAGTTCGAACGCAAATCCTCCGGCCAGGCCTCGGCCAACCACTGCCAACGCTGGTTGGGCACCCAATCACCCTCACCCCCGCCCCCAGCCTGTGCGAGTGCACGGGTCACCCCATTGAAGAACAGGGTCAATGAAAAGGTGGATAAAGCCACCAGCCCGGTAAGTGTGGTTTTGGGAGGCGCTGTTTTTGTGTCCAAGGTGTTATGAACGTGGTGCGTTTGACTCAGCAGTTGTTGGGTCACCTGCTCGGCTCGTTTGCGAACCTGCGTGTCGGGGTCGGTGAGTGACAGGTCGGCCACCTTTGCTGCTGCGGCTGCGTACCCCAGCGACTGCACCACCCACAGGGCACTGATGCGCTGGTTGCTATGCGGGTCGGCGAACATGTGCATGAGTAACTGGGCAGCCTGGGGATGACCCAGTCGCAGCAGGGCACGAATCGCATTGGCACGCGGGCGCGGTGCTTCTTTTTGGGCCATGCGCAACAAACGTTGCAGGTGGCCGGTCGCCCCCAGTTGTTCGAGTGCTTCGATCGCATTGGCGCGCACCCGTGAGTCGTTATGTTCCAAACATTTTTCCAACGCTGCGGTTACCAGCGGCGAAGCGGGTGTCGGGGGCAGTGAAGTGGAACTGAGCCCGCGCACCACCGAAGCCACAACCTTGGCGTCAGCGTCGCCGGCCAGGTGTAACAAGGGGCGTTCGAAAAATGAACCCTGCCCCAGGGTGGCGATCATGGCCAGGGCACGCATACGGGTCGAGCGTTCACGAGCGCACAACCGTTCGCCCAGCCGACGATGAAAGTGAGGGTCGAATTTGATTTGCGCAGCCCCTGCTGCGAGCTTCTGTTTTTCACTGAGTCGATACCAGGCGGTCCACAACCGATCAAACGCCAGGGGCGACAAAAAGTGCGTGGCGATGCGTTTGACCGTCGGGTGCGGCGAGTTGATGAACGCGGGCAACAAACGCAACAACCCCGGCCAGCGTACCCGCAACAGGTGACGTAACGTCATGACCGCCACCGAGGCATTGTTGTCATTGTGAAACCCCGCCAGGGCTGCATGGGCGGACTCGGCAAAGGGGGGTTGTGCCTGTTCGATCAAGGCGCGCACGGCTGCCAATCGCGCCCCGGCATCGGGGGCGTTTTTCAGCCGAGCGAGTGCTTCAATGCGCTCTGGCGGGTCCAGTGGCAATCGTTCCAGCCAATGCACGGTCGCCTGTTGTTGTTGGGCGGTCATGCGCTGGTAATCAGCGGAATCGGGTAACAAGTCGCGTACCCCGGAGAGGCTGCGCAGCGTGCCGCGCAACCGGGGCAGGTGGAGCAGATGCGGATGCGTGAACACATCGACATGTTTACCCGACAGCCGGGCGCGTCGGAAGCCGAGCATGGCCGATTCGGTGAGCGTGGGGATGAGCATCAGCACCGGCAAGGCCTGTCGCACCCAGGGTTCATCAGCCTGTTCCATCAGCCGCCGCAGGTCCGTCACCAGCACATGACGATCATCCGAGAGCAGCGGGGCGGCAGTGGCGATGGCGACCGTGCCCATGAGCAGCAAACTTTGCAGCACCATTGTCTGCCGATGCCCTTGGTAACTGTGCAACCCCTGCACCACGGCTTGCATCAGCGATGCCATCTGCGTGGCGGAGGGTGGCTGAGCTTGTTTCATCGCCTGGTGCACCGTGGTGGCAAACGACAACAAAGTTTGCGCTGCCCGCTGACAAATCTGTTCATTCGACGAACGCAGACCATTGGGTAGCAGGTAGGCAAAGTCGATGAGCTGTGCGTCAGCGATCAGGGTCAGTGCGTTGTCAGCTGCTGCGGAGCGTGGGTCAGCCAGTAACAGGGCAAGTTCACCCGTGAGGCCGGTGATGTTTTGTTGAACCTGCTGCTTGAGTTCGGGGGTTAGACAGGGGTAATACGTAATGATACCGATGCGGCCGGGGTGTTGATTGCGTTTTTGTAACTCACGTATCAGATGTTGTTGAACCCAGGGTTCTGCGGTGGGCAGTGCGGCTGCCAAACACTCATCGACCCCCATGTCGGGGAGTGCTGCCACCTGCGCGATGATGTTTTCAACCTTAGACATTACATTGAATTATGATTTTCAGTCGGACTTGGTCCAAGCCTGCTGTTCCCTGATCTGTTATCGGTATAAATGATTGATATTCTGGATCATCTGGCAGGTTTGGGTAAGTTTTTCGTCACAACTTTGTGAAGGAATGAAAAAAATGTCTTCTCTTTTACCCAAACCTTGGTAAAATAGCGGGCTACACTCCACGCCCGGTGTCCACTGGGTTTAATTTCCCTCCAGGAAGGTTACTTCGTATGAGCGTCAGCCATAAGTCTTCAAATACACAGATGTTCCGACTCATGCTCTATCAACGTGCCCTGCACCCGGAATTGTTCCAGTTGCAAGCCCGGCGAACCTATCGTCAGGCGGAGTATGAAGTCGAACTCTGGCTGTTAGCAGCCGGTCATGTGGTGCGTTTTCAGACGCCGCAAGGCCGATGCCTGGCTGAGGCGGTGTTGGATCAGGGCGACCATCTGCCCGAACATGGCCTGATTCACGCCCTGCCCTGTCTGGGCGAAAAAGATTACGAAATGCAGCCCCTGGGCAACGTCAGCTATGTCACCACGATTCAGACCGAAACGCTGACTGA
This sequence comes from uncultured Phycisphaeraceae bacterium, assembly GCA_964427135.1. Classification (GTDB taxonomy): domain Bacteria; phylum Planctomycetota; class Phycisphaerae; order Phycisphaerales; family Phycisphaeraceae; genus JAJXSS01. The sequence continues at coordinate 18,514 of CAYRTH010000058.1, forward strand.
TAACCTGTTCGATGCGACGCTGCGGGAAATGCGTGATTACGCAGCCGAGAGCAACGCCATGTGCCACGAGTGGAAAGACGCCGACGCCGGCATGTGCCTGTCCATTCTCGACAGCCAGAAGTACAAACGCGAATACCACATTCAAAGCTACCACCTGATGAGCAACACCGGCCTGGTGCTGCGAACTCAGTCCATCTTTGAATTGCAGTGAAGAAGAAGTGGTCAAGTGGCCCAGTGGCCCAGTGGTCGAGTAAACAATACCTGTTGAATCACCCACGCCTGAACTTCACGTCCGTGAAGTTCAGGATGTTTTTTTGACAACACAACACGCGGCTTGATGTGGCACCGCCGCCCTCGGCGGTGTTTTACAAAGCGGCGGATGGTATCCGCCGTCTTTATTGGAATCGCAGATTCACCATTCACCGCAGCACACAGACCGCCGATGCCATCGGCGGCTTTATTCACCCAGCCGGGGGCGGCTGG
>CAYRTH010000059.1:0-18936 GCA_964427135.1 uncultured Phycisphaeraceae bacterium
CAACTTTGATACAGCGCTGTTGACCGTCAGCCCGACACTTGCGTTCGCCACACCCGGGGCATTCACCAGCGCGTGGGTGCTTCATGAAAACTACGTGAAATTCACAGTGACACTTGCCGCAGGACAGGCTTTGAATCTGGCCAGTTCGACAGGCGGCACCAATGGACGCGGGTTCCTCAATTCCGTACAAGTGGAACTGGTGCCCGAACCGGCAACGCTCTCGCTTTTGGGTCTGGGCGGGCTGCTGTGCCTGGCGCGTCGTGGGCGTGAATAAACCAGTAATCGTGTTGTCATTGGTCGATCATGAAGGAGGCGATTCTTACCCTTGATGGAGTGATACCGATGAGGTCGTCACGTACAAAAAGCAGGAATCACGCCGCCTTCACCCTGATTGAGTTGCTGGTGGTGATCAGTCTGGTGGCTCTGCTGGTAGCGTTGCTGCTGCCGGCGCTCGCTGCGGCCCGCGAATCGGGGCGCACGGTGAGTTGCAAGAGCAACATGCGTCAGGTGCTGTTGGGGATTCAGATATATGCCGACGAAAACAAGGCGACGGCTCCCGGCGTCACCCAAAACTTTCCGGGTCCGGTGTCTTGGAGCGGAGGCAGTATGGGTACCGTCGGCACCAATTATCCCGTTCCATGGTGGTCGGAACTGCTGGCGGGACGTTACTTTGGAAACAGCCACATCGGGGCGACGGCTGCTTCACCATCACAACAGGCTTCGTCGGTGAAAGTTTCGTTTTGTCCCTCACTGGTGAAACAGGACCCCCTGATCGCCTCCACCTTGTGGCATCGGGCCATGGGCATCGGCTACAACGCTTTCAACAACAACGGATTCAGCCGACCATGGGTGGTTGCCTGGCCTCCATCGACCAAAACCTTCCGCTACACCGATAACTTTCTCAGTCCACCGGCGCGGGTGCTGGTGCTGGCGGATGTTTATTTCGCCGAAATCAACACGTTCGATCCCTTGGCGGTCGGATCGGGTGTGCGTCCTCCGATTCTTCGTCACACCGGCAGTTCGAGCAACATCGGCTTTGCCGATGGGCACACGACTGATTCCACGGATTTGCTGACCGCCAAAGCCGACAATCAGTTGACCGAACTTGCCTACTGATTCGCGGCGACCAGTCCGAGCCGTCCACCGACGGGCTTGGAACTCACCCTGACGCCTCTGGCTCAGGCAGAGCGACCCCCATTCCGCAGCCCGGAATGGCGACCGTTCTTTTTCGCGGAAACATGCTTGATACATGGAGCCTTGCATGGTGATTTCGGAACCCATCTTCGTGGACAGAAGCCTGCGAACGATGGCCACATGTCTGTTGTGGTTGATCGGCAGCATCGCCTACGCTCAGCCGGCCATGCCTGGCGCCGATGACTCCAAAGCCCAAGCCGACGGCGGGCAAACGGTTCTGCTGGGCTCGGGCGTCGAGGTGAGCACGCTGAACATCCGCAGCAACACCGATCGTCAGACGTTTACACCGCAGGGCGACGGTTTGGTCGTGACGGTGGTGCCGGGCAAAAAGGCCACGCCCACGCTTTTCATCTCGCCGCAGAACGGCACGTGGGACCTGTCCGCCTTCGGCCACATCGTGGCCACGATCACCAACCTTGATGAAAAGCAGCCGCTTCGGATCGAGATGCGTGTGGATAACAAGGGGGACTGGCGCAACAAACCGTGGAACGTCGAGGTCCTTCGCGTGCTACCGGGCAAAACGCAGGCGCTGAAGGTTCTTTTCGGTCACCACTACGGTTACAACCCAGGCTTCAAGCTCGATCCCTCGGCGGTGACCCAGGTGGCTTTGTACTTCGAGCACCCGGAGGAGACGCGCAGCTATCGGATTGAGTCCATCGTCGCGGGAGGTCAGCCGGGTGAGAAGCCGCAGATCAAGCCCGAACAGGTGCGCATCGTGCCCAATGCAGGTGTGATTCTGGGAAAAGGGACCGACATCAGCCAGACCCTGGCGCTCAGTGCGACAGGTGGCCGGGCGGAGGCTGTGAATGGAGCCGTGCAACTGACATTGAATGTCGGCGCGGGCGAGCGACGGGCTGCGGTTCGCCCTGCGCTGGGACGATGGAACCTGCGCGACCATCTTCAGGTTCAGGTGACGCTGACCAACGTTGGCCAGACCCCCGTGACACCGAGTGTTCGCCTTGAAAGTGATAAAGGCGCCAGCGACACCGTGGCTGCGGATGCGCCGATGGCGCCGGGCGCCAGTGCCACGATCACCGTGCCGTTTGCCAGTCAAAGCATTTGGCAGGGGCCGCAGAGTTTAGAAACCAAGCCCTACAAAGGCAAAGGCGGCAGCCAACTGGCCAGCAACGTCATCAGTGCCGTGATGATCGAGGCGGATTCGGGCGGTTCCCCCGCCGCGTTACGCATCGACGCCATCACCGCGGGCATGCCCGAACGTCAGCCCATGCCCGACTGGCTGGGTAAGCGTCCGCCGGTGGCGGGGGATTGGTCGCTGACGTTTGAGGAAAACTTTGACGGCACGATCGACGCCACGCGGTGGAACATTTACACCTCCAACTTTTGGGACAAGCGATCGCACTTTTCCAAAGACAATGTCATCACCGGTGATGGTGTCGTTCGGCTGCGTTTTGAACGCAAGACCGGCCATCACAACGACGACCCGCAGGGCAAGGTGACGGACTACGCCACCGGGTTTCTGGATACCTATGGCAAGTGGACGCAGTTGTACGGGTACTTTGAAGCACGCATGAAATTGCCCACCGCCCCGGGTTTGTGGCCGGCGTTCTGGCTGATGCCCGATCGTGGTGAAGCAGCCGGGCCTCAGTGGAAACGCGCCGACACCGGCAACGGCGGCATGGAATTCGACATCATGGAGTATCTGTCACGCTGGGGGCCGAATCGGTTTTCCCCTGCCTTCCATTGGGACGGCTACGGCAAAAATCACAAGGCCACCGGGAACACGGTCTATTTCATGCCCGATGAGGAAGGCTTCGTGACCGTCGGCCTGCTTTGGCTTCCCGAACTGGCGGTGATCTATACCCAGGGTGTCGAAGTCGCCCGGTGGCGGACGCCTCGCATTTCCAATGTACAGTCCTACATTATTTTCACCGCGGTGTCCGGCGGGTGGGACAATGACCCCCTGGACAATGCGAAGCTGCCCGGTGATTTTGTCATCGACTACGTGCGTGCCTGGCAACGTACTGATTTGAAAACCGTCTCCCCTTGAGAGAGGGAGTTTTTCAAAGCCTCCTTGAACCCTGGTATGGAAATTGAACGACCCCATGAGCAGCAACCTGCACTACTACCACAAGGATTGGATCGAACCCACCGACGTTGTTTTGAAAGCCGACCTGGCGGTGTATGGCGGATCGTCGGCCGGCGTCATTGCAGCCGTGGCAGCGGCGCGACAAGGTTTGAATGTCGTGTTGCTCCAACCCGGCAAACATCTGGGCGGACTGACCAGCGGCGGGCTGGGCTGGACCGACTACGGTCGCAAACACGTCATCGGCGGGATGGCTCGGCAGTTTTATCAACAGATCGGTGCTCACTACGGCAAAGAGGAAGAATGGCATTTTGAACCGCACCCTGCTGAAAAACTTTTCGACACCATGGCCCGGCAACACGGGTTTATCGTGTCGTTTGCCCAGTACCTCGAATCGGTGGTGATGCAGGGGCAGCGCATCGTCGAAGCCACCCTGCGCAGCGGCATGAAGGTGCGCGCCAAGTATTGGATCGACGCCAGTTACGAGGGCGACCTGCTGGCCCAGGCGGGCGTGGCGTATCACGTTGGCCGTGAAAGCAATGAGGTGTATGGGGAGTCGCTCAACGGCATACAGATTTTGCATACGCACCAGTTCAGTCACGCGGTGGATCCGTATGTGCGTGAAGGGGACCCGCGCAGCGGGCTGCTGCCTTTGATCGAACAGGTTGATTTGTCACGACACAAAGGGCGGGGCGATCATCGGGTGCAGGCGTACAACTTCCGTGTGTGCATGACCAACGACCCGGCCCTCAAAATCGACTGGCAGCAACCGACCGACTATCAGGCGGATTGGTATGTGCTGGCCAGCCGCTGGTTCAACGGTGAAAAGGATGGCATGAACGAGCACCTGCCGCACCTGACGGGCGATTACCAGTTCATACCGCGCAAGTTCGATGTCTTTTTCAACAAAACGCCCGGCGGCTATCAGAAAACCGACACCAACAACCATGGCCCGGTTTCCAGCGATTTCATCGGCGCCAACTGGCAGTGGCCCTGCGCCAGCTACGAAGAACGCGAACGCATCTTTCAACAGCATGTCAGCTACCAGCAGGGCTTTTACTGGTTCATGGCCAACGACCCGTCGATTCCGTCACGGTATCGTGATGCGTATCGACACTGGGGCTTGGCACGTGATGAATTCACCGACACGAATCACTGGCCGCATCAGCTTTACGTGCGTGAAGCTCGACGCATGATCGCTGATTATGTGATCACCGAGCGCGATTGCATGGGGACCTGTCGCCCGGATGACCCGGTGGGCATGGGCAGTTACACCCTCGACTCGCACAACTGCACCCGCTTTGTCACCATCGATCAGGGCAAAGCCCGCGTCATCAATGAAGGATGCGTCGAGGTGCCGCCGACGGACCCGTACCCGATTTCGTATCGCGCCATCGTGCCGGCTCGGGGGCAGTGCGAAAACCTGATCGTGCCGATCTGTTTCAGCGCCTCGCACATCGCCTACGGCTCGGCTCGCATGGAACCGGTGTTCATGGTGCTGGGCGAGTCGGCAGCCCTGGCGATCAGTCTGGCACTACGGCTTGGTTGCCCGGTGCAGGATGTGCCCTACCATCAGCTGCGACCCATGCTGGAAAAGGCCGAACAGGTGCTGGAGTTGCCCAGCTTCGGTTTGGAGAAGTGATTCGAGGGTGAATCAGGATGATCATGACCGACGGGTCGGTGTGATTTTCGGTCAACGATTTATCAAGTGCATGCCAAGGAACATACAGATGCAGGCTGACATGAACGGATGGGTGAATCCGCAGCGTGCTCACCGGGATCGGCCCGGTCGAGGTGACCCAGCCCCGCATTCGTGATAAACGGCCCGCTTGCCAGGGCCGGGAGAAGTTCACCAGCAAGATTCTCCCGCCATACCTGCGCAAGGCCCAGAGCGTGAGCGATCTGATCCCCTGGCTCTACCTGCGGGGCATCTCCACCGGCGACATGGCCGAGGCCCTCACGGCGCTGCTGGGACCGGCGGCGTTGCTTGCGGGGTCGGGCCTGTCGGCCAGCGTGGTGACCCGTCTATTGCGTTCCTGGGAAGATGACTTCCAGCAGTGGAGCAAGCAATCTCTGGAGGACAAGACCTACGTCTATCTCTGGGCGGATGGCATTTACTTCAACATCCGCCTGGAGGATGAAGGCAACGACCGTCAGTGCATCCTCGTGCTCATGGGAGCCACCGCCCAGGGCAAGAAGGAACTCATCGCTATTGCCGACGGCTACAGGGAGTCCGAGCAGTCGTGGTCCGAACTGCTGTTGGAGGTCAAGGATCGTGGTCTGCGCGTGCCGCCCAAACTGGCGGTGGGTGATGGAGCCTTGGGCTTCTGGGCGGCGCTGGCCAAGGTGTTCCCCACCTGTCGCCGCCAGCGTTGCTGGGTGCACAAGACGGTCAACGTGCTGAGCAAGATGCCCAAACACCTGCACGCCAAGGCCACCACCATGCTGCACGACATCTGGATGGCGGCCACCCGGGCCCAGGCGGTCAAAGCCTTCGACCTGTTCGTGAGCAGCTTTGGTGTCAAGTATCCCGATGCCGTGGCGTGTCTGGAGAAGGACCGCGATGTGCTGCTGAGGTTCTACGACTTCCCCGCCGAGCACTGGGTGCACCTGAGAACCACCAACCCCATCGAGAGCACCTTCGCCACGGTCCGCCTGCGTCACGACAAGACCAAGGGCAGCGGCAGCCGACTGGCATGCCTGACCATGGTATTCAAGCTGGTGCAGCTCGCCGCGTCGAGCTGGCGGACGCTCAACGGTTCACAGATCCTGCCGGATGTCCTCGCCGGCATCACCTTCGAGGACGGAGTCAAAAAAGTCGCCGCCTGATTCAGGCTTCAAACACAAGATTTGACCATACCTCCGCCGAAGGGGTTACCGGGGGCGTTTCCGGGGGCACTCCGGGGGGCGTGAAGGTAGCGATCCTGCAACTTGGCAATACTTGCCGAGCCGCCGGTGGTGCTGTTCGGCAGGGAAGGCTGATGGGTCGAACCCGTAATCGTACGAATACTGCGGGCACTGGCACTTGCCCCATCGCCATCGGCCAACGTCATGACGACTTTATCACTCATACGGTCCCAGAGGGAGAGTTGCGTGGACAAGCCGCCAGTTGTGGTCGGCCCGTTGCTGTCAAACGTTCGGCTCACCAGGCGGTTGTTGGTATCATACCCATAATCCACTTGCTGGAGGATTGTCGTGCTCGATGGGGAGGCCAGATTACGCACCTGCACCAGACGCTGGCGATTTTATCCTCACATCAGGCCATCGTGTGCAGCCAATGGCGCGCAGAATGCCACCATCGTAACGATGGTCAGCAATAGTAGGTGTCGTATCGTGATCCTATAGAATCACATGGGAGTATCGGCCCCGCCATGGCAACCAGCCTCATATTCCTGCTTCGTAAACCACCGAATCGACGAGAAACGAGCGTCTTGCTTCAATGCTCCATCAATCGCGAGCAAGACAGTACCAAATTCTTCCGAAGGAGAAGGACCGAAGATGCTGCCGATCCCTCGTTTTCTGTCTTCAACAAGCAGTACCCAAGGATCGCCGCCTTGCAGCAAGCACCAAACATTGCGCTTGGGGAATTCGATCTCAAAAGCCCAGCCATAATAACTGTGCTGTGATACGTCGGACGGGCAAAGCCCGGCCTTCTTTGTCGCATCCGAAATTACTTGGCTGATGCTCCGTCCATCCGGCACAAGAAGGCTGCCTTTCTCTGTCCAACGAGCTTCATCTGCGAAAGCCGCTCCAAACGTTGCAAAATTTCGTCTCGGCATGTGCGTGGTCTCTATATTGGATTTCATTAGTGAATCGATACAACTACTTGTCATCCGACGATAACCACCAGTAGAGACCCGCACCTCCCGCAGCCGCGCCCGCTCCGGCTGTAACCTTCAGTGCGTCTGGACTTCCATACCACAGCCTCCCCATCAATCCAGGCTTTTGAAGGCCAAGGGCACTCCCGCTCCAAGAGCCAGCTATGGAATTAGGGAACTTTGTACCGTAGAAGTATGGATCGGCCATGAAGTGCCGTTCATAGAACTGACCAATGGATATGCCGTCCGGCTTCATGACGTTCAGCGGGCTTTCCGAGAGTACGTCCGGCAACCCATACCGACGTCCAACGAAATGGTGCCCCATGCCTTCATAGGGCTTAGTCAAATACTTCGCTTGTGATGGGGTAAACCCTTGGCCACGATAGCCACTGTATTCGGCAAAAGTCTCACCATACTTAGCCCGAAGTGCTGCGCCACGGCTGAGAGCGCCTTCTGTGGAACCTGTCAGAAAACTCCTTCCATACTGCGTTACCGCCATCCCTCCCGCGAAGGTTCCCGTCAACTGGCTGGCCCCCAGGAAGAATGCCCCGCCACGGTCCCAACCGCTGCGATCGTAGTATTCGCCGGTGACCGTGTTCTGGTCCGTGTACGCTTCGAATCCCGTCCGCACTCCCGTCAGGCCGCCTAGTCCAATCCCGAAGGCCTGGTAGGTAGAGAACAGTATATTATCCCCGGTCGATCGCGCGTTGGAATAGGCTGCTCCTGTTTCGCTGAAATAGTTTACCCCACTATCATACATCCCCACCGGGTTTGATAAACCACCTGCGATCCCGCCGACCTGTTGCGTCAGGCTGCCGAAGAATCCGCCCCAGCCAGCCACCCACCCGCTGCCGGGGATACCGTAGGCATCCATCTGCCCGCCCAGCCAAAGGCCTGTGGAGGTCATCCGGTTACCCGCAGCATTGTAGTTCCCCTGCACTGTCGAACCCATCCAGTTACTCAATCGCCTGAACCACCCACTCTCTTGAACCCCTAACGATGAGCCATAGGAACTTCCATTGGTGTTCCTGATATAAGATTTAGGAGATAAATCCATCCCCGGAACACCCGCCAGCGCATCGTAATTCACCGCCAGCATGTTGGTATTCAGCAGGCTTGAGAAATTCCCACTTGGGCCCTGGACCACCGGCTGGGCGTTGACCTTGCAGTATCCCGTCGGATCCACATACACCATCGGGTTGTTGCTGACATACCGATACAGGTTACCCTGATCGTCACCCGGCCAGCCGAGGGGGTCTTCACTGATGAACCTGCCGGTTGTCGGGGCATACCAGCGGGCACGATGGTAGTTCAGCCCGGTGTGGCTGTCCCTGCTCTCCCCTGTGTAACCCCAACTGTAGGTGATCCCCGGCACACCGGAATCTCCACCCGCATGACCGGCGATGCCGACCGAGAGGCCGGTGGTGATACTCCCGGCGGTGGGCGGAGTGCTGGCGGTACTCTGACTCACCAGGTTACCATAGCTATCATACACCCCGTGCCAGGCGTGGCGACCCTGACTATCAAGGATGTCCGTCACCGAGCCCTGGTTGTCTGTCAAAGCCCAGTAAGTGGCAGTGATGGTCACTTCGCTGGGATTGAGCGCACTGCCACCGGCTGACGGTTCGTAGTGATCGCTGGCCATGGCCTGGCCGAAGGGGTCATGAAGGTAGCGATCCTGCAGTTTGGGGATACTTGCGGAGCCGGGGGCGGGGGCGGTGATGGCCGGGAGCGTGGCGGGTTGGTAGGTCGAACCCGTGGCGGTGCGAATGCTCCGGGCACTGGCACTTGCCCCGTCAGCATCCACCAGCGTCATGACGACCTTGTCACTCATGCGATCCCACAGGGAGAGTTGCGTGGACAGTCCACCAGTTGTGGTCGGCCCGTTGCTGTCCATCGTTCGGCTGACCAGGCGGTCGTTGGCATCATACCCATAATCCACTTGCTGGAGGATTGTCGTGCTCGATGGGGAGGCCAGATTACGCACCTGCACCAGACGCTGGCGATGGTCCCAGATGTAACGGCGCGTCGAACCGGTGGCTTGGCCATTGACAAGCGTGGTCCGCTGGATGAGATTCCCCTCATTGTCGTAGCTGTAGGCATAGGTTCCGTCGCTGGTCAGACGATTGTTGGGGCCTGTGACGAGGTTACTGCCGCTGCGATTGCCAGCGGCGGAGTAGTTGTACCCTTCGTCATTGGGTAGCAAGCCCGTGCTGTGATCCGCAGTCAGTAATTGATCGATATCGTCGTGCGTGTAACCGGTTTGCCCATCGGGACTGGTTCGGCTGGAAAGGCGTCCGGCGGGCCATTGTCGCTTACAAGCACTGTTACTTCACCCTTCACCTGGGCCTTCGGTCCGAGCATGGATGTCAGCGATGCCATCAACGGCAATTACTTTCTCGCGGCTGCACAGTTTTTTTCCAGCATCGCCGTGCCCACCACGCCCAGCCTTTTGTTCACGTTGAACTACACCATCGAGCCGAATGTTTTTGATTCGTTCGCCATCATCATCGACAGTCAGGCCAATGACTTTGAGGTGCTGGGTAATGCCACGAGTGTGGTTGTGAGCAACGGTTCGGTGACCACGATCCCCGTGCCGGAACCGGCATCATTGGCGCTGGTGATTTCCGGCAGCCTGCTGATGCTCGCGCGTCGTCGGTGATTGCACCATGGGTTGCTTGCCGTGCTGAGCTTCCATCGTGATGTACCGCAGGTTGCCACCGGTGCATACAGAACAATGCACGAATCTTCATAGCCGCGGGTGGTAACCCGCGGTCGGTTCGGTCGTACAAAGCTGACGATGCCATCGACGGTTGATAGCTGTTTGAACAACCATCCTGCTCTTGGTTGCAGAATACCCGGGCGCTCGGTCTGTAGGCTTGGTTCCCGGTTTGGTTCTGACACTTGACCACTCGACCACTGGGTCACTTGACCACTTCTTCATCACCCCACCGTCAACCCACCCACCAACTCACGCAGGGATGTGCATTTCTGCTTCGTCACCCACTGGCTCAACCCCTCCATCACCCGGATCGGCGTGTTGGGGTCCACGAACAAAGCCGTGCCCACCGCCAAACCACTGGCCCCGGCGAGCACAAACTCCGCGGCGTCCTGCCAGTATTGAATACCGCCCATACCGATCAGCGGCACACCCATCGGTTGGGCGACTTCACGATACACCCGATGGGTGAGGTACACTGCCAGCGGGCGCACAGCCGGGCCTGATAAACCACCCGTGCCGTTGGCCAACCGGGGGCGACGTTTGTGAATGTCAATCGCCATGGCGGTGTAGGTGTTGATCAAACTGAGCACATCGGCGCCACCTTCGACGGCTGCACGGGCGGTTACCGTGATATCGCCGACGTTGGGTGAAAGCTTCACGATGAGTTGGCATTCGCTGCGCATCGCGTTGCGCACCTGTTGCACCAAATCCTTGAGCATCGGGGCACAGGTACCAAAGGTCAGTCCGTCTTTCACATTGGGGCACGATACATTGAGTTCAATCGCATCGATCTGGCTGTCAGCCGCGATTGCCCCGGCGGTTTCCACGTAATCGTCATAACTATGCCCGGCCACATTGACGATGATGCGCGGCCCGCTGGCTCTGAGTTCTTTTAACTGTGGCAATTTTTCCGCCAAAAACACTTCAAGGCCGACGTTGGCAAGGCCGATGGCGTTGAGCATGCCCCCACGGGTTTCGACGATGCGATACGCCTCGTTGCCCTTGCGGGCTTCACGGGTGACGCTTTTGGTGACAAAGGCCCCGAAGCGTGACAAGTCGGTGAAATCACGATATTCAAAGCAGTAGCCGCAGGTCCCCGAAGCCGTCATCATCGGATTGGCCAGTTTCAAGCCGGCCAGGTCGATGCTTAAATCGACAGTGGGGGTCGTCGGCGGAGTTGATGAACTTGAACTGGTAGCCGCGGTGGTCATGTTGATGTTGTACCGCAAAACAGTGCGATTGGCATCACGGCACGATGAATGACTTCATCTGCATTTCATTCCCCCGTATAGCGCAGCACCGCCTGCGCAAAGGCAGCACCCCGTGCCTCGTAATTAGGGTACTGGTCCCACGAGGCAAACCCCGGCGACAGCAGCACCACATGCCCCCGCTTCATGTCGGCGACAATGCGCTGCATGGCGATGCCCAGTTCGCTGCAATCATGCACCCTTGCCTCCGGGTTGCCCGCCAGTGCCAGTGTCGCCAGTGTGGTACCGGTCGCACCGATGGTGTAAATCGCATGACACTGCCGGGCGGCGAACTGCGCCAATGTTGTCATGTCCAGGTGTTTGTCATACCCGCCCAGTATCACATGCACCGAGCCGGGGGCAAAGGCCTTGATCGCCAGCATCGCGGCTTCGGGGGTGGTGGCCTTTGAGTCGTTGTAAAACTTCACGCCCCTTGCCTCGGCCACGAATTGCAAACGATGCGGTAACCCCGTGAAATCCGCGAGCGCCTGCGCACCCCTGCCCGGTGACACGCCCGCACCCAAGCACGCCTCGATCGCCAACCACGCATTAAGCTGATTGTGCGACCCCGGCAAAAGCAACCTGATCTGCCCATCAATCCGGCCGTCGGCTTGGGCGCGAATCACCCGATGATGTTTGGGTTTGATCACCATCGGCAGCCCCGGCCCAAGTACCGCGATGTCATCCGGTTTTTGATTTTCCAATATTTCCTGCTTGGCAACCGCGTACGTCTCGAACGTGCCATGACGGTCCAAATGATTGGGGGTCAGGTTGGTGACCAAGGCAATATGCGGCGACCAGGGTTGCGACCGACCGGCCAACCGTGCCAAACGCATGTCTTCCAGCATGAAGCTCGATAGTTCCAGCACCACCCAGTCGCCCGGCGCGATCTGATCGACGATTGGCAAAAGTGACCCGCCCAGGTTGCCGCCGACGTACACCTTGACCATCGAATCATCAGCAGCGACGGTTTTGCTGAGTATGTGACCGATCATGGCGGTGGTGGTCGATTTGCCTGCCGAGCCGGTGATGCCGATGGTTTTGACATCCCTGGGCAAATGCTCGATGAGCAAACGTATTTCACTGGTCGTCGGTACCCCGGCCGATGCTGCCGCCTGCAGGTAACGGTTGTTGGCCGGGTCCACCGCTGGGCTGACCACGATCAGGTCTGCCTGGGTGAAGTCGCTTTCGTCATGAACCCCCAATCGAAAATTCACCGGCAGATCGTGCAAAGCCTTGATACTGTCGGCCAATGCGGTCGCATCGAGCGTGTCGGTGACGGTGACCTGCGCCCCGCGTGAAACCAGAAAGCGTGTCACCCCAACCCCGCCACCGAATCGCCCCAAACCCATCACCAACACTTTTTGATTTTGCAGGTTCATGAACATTGACACTTGATTTCAGAACAATGTGTCATCGTGTTGATACATTTAGCCCTCGGTCAATGACCGGGGGCTATGTGAAGACTCAGTCCACACAACTCACCTTGGCACCGCCAGGCTTAAATCCTGTTTGATGGTCGCACCCAGATGATACGCCCGCAGTTGAATACCTTTGGGTACCAAAAAGTAAAGGTACAACTCTTCGCTAGGCTGCATCTCGGCAATGGGCAGATCACGTGCGGTGCGAATTTCCTGTGTTCGATCAATGGCGATCATCTGCGAACCGTTGCCTGCCATGCGCACCCAGACATAACCGATGGGGTAATACTGTTCACCATTGTTATCGACGATGTAAATCGGTTGCAACATCGTGGCCTGCGCCCGGGCCCGACCGAAAATCGATTGGGCATCATCGCGCGACATTTTCAGCCGAACCATGGCCCGATGACCGGGCACGTGAATCGACTCGACCCGGGTCTGGGCGTTGAGGTTGGAACTCGATGCACCCACATCCGACTTGCCCGAAAAAATGGCCTGTCCCTCGAGGCGAATCGGGCCGAGCATATTGGCGGACACGGCGGTGGGCAGCATGTTGGAAAGTTGAATCGCATCCGCCCTGGTACCGACCCGTCCGGGGGTTTGCGCGACCGTGCCCGTGGTCGAAGGCGGCATGGTCGTCGTACCACCGGGGGTACCGGGGCGAGGTGGTGTGGTCGTCGTACCACCGGGTCGCGTGCCACCGGGTGTGCCGGGGCGAGGTGGTGTGGTCGTCGTACCACCGGGTCGCGTGCCACCGGGTGTGCCGGGTTTGGGCGGGGCTTTTCCAGCGATCACCTGGTCTTCCACATCGCTGTCATCGCCGGGCAATCGACCGATGGCAGCGACCATGGCCGGGGCAGCGGGCTTTTCGATTTTCGCCAGCGTCAATCGCAGGCCACGAATGATCAAATACATCGGCTCATGCTCCGCCGGCAATGCAAACAACCAACCCAGTTCACCCTTGGCGTTGAGCCGGGCGGAGTTGGTCGAATCATTCAAAAACACAACGGTCGGTCTTTTCGCACCTGATTCGCGTACTGACACAGCCTTGGGTTGCAGGTACAAGGTTTCATCGGTTTTGCCAGTGGGCCGGGTGATCAAAAGCACCTGGGCCGGGGCAATGCGCAGAGCGCCATCGGGGTCGAACGTGCCGGGTTTGACTTCGAACCTGGTGTTCACCATCACGATCGAACTGCTACCCGAGCGTACATCCTCACTGATCGGCCCGGCTATTTCACCATTGAGCCCCGTCACCGGCAGTGGCAACTGATACACCTTGTCCACTGTGATGCCCTCGGGCAGGGCCACGATCGAAGCGTTGGCGTCCAGTCGCACCCGTGCTCGATGTGCCGTGTCAACCAGGCTGGCGCGATGCTGTGAAATCGGCTTGCCGCGACCCAGCGCCCCAGCCGACAGCGAATCGTAAAAACCGCTGGTCATGCGATCCACCGGCACCCACAACTGCCCCTCCGGGTTGGCCACTGCCTTGCCCTTCTGATCCAGCACCATCGGCTGCCAACCCATGAAATCATCCTGCAACGGCAGCATCGAAATGCTGATCAATATCAGCCCCGCCGTCAATATGCCCGATGCAATTCCGAACACACCACCGACGATGATATTGATGATGCTCATGAACTGCATGTTCGCCAGCATGAGCCGATCCATCGAAAAACGAATGATCGCCAACAGTAAAATAAACGGACCCGCCAGCCCCAAACCCCAGGCCATCTCCGGCATGCGATGAATCAAAAAGCCAAGTACCAATGGCTCCCAAAGCGCCAGTGCCAACGCCCCGGCCACGATCACCGCGATCAAGTGCAACAGCCCCGAAAACAGGCCCTGCACCGAACCCCAGTAAAAGGCCATCAGCCCCAAAAAAATGATCAACAGTAAATTCAAAATCATGGCTGTACTCCGCAAACATCACGATGGCTTGTTGATCGATGTTGTCCCGATACCGCTCACTACCGTTCGCGGCTCTGACTATCCGATAAATCCTCAGGGTGTGTCCGCTCGCCGACTCACTTGACTAACTCTGTATTACAGAACTACTTCTCTGTCCCCTCTCCCTCCGGGAGAGGGTTAGGGTGAGGGCGTGTCTTTCACTCCACCCCCAACAGTCTAAACCCGAGTCCTCAACCTCCCCCGGGGGTCGGTTTCGTCCTCAGCTTGGTAAATCCGAAATTCGAAATCCGAAATTTCCTTCACTCGACCACTTGACCACTCGGCCACTTCTGCTTCACGCCGGTTTCTGACTCGCCAAGGCCCGGGTGACTTCGGTAATGCTGGTCGTACCATCGACCACTCTTGCCAAAGCTGCCTCCTGCAACCACACCATCCGATTTTTCCGCAAGTACGCCCGCAACTGATCCAATTGCCCTGCCGCGATCAATTGCCTAGCCTGCTGGTCCAGGGCCATCACTTCAAAGACCCCGATGCGACCACGGTACGCCATGCCCTGACAAGCCGGGCAGGTCTGCGCTTTGCCCTTGATGCTCACCTGCCCCGATTGCTTGAAAAGCTGCTGCACTTTGTCCGCCGGCAGGTTGAGTTTGCGCAAAGCTTCGGGGTCGGGTTTATAAGGCGTGCGACAGGTCGGACACAACTTGCGCACCAGTCGCTGGGCAATGATCGCCGACAACCCCGCCGCTGCTGCCTTGGGTTCGCCCATGGCCTTGATCCAAGCCCGCAATGCCGCAAACGTGTCTTCCTCCCGCAGCCCCACATAAATGCGTGCCTCGGCTGCCAGCGGCGCCACCGTCCGCGCCATTTGCGGGTCAAACAATTTGCCCAGCATCACCACCTGCGGGTCCTGCCGAACGATCGCCCCCAGTTTGCGATTCAGGGCTGCGCCGTCGGCACCGACCTCCGCCACGTTGTGATTCACGCCTTCAATTTCATACGCCAGTTCATCTTCAATCGTCACAATGCTGTACTGATACGGGTCATGCTCATGCATCAAACTGTACAGCGTCGTGGTCAGCCCCTGGGCCTGCGGCGCGGTCACCAGCACAATTCCCTTGCGCGTGGCTACCAACGGGTCCAAGGCCTGCCGTTGTGCTTCCAACAACCCAAGTTTGCCCAGTCCGACGCCGGCTCGCATGTCCGGGTCCAACTTCAAAGTCATCATCAACTCGCGGGTTGAACCGCTGGTCGTCAATGCCACGGTATGAACCCCATGTTCCCCAGCGTGAATCTGAAACGCAGCCGCCTGTTTCTTCCGTCGGTCCTCCACCTCCAGGTCGAACATCGATTTGAGGTAGTCGATCATCGACACAACCGCCTTGGCGTCCAGCCCCTGCTGCGGGTAACGAATGCCATCGATCCATACCACCACCGCTGTCTGGCCATTGGCACCCACACCAATATCCACGCGATCGCTCTTGCGAGGCAATGCAAACACCATTAAATCCTCAAAATGCACATGCGCATCCACAAACGGCGTCTCCCCCGAAGGCACCGGCTTGCGCGTCCCATCCTTGTTCAGCAAATGCACCGTTGCCTGACGTTGTGCCTTATTCGCCTGCACACTTTCCATCTTCTTCGTGAACATGTCGGTCGAAAGTTTCCAGCGAGCGTACGGCTCGACCTGACTATTGCGATAAAACACATACCCGACAATCGTCATGCCCATGACGATCAGCGCCAGCAGCCAGCCGACGATGAAAAATGGAATCACCAACCACAACAGCAGTGCCACCACCGCCGCCAACAGTTGCACCCCGTTCCACAACTGCCGTTGCAGAAACAGCGTTTCCAAATCCTTGTCCAATCGGCTGACCACCCAACCCCAGCCGCCCATGGTGAGCAGCAGCAGCAAGGCTTTCGGAATAGACAAAAACACATAGGCGTCAGCCTGAGCCAGAAGGGGTAACATCGTGGGCATGGTCAGCGTCCCTGAATTCATTGACAAGCGATCAACATCAACCTCACTCTACTGATTGTCAAGCCGTTGTCACGGAAAAGCAATCGACCCTACCACTATCTAAGCAGCGAACGGCAGCAAGTGAACCTGAGCCTGAGCCGCGAACGGTATCAAGTGAATCTGAGCCGCGAACGGTAGTGAGCGGTTCTTGTACAACCACCACTCGCTTCCGCTCGTGGCTCCGATCTAGCTTTAATCACTATTAATCCCCCGCAAGCGCATTTTCACTTCCTCCGGCGATATCGCCGCTGCCTGCGCCACCCGCGGGTGTATCAGTTGCTTTTCCACCAAATCCACCAAACTGTCGGTGAACGTCTGCATGCCGTCTTCGCGCTGACCCTTGATCACCTCGCCCAGTTCATGTTCGCGCCCGTCCAAAATGAACTTACGCGTCGGCGGACTTTGCAGCAATATTTCCACCGCGGGCACACGCTGAATATCGGGCTTCACCGTCGGCAACAGCTTCTGATAAATGAACGCCTGCATCTGATACGCCAGCATATTCCGAATCGCCGGACGTTCCTCCACGTCAAACAAATCATAAATACGACCAAACGCCTGGGCTGCGCTGGCAGCGTGTATCGTCCCGAAAACCAGATGTCCGGTTTCCGCAGCCTGCAATGCCGCTTCGAATGTTTCTTTGTCGCGCATTTCCCCGATGAGCACCACGTCCGGGTTTTCCCGCACCAGGGCCTTCAACCCCGTCGCAAACGTCGGCACATCAATACCCACTTCCCGCTGATTCACCATCGCCTTGCCATCGACAAACAAATACTCAATCGGGTCTTCAATCGTCAATATGTGGCAGGCGCGACGCTCATTGATATGTTGCAGCATCGACGCCAGCGTGGTGCTTTTGCCGCTGCCGGTGATGCCCGCAATCAGAATCAACCCCTGATGCAACTCCGCGATTTTCGCCAGCGCCGCAGGCAGGTACAGTTCCTCAAAGCTCATGATTTTGTTGTTGACCCGACGGGCTGCCATGCCACTGCGTCCACGGGTGCGAAACACGTTGACGCGAAAGCGATGACCCGAATCCAAATCCAATCCCAGGTCGATCGACCCATTGGCCGCATACAACTGCCACTGTGCATCCGACAGACCCGCTTCGATCCACTCTTCAAACTTCGCCGCTTCCAACGCCGGTACATCCAACCCTTTGAGTGCACCGCGAATGCGCAGCTTGGGGGTTTGTCCGCCCCGCATCAAAAGGTCCGAGGCTTCGAAACGAATCGCTGCTTCGAAATATTTTTTCAGCCCGGTGTCCGCCAGGGATCGTCTTTCCATCGCATGATCGATGGTCACGGTACGATCTGAATTCCCGATTGGCGAATGTGGAGTCGAAGGCGTTGCGTTCATGCAGGTACTCTCCTTGAGGCAGGTCAGGCAACCCTGCTGGGTCAGACCCTCGCGTGGCGGGCACGCAATCGTAACGCCCGACCCCAAATGTGTCGAGTGCATGAAGTGGCCCAGTGGCCGAGTGCGCAGCAAATTTCGAATTTCGGATTTCGAATTTACCAAGCCGGGAACGAGGCCGACCTTCGGGGAAGGCCGAGGGCCCGGGTATTCTGCATGGTGAGTCGGTTAATTGGTTAATTGGTCAGACCGTAAACCACCAAACGTAAAATTTTCAGCCACTGGGCCACTTCTTCACGCACTTGATCACTTTCATCCTTCACCTCTCCGCGAGCAACCTCTGCAAATACTGGCCATACCCGCTGCTGCGCAGTTCATCCGCCAATCGCTCCAACTGTGTCGCATTGATAAACCCCATGCGATAGGCGATTTCTTCCACACACGCGATCATCACTCCCTGCCGTTCTTCGATCGCCTGTACGAATACCTGGGCCTGAAGCAGTGCTTCGTGCGTACCTGCGTCCATCCAAGCCATGCCCCGCCCCCACAATTCCACCTTCAACTGGCCTTGTTGCAGATACAATCGATTGAGGTCCGTGATTTCCAACTCACCCCGGTCCGAGGGCTTCATCTTTTCCGTCAGTGCACAGGCCTGCGCATCGTAAAAATACAACCCCGGCACAGCAAAGTGACTTTTCGGCTTTGCCGGCTTTTCTTCCAATGACACCACTCTGCCTGCTTTGTCCAACTCCACCACCCCGTAGCGCTGCGCATCCTTCACCGGGTACCCAAACACCAGCGCCCCCTGCTTCAACTTGGCAGCTTCCTGCAATTGCTGGCGCAGCCCCGCCCCGTAAAACAAATTGTCACCCAATATCAGGCAGCAAGGCTCACCGTTGATAAACGACTGACCCAACAACAACGCTTCCGCCAGGCCTTTGGGTTGGGCTTGAGCAACATATTCAAACCGCATCCCCCATTGCGTACCATCGCCCAGCAATCTTTGAAACTGTGGCAAATCCCCCGGCGTACTGACCAGCAATACCTCGCGTATCCCCGCCAGCATCAGCACCGACAACGGGTAATACACCATCGGTTTGTTGTACACCGGCAGCAACTGCTTGCTCACCGCCCGCGTCAGCGGATACAGCCTCGTCCCCGCGCCACCAGCCAGCAATATGCCCTTCATGATGTATGTCCCTCTAA
>CAYRTH010000060.1:0-18892 GCA_964427135.1 uncultured Phycisphaeraceae bacterium
GTGATGATGGAAGTGGTCAAGTGGTCAAGTGGTCAAGTGGTCAAGTGGTCAAGTGAATGATATTGGTCGGTTGACAATCATTGCATGCAAAGTCGCATCACGATCAATGCAAACAGCCCGGTCATGCGGCGACTCAACCTTGGTCAAATACGTAATTCGATCGAATAAAACCATCGGGTGATTCATGATGCCAATGTGTGTGATTGCCAAGCGTGAATTGTCGAGTCTGTTTTTTTCACCCATTGCATATGTCGTGCTGGGGTTGTTCAGCCTGGGGACGTCGCTGATTTTTCTGATGAGTTACGCCCCCGGTCAGCCGGCGACGATGCGACCCACCTTTGACGGTGTCGTCTGGCTGATGATTTTTTTGGTGCCCGCCATCAGCATGCGCTTGCTTTCGGAAGAACTGCGCAGCGGCACAATCGAACTGCTGATGACCTCCCCCATCACCGACACACAGGTGGTCGTCGGCAAATGGCTGGGGGCGATGGGGTTTCTGATCGCACTGATGCTGCCGTTGGTGATGCTGGTCTGCCTGTTGCAACTCACGGCTCGCCCCGATTACGGGCCGATTGTCACCGGGTTCGTCGGTTTGCTATTGGTGGGCGGGTTGTACCTGGCCATCGGCACGTTTGCCTCCGCCATGTCGCAAAATCAGATCATTTCATTTTTACTCACGGTGTTTGTGATCTGCATGTTGACTTTTGTGCTGTTTTTTCTGCCCCAGGCTGCGTTCGTGCGTGACGACTGGCGGGGGTTCATGTATCACCTGAACGTGAACATGCAGTTTGACAATTTCAACAAAGGGCTGATCGATTGGCCGAATTTGGTTTACTTCATCAGCCTGATCGGTTTGTTTCTGTTTATGGCGGTGCAGTTGGTGCAAAGCAAACGATGGCGATAGTGATGGATAAAGGATAATGGATGATGGATGATGTGAAAAAAAGTGCAACCCAGGCGCAGCGACGAACACGTTACGGTTTGAACGTGACTGTCGCGGTGCTTGCGGCATTGGGCGTGGTCGCACTACTGAACCTGCTGGCGTTCACGTACCTCAAACAGGTGCGCCCCATCGACCTCACCGCCACGGGCCAGTACAGCCTGTCACCGCAGACGCGCAAGGTGCTTTCGTCGCTGCAAGCGGACCATGAAATCGTCACGTTATTCGGTTCAGCCGACCCGGAACTGGACCCTGCGGAAATCACCCGCGCTCGTGACTTGGTGGACCAATACGCCCGTTTTGGCAATCGTTTGAAAGTCGATCATATTTCCGCCGACCTGCAAACCACCCGGGTCGAAGGCTATTTAGCACGTTTGCATGGTCGCTTCCAAACACAACTGACCCCCATCAAAACCGCCATTGAAAAAGCACAGCACGAACTCACCCAACTACGCCAACCCATGGCCGGGCAACAGGGATTGCTCACATCCGCCGCAGCCGACCCGGCTTTACATGACGATACCGTGAAACAATTTTTGACCTTGGCCGGGCAGGCATTCACCCGGCTGGATGGCGATATCGAGTCGGTCAATCAACAGGTGACCAAAGCATTGACCGGGGCCATGCCCGCCTACACCAGCGCCAAAGACGCGATCGAAGATGTGCTGGTCCGACTCGATGAACGCTTTTACCGACCCATGATCACGGAAACCCAGCGACTGGTTCAAGCTGACCGTTTGCCTCCGGCGGTGAAGGAAAAAATGCTGGCCCTGGTTGAACGAATTACCCCGACACGGGCGGTGTTGCAATCAGCCTTGGCTCAATTGCGGGCGGTGCAGCCGGTGTTGGAATATGACCAGGTACGCGAACAAATCACCAACAACCCCAACCCGATCGTGCTGATGGGCAAGGACAAGGTTCGGGTGTTGTGGTTGTCGCAAATGTTTCGTCGCGCTGCCTTGCAACCGGGACAGGAATTACCAGCCGGTGAACGACCCGAGCGATTATTTCAGGGCGAGGAACATTTGACCGGAGCACTGTTGGCAATGCAGTTGGACAAAATGCCGATGGTGGTGTTCATCAGTACGGGGCAACGATCAGCGACCGGGCCGGGAGGTGAATACAGCCTCGTGACCGAGCGATTGACCACGATGAATTATGTGGTGCGGTCATGGAACCCGATGGGGCAGATGATGGCCATGGGTCAGCGAATGCCACCGCAGCCGCCGCCGGAGCCTGAACCTGGGCAAAAAGTGGTGTGGGTTTTGACACCGTCGGAACAAGCCGGCCCGATGGGTTTTGGCGTGTCGCCGGGTGAAGACCAGGCGGTGAATTTTTTGCAGGAACGCATGAATCAGCATGGTGAACCGGCCATGGTGATCATCGGGGCGTCGCTGGCGCAGCGCTTTGGTCAGGTCAGCCCGGCACTGGCAGTGCTCGAATCGTGGGGCATCACCGTGCGGACGGATCAGGTGGTTTTTCGTGAAGTCACCGGCCCCGATGGTCGGGCACGGGCGCAGTCGCAATTTCAGATTGATGACTGGGCCAATGGTTTGCCGATCACGCAGGCAATCGCCGGTTTACGCGGCGTGTTTTTGCAGGTCAGCCCGATTGAGTTGGGCAAGGTGAATACATCGGCAGCGGAAACGACTACGGCAACCACCACATCGGTAACGGTCGACAACAACAACAATACGAACAACAACCAAGCCGTACCGAAGGTCACGCATTGGCCTTTGGTGGAAATCACCGGGCGTGATATTTGGGCCGATGCACAGTTTGAACGATTCCCGGATATTCGTCGTGACCCGGCCAAGGCCAAAGACCGTTACATCATCGCGGCTGCGGCACAAAAAGATAACCAGCGATTGACCGTGTTTGCCGACCCGGCCTGGGCGACGGATGCCATCATCGATTACGGGGCACTGGGGCCGGGCACCGCCCGACTCACACGCGCCGTGTTTCCGGCCAATGCGGAGTTGTTTGTCAACAGCGTGCAATGGTTGGCGGGGTTGGAAAACCTCATCGCAGCCGGGGCACGCACGCAGGACATTCGCCGGGTGATGGCCTTGACCGATACCCAGCGATTAACGATCAACTGGGTGTTACTCGCTGGCTTACCGACGGTGGTCATCATCGCAGGGGTGATGGTCGGATTGATGCGACGCAAGGCGTGAGTGATGTCGATCAGTGGTACTCAACTTGTCTGTGCATCGGTCGCAGAGTGATCGGCGATATCGTGTCGTCAGCGCCGGGAACGGTAGTGAGCGGTTGTTCGAATAACTGCTCGCTCCCGCTCGTGGCTCTGTCCGACCATCCCTCATGCTTACAGGATTGAATTGGACATCATCATGAATTTCAAAACGACCCTTTTTTTGCTGATCATGCTTTTGGCGGTGGGTGGGTTTTTCTTTTTCATGAAACAGAATAGTCCGCCAACAAACACACCTGCGACGACGACCACACCCTTGCGAACGGAAGGGCAGCCGCTTTGGGCGACCGCACCGATGACCGTCGATGAAGTCACATCGCTCACCATCATGCGCAGCGGGCTAATGTCCCGATTTGTAAAAGAAGGAACCGACTGGTGGCAGGTGCAACCGGTGCGTTTTGCCCTCAACAACTGGTCAGCCCGCGAAATGATCGACGCAGCCATCAACCTGCGCCAGGTCGAAAGATTTTTGCCCGATGGTAAAAACAACCCGACGCTTTCCGACCTGTCACTGCAACCCCCTGCGGCGACGATGACATTGACCCGTGACAATCCGCAAACCAAACCCGTCACCCTGCAACTTGGGCGCACCACCGTCGGCGGACGTGGCTACCTGATGCTTGAAGGCGACCCATCCGTCTATGTCGTCAACAACCGACTGCACACCCCCCTGCTGGAAGGCAACCTCGCCGACTGGCGCAAAAAAACGCTGACCCTTCCGACACTGGCAGATGCTGTGAACTTATCACTGACGACCCCCGATGGCGCGATCGCGTTGACGAAAAGTAGCGGGCAATGGTTGTTCACCGGCGCCAATGCAGGGCGAGCCGATGGCGATGCCCTAGCCGGGCTGGTCGGCTCGGTCACCGGCATGTTCATCAGCAAATTCGTCAGCGACAACCCCAATGACATTTCCGTGTTCGGCCTCGACAAACCGTTTTATGAACTGATGATCGAAGCAACGCATAACCAGTCGCCAACGACATCCGACAAAAATGAACCCAAGGCGGTTGCCACGGGCACAGTCACATCTCGATTGCGTGTCGGTTCGCCGACGGACATGTCGATGGAAAAGTTTTTCGCCACCTTCACCCGCAGCGGTGAAAACGAACTGGTGGTGTTTGAAGTCAATAAAACCGATGTCGAAAAGCTGCGTAAAAAAGTGGACGACCTGCGTGACCCCCGACTTGTCACGTTGCGTGCCGGTGAAGTGAGTGCGATGAAATTCAGTACGCAGCAAGGTTCAGCGGTCATGGTTGCCAAATCGCCTGAGGGTTGGGTGTTTGGTTCACCCCAGCCGACCCACAACCTGGACCGGGTGGAAGTCTCGCGGTTATTGGATCGACTGGTCAATCTGCGGGCGACATCGTTTGTGAATCAACCCGACTGGCCGACAACACCAACCGCCATGGTCGAATTGTCATCGGAAGCCTTGACTGAACCGTTGCGATTGTCCATTTACCCGGCTGAAAACGACACCCATTGGCTGGTGCGACGCTCTGGTGAAACGTTGGGCTACGTGGTTGAAAAAACCGCTCTGCCGCTGCCGACATCGCCGCTGGCACTGCGCGATCGTGTGGTGAGCAACATCAACACAGCCGACCTTTCACGCATTGAAATCACTCGACCCGGCGGTGTCACATTGATTTTGGAACGACCGACAAGTGCTGACCCAACCAACACCAAACCAGGCCCCTGGCAACTGCGCGGCCATGAAAGTTTTGAACCCTTTGCCCTTGATGAATTGATCAAGCAATTGTCACCATTACGCGCCCAACAATGGTTGGGGGGCGAGGCTCTCACTTTCGATGAGGCAACCTTGTTGCGCGTCAACCTGACGATGTTGCAAGGCCAATCATGCTCAATGCAGGTGGACCCGGGCAACCGGCAGGCGATGCTCACCGGTGTTGATGCCGCTTTCATCGTCACGCCGGAGTTGCTCACAGCGTTGCAGGCCGAGTTTGCAAAAAACAGTGCCGCCGTTGATTCGCCCATGATGCAGAAATGAACCTGTTATTGACGCCTCTTTGTCGATATGCATACCACAGGCACACCGCGGGTTTCCACCCGCGGCTAGTCAGAAAGATCAGCACTCTTCATAGCCGCGGGTGGTAACCCGCGGTGCTTTGTACAATCAATGCAGTGAGTGAAACCACTCGACCACTTCCTCAAGTGAACATTTTCAACTGATCGCGTTCAAGGCTGAGTTTGCTCACAGGCTTGTTCACATTCAAACGATAATCACCGGAAAAACAAGCAGTGCAATAATGACCGGCAGGTCGGGTTACGCAACTGAGCATGCCGTCGATTGAAAGGTAATGCAGGCTATCGACTTCCAAGTATTGGCGTATTTCTTCCACCGTGCGTTCGTGGGCCACGAGTTTGCTTTTTTCCGGGAAATCAACCCCGAAGTAGCACCCGTGACGAATCGGCGGACATGAAATGCGCAGGTGAATTTCCTTGGCGCCCGCCCGTCGGAGCTGCGCCATTTTGCCCCGCGTGGTCGTGCCACGCACGATCGAATCATCGACCACCACCAGTCGTTTGCCGGCCACCACATCACGCACCACGTTGAGCTTCACCTGCACCGCTGCGTCGCGCTGCGTCTGCGTCGGCTGAATGAAAGTTCGACCCACATAACGATTGGGCACGATACCTTCGCGAAACGGAATGCCGCTGCGCCGGGCAAACCCCAGCGCCGCTGAACGGCCCGAATCGGGCATGGGTATCACATAGTCGGCATCGATGTGCGATTCTTCCGCCAGTTTTTCGCCCAGCCGTTCACGCACGATCTGCACCGTGTCGCCGAACACGTTCGAACTGGGGTTGGCAAAGTAAACATGTTCAAAAATGCAATGAGCCGGTTGCTGCTTTTCCGCAAAACTTCGGCTCGACAGCCCCTTGTCGTTGATGGTCACAATTTCGCCCGGCTCAACTTCACGAATGTAATTGGCACCCAGCACATCCAGCGCCACTGTTTCCGATGCCACGCAATAACAACCCTCGGGTGAACAACCAATCACCAGTGGCCGCCAACCCCAGGGGTCACGCACCGCTTCAATCCGATCATTGAACAAAAACACCAGGCTGTAGGCCCCCTGCAAGTGTTGCAAGGCTGCCGCCAGCGGGTCGGCCTTGGTCAGGTGATGTGCAGCCAGCAGGTGAATAATGATTTCGGTATCGGTGGTGGTGTGAAAAATGTGCCCGCGTTCTTCGTAATCGCGCCGCAACAGGTGCGCGTTGATCAGGTTGCCGTTGTGCGCCACCGCCACCGCCCCGCCGATGTATTCTTCGAGCAGTGGCTGGGCGTTGCAGGCCCGTGATGAGCCGGTGGTCGAATAACGATTGTGACCAATGCCCCCAAACCCATGCTGCAGTTTGGCCAGTATTTCGTCATCGAACACTTCCGGCACCAGGCCCATGCCGGTGTGCGCCTTGAGCGTGACACCATCGGTGACGGCAATGCCTGCCGATTCCTGTCCGCGATGTTGCAGGGCAAACAGGGCCGTGTAAATACGATGAGCCGCTTGCGGCACGCCCCACAGGCCGAACACGCCGCATTTTTCTTTGGGTGGTTGATTCATGCTGGCAGCCATGCCCGGTGTGTGTTGAATCCAAACCGCCACGTTACCGCTGGTATCACCGGGGGTCAAGGGCGGTGATAATTTCGAATTTCGGATTTCGGATTTTTTGAAGACAAGCCGGGAACGAGGCTGACAAGCCGAGGGCTCGGGTATGGTTTGGTGAATTGGTTAGTCGGTGTGTCGGCTGACCGGTTACTCAGACATAACGGTATTTGATCCTTCCAATTCACTGATCCACCGACTTACCGTTTCACAATTTCATTTCAAACCTTTGCATCATCAATCTACGTCCGCATCGGTGTCAACCCTTACTTTTTCACCCGGCACCATTCCAGCAATTGCGTCACCAGTTGCTCAATGCCGATGTGCACGTCTCGAATCGATCGATTGTACATGTAAGCCGGCGTGCTGAGCATACGCTCTTGCGGGTCGGCGATCACCGCCTCGACCTCACAATTCGCATGCCTGGCGCCCATGATGACCAACGCCTTGGCGGTGTCAGCATCGTTACCAATAGTCAGCGTCGGGTGATTTGTTGAGCCGAAAAGCTTGGCTGCCAAGGCTGGTGCGATGCAAATAAAACCCAGTGGCAAACCAGCCCCGTGTGCTTCGATCAGCACCCGCTGCACATGCGCATCAACACTGCACCCCGGCCCTTCATACGCAAACGTACACAGGTTTTTCGCCGCACCAAAACCGCCGGGCAAAATAAACCCGTCGTAATCCGACACCTTCACTTGCGCCAGGTCAACAATATCACCACGAGCGATGCGTGCCGCTTCGGTCAGCACATCGCGCTTTTCGCCCGTGGGTTTGCGGGTGACATGGTCAATCACCTCCAACGGCTTGCGCGGAGCCATGCACTTGTACGTGGCGCCCTGCTGGGCAAGGCAAAGCAGGGTCAGCACCGACTCATGAATTTCACTGCCATCGTACACGCCGCAGCCGCTGAGTATGACACCGATATGAGGGTGTTTGCGCATGACAATGCTCCTTGTAACCAACGTGATAAATGATTATCAACGACCTTCGCAATATACCCGATACAGCAAAGTGACCGGATGCACCACATCCAATTTCATGTTCATGCGTCGCGCCTGTGCGTCAATCTGCATGGCACAACCGACGTTGCCCGTGATGCAAATGCTCGCGCCGGTTTGTCCGATCATCTGCAACTTGCGCTCCGCCAATTGTTGCGACATGACCGGCTGCGTCAGGTTATACGTTCCCGCAGCCCCGCAGCACATGTCCGCCTCCGGCAAACTGATCAGCTTCAACCCCGGTATCGCTGCCAACAACGCCCGCGGTGCATCGGTGATTTTCTGCGCATGCGCCAAATGACAGGCATCGTGATACGTGGCCGTCGCCTTGATTTCACATGCTGGTTTTTGTGACGACAGCCCCAGTTCGTACAAAGCCTGACTGATATCGCGCACCTTGCGGGTGAATTGTTCGGCGCGATCGTGTTCAGCATCATCACGCAGCAGGTGGTCATATTCCTTGAGCATCGCCCCGCAGCCGGCAATGCTGGTGATGATCATGTCCACTTCATGCAAATTCGATTTCACATGCGTCGTTGATATCGATTGACTGGTCTTCGTCGTATTGCCACCACCATCGACCGCCATGAAAGCGCGCAGGTTGGCAAGCGCCAATTGCCTGGCTTCATGCTCGCGTGCTGAATGATGATGAATCGCACCGCAACAACCCTGAACACTCGGCACGATCACTTCGCAGCCTGTTCGTTGCAACAGGGCAATGCTCTGCCGATTCACTTCCTGAAACAGCACACTACCCACGCAACCGGCGAAAAATGCCACCCGATGATGCGTCTTTCCATCCGGTGATGTCGATGGGTATCGACCTGCCAGCGGCTGTTCCCACATCGGCCCATCCTCCGGCAACATCTGTCGCATCTGTGCCAACTTTTCCGGCAACTTCACCTTCTTCAAAAGCCCCCAAACCCCGACCCGCTGCAACAATCGCGCTGGCAATAGCGCCAGTTTCAACCGCGCCGGCTGCGTGAACACATGCAAAAACATCGCCTCGACCAGTCGGTCCGTCAGCGTGCGTTTGGTCGCAGCAGGCAACTTCGTCCGCGTGTCATGTAACAACTCGTGATACACCACGCCCGACGGGCACGCGGTTTCACAGGCACGACAATCCAAACACAAATCCAAATGTTTGCGTACCGATTCGGTCGGCGACACCTTGCCGTCGGCCAGGGCTTTCATCAAATGAATTCGACCGCGCGGCGAATCCGCTTCCAATCCGTTGGTCGTGTACGTCGGGCAAGCCGGCAAACATAAACCGCAATGCACACAATCCAGTGCCCGGTCATACGCATGTTGATCCAGCTTCAACACCGACATCGGCTGATCATTGCCTGCGTTGTGGGGGCAGGCCGAATCCCCCAACCCCGAAATCACCATCAATGACTGTTCATGAGTCGGTCGATTCATAGGTGCGCCTCCGTCGAACCGGGCATGGTCGCACTTAGAAATCGACCGGGGTTGAAAAGGTTTTGTGGGTCCATCACTTTTTTAATTTTTCGCAATATGCCCCAATCCGGCTGCACCGGCGCAATGGGTTTGATCGTTGCCAGTGTCTCCGCAGGGCGCTCGTACCACATTCGAAAACCAGTCAAACCCTGCAATCCGTCCGTGATGAATCGATCCAGTTGTGTGACTCGTGCCGCATTGAGGTTGCCGCCAACCCACAAACAACCATGGGCCGGGTATGTTTCAATTTGTAACAACCGCTCATGTTGCCGAAGTTTTTTCGCCCACACTCCGGCATCACTCGGCTGCACCACCAGTTTGACCAAACTATTGACGCTACCCCGCCATGCCCGCAATTCACGACGTGTCCGCTGATCGATGCCGAAATCCCCCAACGCTTCGTTTTCAAATTCCACGCCGGACAAGTGAATCAGTTGCTCGCCCATGGCTTTGCTCTGCCTGGCGCACGCCTTTTCCGTCCCGTGATACCCCACATGCAAACGCCAGCCATCGTCACATGATCGCATCACCAACCACGTTGGCTTTGCATCACTGAGTAACCAGCGTGTCAGCCCGCAATCCACCACCATCGGGTCTTCGCAATTCAGGGTGATGTGCAATGTATGCGTCGGTATCGCATAGGTTCGCAGCGTCGCCTGATACATCAAACCCAGTTCGTTCAGGTTGCCGACCATGAATCGCGATACGTCATAGCCGGCCACATTTTTCACCGTCCGTCCACCCGTGACGATGCTGTTGCCCTGTGCATCAATGAATGCCAACCCCAGCGTCAAATCACGCATCGCCCCATACCCCAATCGCATCGGCCCATACACGTTGTGCGCGATACACTCCCCCAACGTCATGGCCTCATCACCCTCGATCGGCACAAACTGACCGTCATCAGCCAACCGTTGATTCAACCTGCCCAGTGTGATGCCGGTTTCAACCCGCACCGTAAAATCACTGGTGAAGTGTTCGCACGCTTCACCTGCAAACGCAATCGTCGTGCCCCGTGATGTCGCAGGCGGGTAACCCACACCCCGATGCCAACGCCCATAATCGATCACCGGCTCACCCCTTGCCGCATGTTCACGCACCAACTCCATCAACGCCTCCACGTTGGGTATTTGCACTTCTGATGTTGCCGACCAGGTCACATTCATATTGTTTCTCTGAAACGTTCCTCACTCCGACTGACTTAACATGTCGCGGCGCTAACAACCGATTCACCCATCAACATCGTCCGAACCGTCCGTAATCACATGCCGCACTCAACCACTTGACCACTTGGCCACTTGACCACTTCATCATTTCAGTTCACATCGCCCCGCCCGGCACGTTCATTGCCACCGGTTTGAGTAACTGTATTTCCAGCGTCGTGCTGGGTATCAACTTGCCGTCGTTGAAAAGGTGACGCGGGTCAAAACAGTCCTTGATTTTGCGAAACCAATCAATCGTTGCCGGGCTGAACTGTTTGTTCATCAAATGCAGTTTTTCCACGCCCACGCCATGCTCGCCTGTGATCGTCCCGCCGATGCTGATGCAATAATCCAACATCTGTTCACTGGCGCGCAAGGCTCGCTGCACATCCGCCGGGTCGTCTTCATCAAACAATAAAATCGGGTGCACATTGCCGTCCCCTGCGTGAAACACGCTGGTGATTTTCAACCCATGCGCCGCCCCGATTTCACTGATCCGCGCCATCGCCACCGGCAACATGGATCGTGGCACGCACGCATCCTGTGTACAATAACTTCGACTGATTCTGCCGATGGCGCCAAACGCCTTTTTCCGCGCACTCCACAATTCCATCCGTCGTTTGGGGTCGCTGCAATGTTCCACCTTCTGCGCCCGATGCTTTTGGCAAAGCGCCACGATGCGCTGCAATTCATCATCCAACACTTCCGCCAACCCGTCGATTTCAATCAATAACAACGCCTGCGCTTCGGGCGGAAAACCATAATGAAACGCATCCTCCACCACCTTGATCATCGCCCCGTCCATCATTTCCATCGATGTCGGCAACATACCCTCCGCGATTGTGTCCGCCACCGTCTGACAGGCTGCCTGCGTCGAATCGAACACCGCATACAGTGTGCGCGTGTGCACCGGTTTGGGTACCAACCGACACCACAATTTCGTAATGATGCCCAGTGTGCCCTCACTCCCGCACAAAATCGTCGGCAAATCCGGCCCAGGGCTTTCACACAACCCACCCGCATGCGTCACCAAAATTTCACCCTCCGCACTGACAAACTCAACCCCCATAATGTGATTGGTCGAAAGCCCATGTTTCAGTGTGTTGATGCCCCCCGCGTTGGTCGCTGCATTACCCCCGATCGTCGAAGCCCGCTGGCTCGAGGGGTCCGGTGAAAAATGAAGCGCCCCGGGCAAACGTGCCTGTGCACATGCTGCTGCCACCGCCTCTGACAACGCCAGGTTGCGCACCCCTGCCTGCACACACGCCATGCGATTTTCCAGATCGATCGACTCGATCCGTGTCATGCGACTGGTGCTGATGATGATGCCGTTGCCATACGCCACCGCCCCGCCTGCCAACCCCGTGCCACTGCCGCGTGCCACAATTTGCGCCCCGTGTTGCGACAGCACGCGCACACATTGCGCCACCTGTCCGGTGTCTGTCGGAAACGCCACCCCCCAGGGCCGACCCTTGGCCACCGGAAACCCATCGCACTCATACACAATCAACTCATCCGGGTCCGACAACACCCCCTGCGTTCCGAGTATCGACCGCAGTTGCTCCAGTATTTGGTGGGTGGAATTGTGGGTTGTATTCACGCCTCTATTTTACATGATTCCGCATCGCCCTTGATGGACAATTCGCTTATGAAATAGCATCGATTAGTTCAAGTTGACAAGTCATTTTGTCAATTGGTCTTGCCAGTTCTGCCCCCTCTCCCTCCGGGAGAGGGGGGGGTGAGGGCGTGTCTTGATAATCAAAAAATTGAATGACCACACTATTTTTACATCTGCCTTCGTTTAGTCTCACTACGGGGTGCAAATATTTATCGCAATTTGCTCTAACTCACCCGCTCATCACCGCCAATTGTTTGCCCAGCCACACCGCCAGCAACCCAACCCCCACACTGGCCACCACATTCACCACCGCCGCCCCGTAAGCCCGACCATCCACCAGTTGCATCGTTTCCCATCCGAAGGCTGAAAACGTCGTGTACCCGCCCAACAATCCCGCCATGATCGCAAACCGGTAATCCTCATCCACCGGCCTGCTCCCCAAAAACCATCCCCCCATCAACCCAATCACCAAACAACCCGACACATTCACCACCAACGTCCCCCACGGAAACCCCATCCCCCCGCTACTTGTAAATCGCTGGGTCCCCTGCTGTATCAAATAACGCAACACCGACCCCGCGCCACCCGCCAAAAATATCAGTGTCAGTCGAAACATTTTGTTAACCGATGAATCAACCTAATAATTCCATCGCCTCGGCCACGCTCCGCACCGCCAGCCAATGCGCCCCCTTGGGTGCTTTGAGTTTACTGGGTGGTCCAACAATCCGTGTAAACCCCAACCTCGCCGCCTCGCTCATCCGCTGCCCCATCGCCTGGGTGTGCCTGATCTCTCCGCCCAGTCCAATTTCCCCCACCGCGCACATCCCCGCCTCCAACTTCCGATTCAAGTGCGCTCCTGCAATCGCCAGCGCCAGCGCCAAGTCAGCCGCCGGCTCCACCACTTTCATCCCCGCCACGCTGCTCACAAAAATATCCTGGTCCGCCAGCCGCAGCCCGCCGCGCTTCTCCAACACCGCAATCAACATCGCCAACCGATTCGCATCCACTCCGCTGGTCTTGCGCTTGGCAGCCCCCAAAAAACCCGTCGCGGTCAGTGCCTGCAACTCTACCATCAAACACCGCGACCCTTGAAGTGCCGGGCACACCACCGAACCCGCCATCGGCTTATACTCCGCCGCCAACAAACCCGAACCATCCGCCACCTCGCGCAATCCGCTGTCCCCCATTTCAAACAAACCCACCTCCAGCGTCGTCCCGTAACGATTTTTCACCGCCCGCACAATCCGATGCTGATGATACCGGTCCCCCTCGAAATACAGCACCGTATCGACCATATGTTCCAGCAGCCTCGGCCCAGCCAGTTGCCCTTCCTTGGTCACATGCCCCACCAAAAAAACCGCCACGCCCCCCGCCTTGGCCAAATACACCAGTTCCTGGCAGCACACCCGTAGTTGCGTCACGCTGCCCGGTGCCGCGGGCAGGTCGCTTTTGTAAATCATCTGAATCGAATCGATCACCACCACCGCGGGGCTAACCTTGGCGATCTGTTCGACAATCCGCGCCAGGTTCGTGTCAGCCAGCACATACAAATCGTTCGATGTCGCCCCAAGTCGTGCTGCCCGCAAGCGCGTTTGCCGGGCTGATTCCTCACTGGTCACATACAACACCCGCACCCCTCGCTGCCCCAACCCTTGCGCTGCCTGCAGCAACAACGTTGATTTGCCGATGCCCGGGTCACCGCCGAGCAACACCACCGACCCCGGCACAATGCCCACGTTGATTTGCGTCGCTGTCGGCGGGCCCACCCCTTGGCCAACTTTTGCCTGGTCATTCGCACATTCCCCCGACATGCCCAGCACGCGATCCAGTTCACGTATGCCCGTGGCGATCCGCAGCAAATCACTCTCTTCCACCGTACCAATCGGCTGCGCCACCGGGGCACTGGTCGCTACCGTGGTGAACTGCGCCGCCGTGCCGCGCTGACCATCTTTTTGCGCACCGACATCCGGGGCACGATACTCTTCCAACGAATCCCACGTCCCGCAATCCGGGCACTTGCCCATCCATTTGACCTGTATCGCCCCGCACGATCGGCAAACAAACCTGGTCTGCTGCTTGGCCATGGGCTGAGTATATCCGGTGACCCCGTGATCAAGATTTCGAAATTCGAATTTCGGATTTCGGATTTGAATACAAGCCGAGAACGAAACCGACCCCCGGGGGAGGTTGAGGACTCGGGTATTCTTTGTGTCCAAAGTCACGGATTGTATTGGACTTTGGACTTTGGACCTGTGACTTTGAACTCGTCAGATACCCGGGCCCTCGGCCTGATGGCCTCGTTCCCGGCTTGTTTTCTTGATATTCGAAATTCGAAATCCGCAATTCGAAATTCATTGCCACATGACCACTCAACCACTTCTTCCCGCACTCGACCACTCGGCCACTTCTTCAACGGCCACTTCTTCTTCAATGGCCACTTCCTTCGCAACGGCGTATCATGTCGGCACTATGAGTGAAACAACCTCCAGTCGTCACGTGATTGCCGCCCTGGTCACCAACGAACCCGGCGTTCTCGCCCAGGTCGCAGGCATGTTTGCCGCCCGTGGTTTCAACATCGACAGTCTGGTCGTCGGGCGCACCGAAAACCCCGAACTTTCGCGCATGACCATCGTTGTCAATGGCAGCGATGCCGTGATGGAACAGGTCCGCAAACAATTGGGCCGGGTCACCCCCGTCGTCAAGGTCGTCGATTACAAAGACGTTCCCTACGTCGAACGCGACCTCATGCTCGTGCAGGTGTCCACGGCCGGGGCCGACGGCTCCCATCGCCGTAGTGAAATCATCGAACTGGTCAACCTCTTTCGTGGCCGAATCGTCGATGTCAGCACCGATAAACTCATGATCGAACTTTCCGGCACCGAAGACAAAATGGAAGCCTTCATCGACCTGATGTCGCCCTTTGGCATCCTTGAACTGGCACGCACCGGTGTCATCGCCATGCCCCGCGGTTCCAGCGTCGGCGATGTCCAGGCCGTCGCCATGCCCGCCCGCCCCAAGGGCTCCGACCCCAAAGGTCCTTCAAGCCCCGGCATCGACCCCAGCCAGTTGCCGCCCGGCTGATGATGACTCATTCCAATGATTGTCAGAGCCACGAGCGGAAGCGAGTGGTTCTTCAAAGCACCGCTCACTACCGTTCGCGGCTCTGAAAAAAGGAAATCGACCCCATGCCCCGCCCCAAAAAAAACGCCTCCAACTCACCCGCCGCTGTTGTCTCCGCCCTGGCCAAAGCCCGTGGCGATGAACGGTTGACCCTGGCGCACGTCACCCACGAAGCCGTCGAACAACTCGGCGGTATCGGCACCGTGCTCGAAGGCATGATCATCAGTCCCGTTTATCAACAACAAGTCAAACGCACCATCCTCATCGGACCAACCTCCACCCACGGGGCGGTCGATCCTCATTCACGCCTGGGCGACCATGGCGAAGTGCTTTACAGCTCCGTCGATAACATCGACAAGCTCAACCTGGCCGACAAACTGCGTCCCATCGAATGGGCCTTCAACACTGCCATCGTTTACGGCAAACGTCACTACAACCCGCCGGGCTTGAACCTCACCGGTGAAGCCGAGGTGCTGCTGATCGACACCTTCCGCATCAACCCCGATCGCCTCAACCGCTTCAAATTCAAACTGTGGGACCGCTTCGGGCTGCCCAGTTGGAAGTACGAAAGCGCGTGGGATTACGAAGAATACATGCGCTTGGCCGAACCCTGCTACTACGCCCTGTTGGCCATCCTGCACCGCGAAGATTTACCCTGCGTCATGTTCTCACATGAGTTCATGGGCATGCCTGCGGTGTTGCAGGCCATTCATGATGGGCCGACCAAGTTCCGTACCGTGTTCCATGCCCACGAGTGTTCGACCGTCCGCCGACTCGTCGAAGACCACCCCGGCCACGACACCATGTTTTACAACGTGCTGCGTCAGGCTCGCCAACTCAAACTGCACGTCGATGATGTGTTCGGCTCCGTGGACAGCTACTTCCGACATGGCCTGATTTCCCGCACCCACCTGTGCGACGGGTTGATCGCAGTGGGTGATTTTGTGCGCGATGAGTTCCGCTTCCTTGGCCCCAAGTTCGACGACATTCCGATCGATGTGGTTTACAACGGCCTGCCGGTGATCCCCTGTAACATGAAAAGCAAGCAGTCCAGTCGATCAATGTTGCAGGACTATTCCGAAAAACTACTGGGCTACCGCCCCGATGTGCTGATGACGCACATCACCCGCCCGGTCATCAGCAAGGGCCTGTGGCGGGACCTGCGCGTCTGTCACGAACTGGATCGACTGCTGGGCGAAGAACATCGCAAAGGCGTGCTCTACATACTCACCACCGGCGGCGGTGTGCGCCGTCCGCAGGATGTGTACAGCATGGAGGAGCACTACAGTTGGCCCCGCAATCACCGCGAAGGCTACCCGGATATGGTCGGTCCCGAAGTCGGCCTGGGTCGTGATGCCGACGATTTCAACGCCAAGCACAACAACATTCAGGTGGTGCTGGTCAACCAATTCGGCTGGTCACAATCACGCATCGGCAAACGATTGTCTGCGAAAATGGACATCGCCGACCTCCGCCGGGGCACCGATGTCGAATTCGGCATGGCCACCTACGAACCCTTTGGCATCAGCCCGCTGGAACCCCTGTCCTGCGGCGCGATCTGTGTGGTGTCCAGCGTCTGCGGCTGCAAGGGCTTTGTCGATCACGTCACCGGCAACAAGGGTACGCCCAACGTGATCGTGGCTGATTTCACCCAACTCGATCACGATTTATCGCTGGACGAATTGAAGTTGATGACGCAGGCGCAGCGTGATGCGATGGAATGGAAGGTGGCGGCGGAAGTGGCACATCACCTGGCGCAACGCCTGCCGCGCAACGAGCAGCAGATGCAGGAACTCATCGACACGGGCAAAAAACTGGTGTCACGCATGGGCTGGGACCAGGTGCTGGAAGAAGGCATGATTCCCATGCTGCAACGCATCCGTGCCATGCCCGTAAATCACGAACGCTAAAAAAGGGGATAAGTACATTTTTGCAAGATCGGTCAGGGACGGTTAACATTCTTCCATGCCAAGAGTCGCGCGCATTCAACCTGGTGGGGTTGTGTTTCACGTGCTCAACCGTGGTAACGAACGGCGGGAGCTATTTGAACACGCCGGGGATTATGACGCTTTTGTGCGCGTGCTTGCCCAGGCGTTGAGCGAGGCTCCGGTGGAACTGTTTGCGTATTGCCTGATGCCAAACCATTGGCATCTGGTGGTGCGCCCCCAGGCCGATGGTGATCTTGGAAGGTTCATGCAGCGATTGACGGTGACGCATGTTCGCCGCTGGCGGGAGCACCATCAATCGGTGGGCCTTGGCCATCTCTACCAAGGAACATACAAATCGTTTCCAGTGCAGGATGACAGCTATTTTCTGACGGTCTGTCGTTATGTGGAGCGGAACCCGCTGCGTGCGGGGCTGGTCGCAAGTGGACGGGCGGAAGAGTGGAAATGGTGCAGCCTGTGGCAACGTCTGTGTGACAGCCTGCCAGGCGATCCTCAGGATTGGCCAAAGTTGACGCCCTGGCCGGTTGGCGTACCCAGGCAATGGTTAACCTTGGTAAATCAGGCCGAGTCGCCCAGGGAACTTGAAATATTGCGAACCAGCCTGCGCAGAGGTCGACCACTGGGCACGCAAGCGTGGGTGTCCAGCACAGCCAAACGGCTTGGGCTAGCCAGCACCCTTCGCTCCAGGGGTCGGCCCAAGAAAACGAACGCGGCAAAATAAATGTACTTATCCCCTTTTTTGCACGGGTGGGGCAGGCGTCTGGCCTGTCAATGAGCCGTAGGCTCATATCCCTGCCTTTTTGATCACGTTCCCGGCTTGAAATTGCCATGAAAAAACCGCGAGTTTGCGCTCGCGGTTATACGCAGATCATTCACTTGACCACTTCGTCGGTGGGTCCGCTGGCGGACTCGCTTGACCCACCCTACACCACCCGATCACTTGCTTCAGTTGCCGGGCTTGGTGCCGCCGGGACCGAAAAATATTTTGTCGGTACCCAGTGCTCCGCCTTCACCCATGCCGCCCATCAGGCTGTCGGACTTGGCCTTCTTCACAGGCGTGACCGGTGCGTTGGCTGCGGCGCTCAAGGCTCCGGGGTTGGCAGCCGTGTCGCTGGTCCACTGGGCGCGTTTGAGCGACAGGCCGATCTTGCGTTCGTCCATATCGACGCGCAAAATCTTCACTTCCACATCCTGGTTGACCTTCACCACATCCTCGGGGTTCTCCACCTTGTGGTCCGACAACTCGGAGATGTGCAGCAAACCTTCCAAACTTTCCTCCAACTCGACGAACACGCCGAAGTTGGTGATCTTGGTCACCTTGCCGCGGACGATCATGCCCGGCTGATAGTGGCTCGGAATCGCCTCCACCCATGGGTCCTGCGACATCTGCTTCAACCCCAGGCTGATGCGCTGCTTTTCCTGATCCACTTCCAGCACCACACATCGAGCCGTGTCGCCCTTCTTGAGCACTTCGTTGGGGTGGCTGATCTTCTTGGTCCAGCTGATGTCCGACACATGCAGCAAGCCGTCGATGCCCGGTTCGATTTCCACGAACGCACCGTAGCTGGCCAGGTTGCGAACCTTGCCCTCGACGACCGTGCCCGGCGGATACTTCTGAGCCACCAAATCCCACGGGTTCACTTCCGTCTGCTTGATGCCCAGGCTGATTTCCTGTTTGTCCTTGTTGATCTCCAGCACCACCACGTCGATTTCCACGCCCACCGAAAGCACTTCGCTAGGGTGATTGACTCGGCGGGTCCACGACATTT
>CAYRTH010000061.1:0-17792 GCA_964427135.1 uncultured Phycisphaeraceae bacterium
TACCGGGGTTGTAGCCCGCATTCACCACCACCCCGCCGGGCTTGATCCAATCACCCTTGACGAATTCAGGTTTGCCCACCGCTGCCACCACAATGTCACCTTCTCCCACCACCGTTGGCAAATCAACCGTGCGCGAGTGACAGATGGTAACCGTGGCGTCAGCGGCCAGCAGCAGCATGGCCATGGGTTTACCCAGTATCGGACTACGACCAATCACCACGGCCCGCTTTCCAGCGATGGGTATTTGGTAAGCCTTGAGCAGTCGCATAATGCCGCCGGGGGTGCAACTGTCAAAGCCGGGCAGACCAAAGGTCATCGACCCGAAACTGTGCAGCGTCACGCCATCGACATCTTTGTTTGCAGGTATCGCTTCAAACGCAGCCCGTTCGTCGATGTGGCGCGGCACCGGGTGTTGCAGCAAAATGCCATGCACCGACTTGTCATCGCCCAGTTCACGCAGGGCTTTGACCAGGTCATCCGTGGTGATGGTCGCAGGCAGTTCGATTTTGCGCGACATCATGCCCACCGCTTCACAGCGCTTGCGTTTCATCGCGGTGTACGTGACCGAAGCCGGGTCATCCCCCACCAGCACCGTCGCCAGACAGGGCGTCACCCCGCGGCGGGTTTGAATGTCACGCACCCGCCGGGCACAATTTTCCAGCACCTGGGCCGACACGGTTTTTCCATCGAGCATTTGCGCGGTCATAGAAGGGTGATTATACCGGCTGATGCGTTTGAAGATGAGCGCTGAAATCGACATGTAATTGACGCCGAACCCTTCAGGGTCGGATATCCGGGGCTAAAGCCCTCGGCGTCACTGATCACTTGCATGAGGGCGTATAATCCGCCGATGAACGCGGCCATACTTTCCATCGGCGATGAACTGGTGCTGGGTCAAACCATCGACACCAATAGTGCATACCTGGCAGCCCAGCTTTGCCGCCACGGGCTGTTTCCAACCTATCACCATACCGTTGCGGACAACCAAAACGCCATCGCACAGGCGATCAGGCTGGCAGCGCAGCAGGTTGAACTGGTGCTCATCACCGGCGGACTGGGCCCCACGCAAGACGACCTCACCCGTCAGGGCCTGGCGCAGGCCATGGGGGTGGAACTCACCCTCGACGAAAATGCGCTGTCGGCCATTGATGCCTTTTTTCAGGCGCGCGGACGCAGCATGTCGGCCAGCAATCGCATTCAGGCCATGTGCCCGCGGGGTGCGATCATGCTCGAAAACACCTGCGGCACCGCCCCCGGCATTCACGCTCGATTTCACAAGGCTGACATTTTCGTGATGCCCGGCGTACCCCGTGAAATGTTTGCCATGTTCGATCGCAGTGTCGTCCCCTTTTTGAATCAGTCGTTGCCCTGTGATAAACGCAAAGTCATACTCACCACCAAAATCAACACCTTCGGTCTGGGCGAAAGTGTCGTCGGTGAAAAGCTCGGCTCACTCATGGCCCGTGACCGCAACCCCAAGGTCGGCACCACCGTCAGCGGTGGCATCGTCTCGGTTCGCATTCGCAGTGAATTTGATGATGCTGTGACTGCGCAACAACAATTGGATGACACCATCGCGCAGGTACAGGCCATCATGCACCCTTTTGTGTTCAGTCGTGATGAGGTGACATTGCCGCAGGTGGTCGTGCCGATGTTGATGGATCGAAACATCAAACTCGTCACGGCTGAAAGTTGCACCGGGGGCATGCTCGGCCAAATGATCACCGATGTGCCCGGTGCCAGTGCCGTGTATCAGGGCGGGTGGGTTACCTACGCCAACGAGGCGAAAGTACGTGAACTGGGGGTGGCTGAATCACTGATCGCGCAACATGGCGCGGTGAGCGCACCCGTGGCGATGACCATGGCACAGGGCGCCTTGCAGCGCAGCACTGCTAAGGTTGCGTTATCGGTTACGGGCATCGCCGGGCCTGATGGGGGTAGTGCTGACAAGCCCGTGGGCACCGTGTTCATGGCCTTGGCGGAACGCACTGAACAACCTCAGCCCGATGGCACGAACATCAAGGTGCAAGCACTGCGGTTTCAACTGATGGGGGATCGCCAGGTGCTGCGCGACCGGGCGTGCAAAAGCATTTTGCAGACGTTGCGGTTCCACCTGCTGGGCTTGCCGATCGACGGCATTTCATGGGCGCATCCGGCCACGACGACGGCAAAATGAAGTGGCACAGCGGCGTAGTGTGGGTTAATTGAATCCGCGAACGGACCCACCAACTGAAGTCATCAAGTGGTCGACTTGGCAAAAGTGGCCGAGTTTTTATTTTTCAGTGAATCAATCGTCCAATCAGAAATCGCCAAATTGCCATATCACCAGATCGCCAAATCACTCAATATCAACCGCTCGTTGCCACTCGCGGCTCTGATGGTTTGGTCCTTGGCTTGGTTCTGTCACTTGACCACTTGGCCACTCGGCCACTTGACCACTTCTTTTACCCCATCACCCACTGACGCAGTACCTTGTAATCGGTTTTACCCGTACCCAGAACGGGGATGCGTTCGACCTGGCGCACCTCATCCAACCGCATCACCCCACGGAAGCCGTGCTCGGCCAGCAACGCATTTGCATCACGCAAGGCCATTGACACGGTGACAAACAGCACGATTTTTCGACCGGCGGAACCCTCGGCATCCAACGTTTCAACCCCCTCCACCGCCACCTGCGGTCCGTCTTCCGTCGGTGGGTATTTCAAAGTGAACGGTTCCTCGAGCGCAGGCAGCGACACCATTTCGCCCCCCGCCTTGATGAACCGTTTGAGTCGCCCGGCAAAGTGAATGAAACCCTCGTGATCGATCGAAGCCAGATCCCCGGTGATGTACCAACGTTTGCCCTCGGCGTGATGAAAAGGTTTTGTTTGTTCATCGCCCCAGTAACCGGCAAAAATGTTGGGGCCACTGACCAGCAACATGCCGCGATCATTGACGGGCAAGGGTGTGAACGTGTCCGGGTCCACCACCTGCACGGCGATACCCGGCAAGGGTACGCCAATCGAACCGAGCTTGTATTGCGTTGGGGTATTGACACTGACCAGGGGCGAACACTCAGTGATGCCGTAGCCTTCGTGCACCCGCGCCCCGGGCAGCTTTTCGGCCACGCGATCAAAAAGCGCTTGCGGACACTTTTCCGCACCGACCACGAACAATTTCAGCGATGCCAACTGCTGACTGCTGCCGCGATCGAGTATGTACGACACGAACGTCGGCGTACCACAAAGTAGCGTCGGCTTGTACATTGCGATTTTGCGCACCAGGCCCCCGGCATCGGTCGGGTCATGGTGATGCACACAACGCAAACCACTGAGCAAAGGCAGCAGCGTCGTCACCGACAAGCCAAAACTGTGAAACACCGGCAAAAAACCCAGCATCACCGCATCACGATTGATCGCAAACGCAGTCAGCGCACTTTGAATGTTGCTGATGATGTTGCGATGCGACAGCGGCACCGCTTTGGGCGTTTTTTCCGAACCCGATGTAAACAGCACCACGGCTGGTGAATCAGCATCGACCAAGGGCGTATTTCGCTGTACCACCCCCGGCAGATAACGCACTTTCATCAGCGTGAGCAAGGCTTCGACTTTGCTTACCGTTTGGCGCAGGTCCTCCATGAACAGGTACTGCGTGCCGGCAACGGTGATGCCGGTGCGGTCGATGAATTTTTTGCTGGTGATGATGTGCGTGAGTTGGGTGAGTTGGGCTGCGTGGGCCAGGTTGCCCGGGCCGGTGGTCCAGTTGAGCACGATGGGCCGTTTGCCGCAAAGGTAGATGCCTAGCAGTGCGACATCACTGGCGACGGAAGCAGGCAGCATCAGCCCGATGTGCGGGTTGTCGGGCACATGCTTTTTGAAGCGTTTGCCAAGCAAAATCGCCCCGGTGAGTAACCGTTCATAGGTAAGTACGCCTGACAAATCATCGGCCACGATGACCTGTTTGCGATTGGCAAGAGCGCGACGGACGATTGCTTGCGGAATGGTGTCACCCAATATTTCCAGCGACGCTTCTGCGGGTTGCTCAAACCACATCGGAGCAGGTGGTTTGGGGGGTGTGTTTTCGACCAGCCCTGCACCAAGCGCCCAAAAGTCGCCCAGCACCGTCGGCACCCTGTC
The DNA here is from genome assembly GCA_964427135.1 of uncultured Phycisphaeraceae bacterium. GTDB lineage: Bacteria > Planctomycetota > Phycisphaerae > Phycisphaerales > Phycisphaeraceae > JAJXSS01. The sequence continues at coordinate 4,116 of CAYRTH010000061.1, forward strand.
GCTGTGAAACCCGAAACGCTGCTCGATCGCCAGTGAAAGCTCCATGCGATCCAAGCTGTCAAGTCCGAGCTTGTCGAGCGTGGTGTCGGGCTGCAATTCATCGAGGCTTAACTCACGTTTCAACTGCTCGGCCAGCATTTGATTGACCGCTTGTTTGGTTTCGGTTTTTACCTGTTTGAGGTTGACAGGCAGACTGCTGGGCAGTGCGGGAAACTCACGTTCACGCGCCCCCAAAGCAAAGTGGTAGGGCACGAACTTGGGTTTTTCAGGACCGGCGGCGTTGTACCAACGTTCGAAAAAGGGGTTGATATGTTCACGACTTGAGCCGGGTAAATCCGCTGGTGAAAAACGCTCGATGGTGAGTTCAACCGTTCGACGGGGGGCAAAAAAAATCAGGTTGGCGATGATCACACCGATGCCGCGTAACAGGGCTTTGACAAGGTTGGGTTGGCCGCCCGTAAAGGCGAAGCTAAAAGAGCTGCCCCAAAGCCCGCGGGTGCGTACAGCCACGAGTTGCACGGTGGGCACAGCATTGACGATGTCGCTCAAACTGCGGGCAGCCCCCAGTGACTCATACGGTTGCCGTTGCACGTGACCCGACGGCCAGAGAATGAAATTTTCACCACGCTTCAAGCCCTCGATCACCGCATCGATGGACTGCTGGGTTTGCGCCCGGGCCTGGGTGCTGTGCGCTTCGAGGTCGGGTATTTCCAAAGCGTTGAGGGCGCGGGGGAGCCAGAATAAAAGCGGGTTACGAAACACCCGGGCAAAGAGCATCGGCCGGGGGGCAAGGGCGCGGTACACGGTGCGCAGAACAATGGGCGGGTCGATGTAGGCTGGGTGCTGGGGAATGATGAGCACGCCCTTGAGGTCTTGCAGTTGATCGAGTCCCTGCACACGGATGCGGTAACGCAGGGACAGAAGCAGTGCAAGACAGGCGAAAAGAAAACGACGGATCATCGACATGGGCCGGGTTCCTTGGTCATGCGTGAATCATGACAGGCGACGCGATGCACAAGTCAGAACATAGTAGTAGCGATCACGCCGGGTCGATAGCCGGGGGTTGATTGAACGCAAAGACGCCAATAAATCATGCGCCACGAAGCACACAAAGAACAAGACAGAAAGAACAGACTTTAAGAATTCACCGCAGAGGGCGCAGAGAACGCAGAGAAAAATCCAAAAAAAATGAAGTGCCAAAATATTATTTTTACATCAGTTCTTCTCTGCGATCTCTGCGCTCTCTGCGGTGAAACTCCGTGTGCTTCGTGGCCACTTCTGCATGGAAAAAATGCGGCTACCCTGAAACAGGGGCCACCAGCGATATTGCCCTCATTGACAGCGTACCGCCGATGCCCACAATATCACCCGGTTCATCATCACCCTCAATCCCTTTTCACGGAGCTGGCTGCAACATGAGCATGAAGATTCGATCCGCATCCGAGTGTCAGTTGGACCAGGTGTCCCTGGGCGAGTGCATGATTCGTTTGTCGCCCGAAGGTCATGGGCGCATCGAGTTTTCCCCCTTGCTGGAAGTGTGGGTTGGCGGTGGCGAATACAACACCACCTACGCCCTGTCACGGCTGGGCTTGCGTGGCGGCTGGGTTGGTGCTGTCAACGATTCCCCCATGGGCAAGCTCATACTTAACCACGCCCGTGCGGTGGGGGTTGATGTCAGTCATGCCCTGGTACGCAAGTTCGACGGGGTGGGTAAAAAGGACCGCATCGGCCTGAACTTCACCGAAGTGGGCACCGGCCGTCGCGCTTCGACCACCTTGTACGACCGGGGTCACAGTGCCACCGCAGGCATGAAGCCCGGCGAGGTCAACTGGAACAACCTGTTCAAGGAACGCGGCGTTCGCTGGTTTCACACCGGCGGGATTTATGCTGCCTTGTCCGAAGGCACACGAGCAGTGACAGCCGAAGCGGTCAAGGCAGCCCATGATGCGGGCACGATTGTGTCGTATGACCTGAACTTCCGTTCCAAACTTTGGAAGAGCGAAGAAGCGATTGCGACGACCAAGCCGCTGGTGCCGTATATCGACTGCCTGATCGGCAACGAGGAAGACTTTCAAAAAGTGCTGGGCTATGAAGTGGAAGGCGTGGACGTGGAAAAGGGTGAAATTGACACCCGAGCGTTCAAAAAGATGGTCGAAAAAGTGGTGAAGGATTACCCCAATGTCAAAGTGGTGGGCACGACATTGCGTGGGGTGAAGTCGGGGCTGATCAACGACTGGTCGGCCATCATGTGGCATGAGGGCACGTTCTACGATGGCCTGAACTTTGAGAATTTGGAAATCGAAGACCGTGTCGGCGGAGGCGACGGCTTTGCCAGCGGGTTCATCTACGGTTTTCTGGCTGGCAAATCGGCGCAGGAATGCGTCAACCTGGGCGTGGCTCACGGGGCACTGCTCATGAGCACCCGTGGTGACTCGTCACAAATCATGCTTGATGAACTGTTGCACGTGGCCGGCGGCGGCTCGGCCCGTATCAAACGCTGAAGGATCACGAAACTTAACTTGGGGAATTTACAGACACGATGACCTGGCCGAGGGTTTCACCCTTCCGTGAAGCCTTCAGCCAAGTTTTTTATATTTCCCCATCCAATCATTATTATTCAAAACAAATACTTGACTTGGTGAATTGAGCGATGTAATATTAAGCGCTTAATATAAAAATCCGGTCAATGTCGTTTTAGTCATATGAAGTGGCCCTTTTGTCTGATGGATTGGAGTTTGGATGCCTGTTGAGCGTGAACAATCTGTGAGTCAGTCGTTACGAGCCGAGCGTCGGGTGACGCTCAAGGACGTGGCGTTATTGGCGGGTTGTTCCTCGGCCTTGGTGTCCACGGTGATCAATCGCTCCAACACCAACGCTGGAGCCAGTCCGGCGCTCACACGTCGCATCATGAAGGCGGCGGAAAAGTTGAATTACCGCGCCGACTTTGCCAGTCAATCCCTGGCACGGCGATCCACCCGTACGATCGGGGTTTATGTCACGCCCGATGTTTGCAGTTCGCTGACCTATCCCTATGAATCCGCGATCCTGCATGGCGTCGAAAAGGTTTGTCAGCAGAATGGGTATGACCTGCTCGCCATCAACCTGACGGGGGCCGCCTCGCCGGAGGGCTGTTTCCACAAGTTCACCGAACGCCGTATTGACGGATTGGTGCTGCTTCGGCTGCATCACCACACGCCTTGGTTGGCTCCGCTGATCGAACGATTTCCCAAAGTGGTCGGCGTCAACTTTCATGGCGATCTGCCCGATTTACGGCGAGTGAACTTCGACGACCAGGCTGCAATTGCCCTGGCGGTGAAGCACTTGACCGAACTGGGGCATCGGCGGATCGGCTACTTGGGGCCGGGTTCGCGTGAAGCCGGACCGGGTGCGATGTTGCGTCGCACGAGTTTTGAACAGGCGATGCGGGCTGAGGGGCTTTGGGTTCCCCCGGCCTGGGTCTGGGACACCAGCAACCCCGCTGCGACCACGCCGGACCGGGATGTGGACCTGCCCACCGCTGGCAACCTTGGCGTGAGTGCGTTGTTTGCCGGGCATGCTCGTCCGACCGCACTGGTGTGTTACAGCGACTTATCCGCCATCTATGCCGTGCGTCGCTTGCAGCAAATGGGGTTGAACGTGCCCGGTGATGTCAGCGTCATCGGCATTGATGACATGGAACTGTGCCGACACGTCAGTCCGTCGCTCTCCTCGATTCGACAGCCGCTGGAGGAGATGGGCAGGCGCGCCACGCAAATGTTATTTGAGTCGCCATCCAATCACGCTACTTCAGCCACGGATGATTTGCTTGAATTGGTGGTTCCGCAGTTGGTTGTGCGGGAATCAACCGGTATGCCACCTGACTCACTTGGCCCCTCATACGGAGCGGGTTCGTGTGAACCTGTTGTCTGATTCGTCTGTCCGCGTGTGCGACATTTAAAGGAGGACTCAGTCATGTGCGTGATTCAATCTCGTTGGTTGGTAGCTCCAGTAGTCGGTCTGTTGGGCGTTCTGGGTTGGTCCAGCGACGCTGGTGCAAGTGTACTCATGTTCGACTTTGGTCCGACCACCGTCACCGGTGCGTCCCAAACCAATAGCCCGCTACACACTGCTGTGCCCTCGTTCACCGGTGCCACCTGGAACAAAGTCGAACTGGCCGACTTCAACTCCGGCTTGGTCTATGCCGACGGCTCAGCTGCCACCGGCATCGCACTGAACCTTGGTTCGGTGATCGGCGGAACAACCATCAATCTGGCCAGTCAGCCAAGTACCAGTAACGCTCTGGGGACAGGAACCAGCGGCGGTATCTATACGTCCCCCTCGGTGGGCAGGGACGGCATCTTCACCGGCAGCACGGGCCAAAATACCCGCACCGGCTTGCAGATCACCGGTCTGGCCGCCGGCCAATACAACATCTATGTCATTGCTCGCAACACCAATACCGGTGCCGGCTCCAATGAGGTCTATACAATCCATGCTGACGCTGGCGCAGCAGGCAACTTCGACTCGGCAACACTTGCTCAGTCCGGGACCAACACATTCACCGCACCCAACACTTTCAATACCAGTTGGGTGCAGAGCCAAAACTACGTTCTGTTGACCGTGACGCTCTCGTCGGGGCAGGCTCTGAACCTGGCCAGTTCCGCCACGGTCAACGGCAACCCCGCCCGCGGGTTCCTCAACTCGGTCCAGGTGGAGCATGTCATCCCCGAACCGGCGTCGTTGGCCTTGCTGGGGTTGGGTTCTCTTTGTCTGATCGGGCGTCGTCGGGCTTGAACCGTCGCCTTGAACCTTCCATCGCCCTGGCCGTCTTGATCGGGCGACCTGGGCATTCACCGGGGTCACTGTCTTGGAAATTTCATAGCTCGCTTGTGCCTATGGATGGGCAGACTCAGGAAGAAGGCCGTTATGAACACTTCCGTTAACCGCGTTCGCCTGGGCTTTACCTTGATCGAACTGTTGGTGGTGATTTCGATCATGGCCCTTTTGGTGGCGTTGCTGTTGCCGGCGTTGCAGAACGCACGCAGCGCTGCCCGAAAGACGCAATGCCTCTCGAATCATCGACAGTTGCTGATCGCTGCTTCCACCTACGCGATAGAGAACGCCGGCTACGGACCGATGGCTGAGCAAAACATCAGCGGGGTCTGGTACCGTTGGCATCACCGCCGATTTTTGGGCGATTTCGTGGGCAACAATGCTCAGCAAGACGGCAACGCCAACACAACCCGTGTCATTTTATGTACCGAGCACCGACCCAACACCACCAGCAACAACGACCTGGGGCTGGGGATCAACTACCACAACGATGCCCGGGCGTTTCGCAATATTCCCACGATGACGCTGCCGCGTCCGCAACTTCGGTTCGATGTTTTTCGTGCGGCTCCGAACAAATTCATCTGCTTCGCCGACAGCGCAGGCGGAGGTGGCGGCTACCGCTGGGAAAAATACTATTTCGATCAACCCGGCGCCACTGCCACCGGAGCCGGCAGTAATGGGTTGGTCACTTACCGTCACACCAACGCTGCGGTGGTCGGTTTTCTCGACGGCCACAGTGCGGTGTATTTGAATGAAGCTGCCGCAGCATCCGTGCCTGGACTGGATGTGGGCCTTCATCGCGCGTTTCTGGAAGGAAGCATCAGCCACCGGTTCAATCCGTAAGGCTTGACCATGGATCGATTGGAACATCGGCTTGCCTACCCCCTGTGCCAAGGGACTCAGGCTATGTCCGAAAATGAACCGCGACCGACAAGGAACGGTTTTTTCTGCATCAACCCTACGGCATAACCGCTCACGGTCGCGGCGCGTGTTGAAAAAACCGTTTTGAGAAACAATCTGGCGATTGCGTTCTCATTGTTTATGGAGTTTTGTGATGAGAATACGTCTGAATGATGCTTTGCTTGTGTTGGCACTCCTCATTGGCGGATCGGCCAATTTCATACAAGCTCAGCCTCAGGCCACGGCAGATGACGCGAAAGCGTCGGCATGGATGCTGTTCGACGGCGCAGCCAACAATGCCGCTGCGTTGCTCAAGCCTGATAGCAATCAGGTTTCCTTCGAGCACAACCCCGACGCTGAACACCCCGGCATGGATGTCACGATCACCAGCGGCGACGCGGGATACCCCGGTCTGCGTCTGGTCGGTGCGCAACCTTGGGACCTATCCGCCCACGGGTACATCGAGGCTCGCATCCTCAACACCGGCAACAAACCCATGCGTCTGTCCCTGCGCGTGGACAACGATGGTGACTGGAAGCAGGAACCCTGGAACACCGAGAGCGCCACCATCAAGCCCGGTGAAGTCGGTTCTATTCGTACCATTTTCGGCTATAGTCAGGGCTACAAGCCAGGCTACGCTCTGAACCCCAAGGCTGTGGTCCGGGTGATCCTCTTTGCCGGCAAGTCGAAGGAGGACCGTTCGTTTCGATTGTTGTCGATCCAGGCTGGTGGTAAACCTGGCCAGAAACCGCCGACGCCGCCGGGGGCGGTGCGTATCAAGCCCGAAGGTGGCGTGATGTTTCATCAGGGAATGAAGATTGACGAGGCGACACAGATCGCCGCTCGCAACGGGGCGGCGGTGTCACTTGCGGACGGGGCCATGCGTGTCACGTTTCCGGCGGGCAAGCAAGATGCTGCGGCAGACTTCAAGCCCCCGGTGGGCCGATGGGACTTGCGTGATGCACTGCATGTCATCGTCACTGTTCGCAACGATGGTTCCGCACCGCTGACCCCGCGGGCACGTTTGTCGAGTCAGGGTGGTCCGTCCGAGTGGGCCTGGCCCCAAGCACCCCTGGCACCCGGCGACTCTGTGCAAATCATCCTCCCCTTTAAGGCCAAGTCGATCTGGGACAGTTCGCCCAACTCCGGCGATCGGGTCACCAGCAACAACGTCAGTGCCGTGGTGATCGCCGCCAACTCGGACAAGCCTGGCGTGCTGAGTGTCACGCAGATCGTATCCGGTATGCCGCCGCTGCCGCCGCTGCCGGATTGGCTGGGCAAGCGTCCGCCGGTTGAGGGCGATTGGTCGCTGACGTTCTCCGACGAGTTCGATGCCGACGCCATCGACGCATCGCACTGGAACATCTACACCGCCAATTACTGGGACAAACGCACGCATTTTTCCCGCAACAACGTCCTGCTCAAGGAGGGCAAGGTCCACCTCCGTTTGGAACGAAAACGCGGCCACCATAACGACGACCCCCAGGAAAAGCAGACCGATTACGCCACCGGATTCCTCGATACTTACGGCAAGTGGACCCAACTCTACGGCTATTTTGAGGCCCGTATGAAGCTGCCCAAAGCACCAGGTATGTGGCCCGCCTTTTGGCTGATGCCCGACCGCGGAGTCGAGACTGGGCCCCAGTGGAAACGTGCCAGCACCCATCAGGGCGGCATGGAAGTGGACATCATGGAGTACCTCTCCGGCTGGGGGCCGCATCGCTACAACATCGCCTTCCACTGGGACGGCTACGAAAAACAACACAAGCATCTGGGTACCGACAAGGTCTATTTTCAGCCCGATGCCGACGGCTATATCACCGCCGGCGTACTATGGCTGCCCGGTTCGCTCACCTTCTACGCCAATGGGCAGGTCGTCGGCCGATATGAGAACCCCCGCGTCGGCAGCGTCCAGTCGTACCCCATCTTCACCAACGTCACCGGCGGATGGGACAATCTGCCCCTGGACGATGCACAGTTGCCCGATGACTTTGTGATCGACTACATCCGCATCTGGCAACGCGCTGATCTGATGTCGCCTCCCAAACCCTGACATCCACTTTATAACCACTGGTTCATGCCTGAAACCGATCTCCCCATCCGCCTGGGCTTGGGGCCTTTTTGCCTTGCTTGCGCAATTCACATATTTTGCACATTACCGGGCTGTTCGCTAACATTCACCGGTCAGTTCGGGAAGCGATCGACGGGCGGAGTCTGAGCATGATGGCCCATGCCTCAAGCCTCAATGCCGATGTACTGGTGCTGAATAAGCTCTGGATGGCGGTGCGTATCGTCGATGCTCGCCGGGCGCTGTCGCTGTTGTTTCGTGACCTGGCGGAAGTGATTCACGTGGCCGACGGGTCGTACACCGGCTATGACTTTGACAGTTGGGCGGACCTTTCCAACGTACACCTCAAGTTCGCTGCCCCGGAATATGAATGGGTGCACACCGTGCGACTTTCGCTGGCGGTGCCCAAGGTGATTCGTTTGCTGGGCTACGATCGGCTGCCCAAACAGGATGTCAAACTCAATCGGCGCAATATTTTCGCCCGTGATCACAACATCTGCCAGTATTGCGGCAAACACTTTCCGACCAGTGAACTGTCGCTGGACCATATCAAGCCGCGCAGTCAGGGCGGCGGCAGCTCGTGGGAAAACCTGGTCTGCTGCTGCGTGCGCTGCAACACCCGCAAAGCTGGCCGTACCCCCGATCAGGCGGGTATTAAATTGATACGTGCCCCGTTCAAACCGCGCCGCAACCCGGTGATCAACCTGCGTCTGGGCAGCGCCAAGTATGCCTCATGGCAACAGTTCCTCGACCACGCTTACTGGTCGGTCGAACTCAAGTAAGTGATTTTTCATACCAATTTGCTATCAAAGGTGTCGTGTTGTTTTGCAACCAAAAAAGAACCGATTTTCAACACAGAGGACACGGAGGTCACAGAGCAGAACCGCACGTTGGTGCGTTGCAATCCAAGCGGACCAACCCTGCAAGCCAAGTTTTGAAACAACTGTTTTTCATGTATTGCACAATCGAATTGTCTGATGCAAGCACAAGAGTTGATCGAACAAGCTGGTTTTGCCTGCTTCTCTGTGTACTCTGTGACCTCTGTGTTGAGTTTTTTGGTTTGCTCTTATTTCACCTTCGCGCCACCAATTCATACAACGCCGACGGTCGCAAATCATTGACCATCAATTCCACATCATGCCCCTGTTCACGTAACAGCGCCTGCGCTGCCAGGTAACCCGAACGCACCGCCCCCTCCATCGTCGCGGGCCAACCCGTTTGGCACCAATCCCCCGCCAGGTACAAATTCACCGCATCGCCCTGTTCCCTCATCGGCGCTGCCACCGGTCGAAAGCGATTCAACCCCGGTGCTGCTGAAAAAGTCGCACGCCTTTCCTTCACCACCCGACCATGCAGTAATTTCGCCTGCCTGGCTCTGGGCAGCACCGACCGCACTTCATGCAATGCCTTTTCAATCAACGCAGGCGCCGGCTCATTCACCTGCGCATGCGCGGCACTGATCACCGCATGCAAATGCTGACCTCGCACCGTCGGCATCGGTTGCACCTGTCCCGCAGTATCGGTCACATCGTCCGCCTGATGATCGACCATGCCCTTGTTGAACAGCCATTGAATCATCGTCCCGGTGACCACCAAATGCGGCAGGTCCATCACCGGCTGATCATCCTCCGCCTCGAGCACCAGATGAATACCAATGATCGGGCTTACCTCAATCTGTTCAACCCCCTGCAAACGCGCATCGGTTTGGCGCAATGCAGGGGGCGATAGTTTGGCGAGGCGATCAAACGGCAAGGCACTCACATACGCATCGGCTTGCAAAATTCGGTCGCCATCGATGACCAACCCGGTGATGCGGCGGGTGGTCGCATCGTATTGCAATTGATGGGCGCTGGTGGACAAAAGCAGTTCGCCGCCGGTGCGCTCAAGCAGCGACTCAGCCGGGTCGTACAGTTGTACCAACGGCACCGCTGAAAGCCCCATCACATAAGCCTGTCGATGCCAGAGCATGCCTTCCTGAAACACCTGCAACGCTGCGTCAGCGGACATACGCTCCGGCAATTCGTTGATCGCACTGACCACCACCGGCCCCCAAAACTTTTCAATCAAACTCGTCGGTTGCCCCACGCTTGCCAACCAGTCCGCAAAGTTCATTGTGTGCAATTTCGCGCGACCCAATCGACCCGCCTGCATCACCGCCAACATGCCACGGGCGATCGCCAGTTTTTCGATGATGGTCAACCCGCGAAATGAAAGCAATGATGAACTCAAATGCAGCGGCGCAGGCAGGTCGTCGCTTTCCAACGTATCGATCACCCACGGCTCAGCGGAAAAGTGATTTTGATTTGGAAACGCAAAGTGCAAACGGGGGTGCCAGTCGATTTTTTGGTTAACGCCCAGTCGGTCGTATAAGTCGAGCAGGTTGGTGCAGCAACCCAGTAGTACATGCTGGCAATTATCCAGTAACTGGCCGGTGGTCGGATCGGTGAAACTGGTCGCCCGGCCGCCCAGTCGCTGACGGGTTTCCACCAGCGTGACGCGCTGACCTTGCTGGGCCAGTCGCACCGCCGCCGCGATGCCCGCCAGCCCGCCACCGATGACGATGACGGAACGTGATTGTGAATGGTTCGTATTTGAAGTCATCAATAATATTGTTGGTAATGTCGGGCCGTGGTCGTCTGTCGCTTGTTGATAGCCCAAAGTATTCCATTTTCTGTGATACGCATATCCCTTAACTTTTGCACTCAAACATACCCGGGTCCTCGTCACTCGGTCGCCGCAGCGACCTCGTGCCTCGTACCCGGCTTGATTTCTTCACTTGGCCACTTGGCCACTCGGCCACTAGACCACTTCTGCTGCCCACGGTCGGCCCAACTTCGCTTTCAGCCCAATGCCAAGTTTACGCCACCTGGACACCGACACCCGCCCCTGCAACACCGCTTCCGGCTTTTTCGCAATGCATCGCAAGAGCTCACGGTAAATTTCCGCCATCGCCCAGCAGGCACATCGGCTGTCGGCTTCCAACTGTTTTTCCAATCCGCGTGATGCCTGGTAATAACCTTCCGCGCGATCGATATGCACCTGCATCATCTGCGTGAAAACCGTCGGGCTGATCGATGGTCGGCCGTAGCGCAGTTCGGTCAAAAAACGTTCCGGGTCGATGCCATGTTGTCGCAATTGTTCTGCGGGCAGGTACAGCCGATCACGCTGCGCATCTTCCACGATGTCGCGCAGAATGTTGGTCAGTTGCAGGGCAAGCCCGCGCTTGATCGCCAATTGTCGGGTCGCCTCATCACCCTGGTAGCCCCAAATGCACAAACACGCAAGCCCCACCGTGCCCGCCACCTGATAGCAATATTCTTCCAGTTCCGCCCACGTGGCGTAACGGGTTTTGCGCTGGTCGTTCAATTGTCCTTCAATCATGTCCAGCAACACTGACAGCGGCATTTGATAGGTCACGAATGTCTGCTGTATCGCCGGCCAAATATCAGCATGGCGTGCATCGAGCCTGGCAAGGTCCAACTCCGCCCGACATGCCTGTTGCGTCTGGGTGCGAAACAATGCCAGTCGCTGCTGTTTGTCGCTCACCGCATTGATCGTGTTGTCCGGTTCGTCGGCCAGGTCATCGACCGCCCGCATCCACGCATACAAGGCATACATGGCTGATCGTTTGGGTTGACCCAGCAACTTCAGCCCATGATAAAAATTGCCCGCACGGGTTTTGGTGATCTGCGCACAAGTCGCAAACGATCGACGCAACACCTCCGCATCCAACGATGGCGGCGCGGTCGCTTGGTTTGCGACAGTGGGTGCGCTGCCGGGGGTAGCTGGGGCGGGGGCGGTCATCGGCTGATTCCACTGAGGGTGAGCAATTTACCGGTCAGGGCACGCATCATGAGCGCCATTTTCGCGCCTTTGGAGAGCGACGGCCGATGGGTGAGCGTGTCGTAGTTCAGATTGTGGATCATTTTCAAAATCGACTCACCTCCGAGCGTGAACAGTTGAATGTCCAACCGCACGTCCGGCTGCAACAGCGGCCAAAGTTTGCGCCCTTCTTCAAACAACGGCCAGGTGCGTGCCACCAGTTCCCGTAACGTCGCACGATACGCTGGCAACAACGCAGTGATGCCGACACTGGGCACACGGGCGCAGTTGCAACCCGAACGCCCGTCACCATTTTGTTTTGAATCGCTGCCACATGTATTCGTCGGGTTGCCAGCTTCATCCTGCTGCACGACCTGCACCAGGGTTTCCAGGTCCAGCCCATGCTTGCGGGCCACTTCATGGGGCACATACACGCGCTGCCGCTGAACGATATCACGGCGAACATCCTGCCAAAAGTTTGCCAGTTGCAAGGCGGTGCAGGTGGCATCGGAAAGTCGCTGGCGCTCTGCATCACGGTGGCCGCACAGGTACAACACCAATCGGCCGACCGGGTCGGCACTGCGCGTGCAGTAATCAACCACCTGTGCCCACGTGTCGTAGCGCAGCATGGTCTGGTCCTGCACGAACGCATCGATCAAATCATCAAAGGGTTTGCGAGGGATGTCATGTTTCCGAATGGTCGGATGCAGTGCGACGAACACCGGGTGACGTGGCTGGTCGGCGTAACAGGCATCGACTTCACGTTGCCACCAGTTCAATAATTCGATTGATTTCTGTCGATCGCCGGTTTCATCGCCCAAATCATCCGCCCAGCGGCAGAAGGCGTACACATGATGAAAATCCTCGCGCAGGTGTTTGGGTAAAAACCAGCTTACGACGGTGAAATTTTCGTAATGCGATTCCGCCAGGGCACGGGTGTAGGCCGCCGCCTCTGCATAGGTCGTCGGCTGACAGTGATCCGGGCCGAAGGTGTCGAGTTGTTGCAACAGAGCCGAGGGCATCAGACCCGCATCATACCCGCAAGTACACATTCAGAGAGTTGGCACAAGGCAACACTCGGGTGCCACTGGCAGCTTGTCTGCCAGTGCAATCAATGCGCGACAAGTCGCGGCGCTAACGAGCCAATTCACTCGACCAGTTCTTCAACCGACTCACCAGTCAGAATACCCAAGTCCTCGGCCTCCCCCGGGGGTCGGCCTCGTCCTTGGCTTGGCTTCTTAATATTCGATATTCGAAATTCGATATTCGAAATCGCCTTCCCTCATCATCCCGCCGCGATCACCTCAAGTACCTGCTGATCGTGGCCATCAACGCTCACCTTATCAAAGCGTTGGGCGACGATGCCCTTGGGGTTGATGACATAGGTGGTGCGTACCACGCCCATGTATTTTCGTCCGTACATGCTCTTTTCCTGCCAGACACCGTAAAGGGCGCACACCTTGGAGCCATCATCGGCCAGCAGCGTGAAGGGCAATTCATACTTGGCGGCAAACTTGGCGTGCGACTTCACATCATCGGGGCTGACCCCCATGATGACAGCCTTGCTCTTTTTGAACTTGGGCAGCCCATCGCGGAATTGGCATGCTTCCTTGGTACAGCCGGAGGTGTCATCCTTGGGGTAAAAGTAGAGCACCACCCATTGGCCTTGATAATCTTTGAGTGAATGCGTTTTGCCAGCCTGATCGGGCAAGTCAAAATCGGGCGCAGTTTGACCGACTTCGATCAAACCGCCTGCTGCGAGTGTTTCTTTTTTCGCGGACTTTTCACCTTTGGGTTTGGCGGGGCTCATGACTACGATTTCCTTTAATCAAGGATTCACCACAGAGACTCAGAGGCACAGAGAGCAATACTCACGCAAAATGCTAGGCCTGATGATGAACCTCGTAAAACCCAACCGCCAACCTTGGTTTTTCATCGCTTGCGCCATCGTTGGCGTAATGTGCATGATCATGTCGATCAATGTGGCATTGGGGCAAAATCACGACGACAGGGCAACTGCTGCTTCATCCAACGAGCAGCCCCCATCGACGCGCATCGGTCGGCTGGTTTACGGC
>CAYRTH010000062.1:0-17367 GCA_964427135.1 uncultured Phycisphaeraceae bacterium
CCCGGGGGTCGGCTTCGTCCTCGGCTTGGTTTATAAAATTCGAAATCCGAAATTCGATATTCGAAATGTTGACCACTCGGCCACTCGGCCACTCGGCCACTTGACCACTTCTACTGCGGGTACAACCACGCCAAATATTCCTGATTCCCCGGTTTGCCCCCGGCAGCACTGCCGCGAATCGGGGATGCGATACAGCCACCCACGCGCACGCCCCACCCCGGCATTTCATCCAATACTTTTTCAATCACCCCAGGCACATATTCATCGTCCAAAATACCCCCGTGCCGACCGCGCACCAATTCCGGCGGCGCTTCGTACTGTGGTTTGATCAGAGTGATGATGCAGGGGGTCAACGTCACCGGTGAATGACTTTGCTGACCAGTCACGGGTTGATTTGTATCGACATGTCGCAACCAGCGCAATGCCGCAGGTATCGCCAGCCGTTGTCGTGTCCAACCCAAATCAATCACGACTAAATCAACCCCCGCAAACTCCGCCAACTTTTTCGCAGCACTTGTTTTTTCACCGGGCTGTCGCGGGTTCAAATGCAGGGCATTGGTGCGTTCAAGCAAGGTCACGCGCTTGTCGTTGCGCAATTTCCAATCGAATTGCCCGTAAGCCGTATCAACGCTGTAAACCTGGGCAGCTCCCTGTTGCAGCAAACAATCGGTGAACCCGCCGGTGGAACAGCCCATGTCGGCTGCGGTCAGTCCGTTCACAATCAATGGCATCGCCGACAGCGCTGCCGCCAGTTTCAAACCCCCACGCGACACATAGGGACACACCGGTTCAACCATGCCGCGATGATAACTTGCTTCATGATTGATTCATATCAAGTCCGGGTGAGGCAGGCCTCCGGACTGTCAATGAGCTGAAGGCTCATGTTCATGCAGGGTGATATTCGAAATGGGCTTGGTCGCCCATTGGCAGGTGCAACGCACGTCCCACCATTCGTTGAGTGATGAAACAGCCTTTAAGCCGACCTGCTTTGACTGCGCGGCAGGGGAGGCAACTCAAACAAATAACGACCGACATCAACCCCCGCAGCCGCGCTGATATGCAAATCAGGACAATCTTCCAACACCACCGTCGGCAGCACATCGCCCAATTCGCGCCCCGATTTATCCGTCAACATACGCACCACAGGTCGGCAAGGTTGATTGATATTGGGGGCCACCACCGCACCAATGCGTCCGTCGCTGAGGGTTACCTTCGTGCCCAGGGCAAAGGGAGGCAGCTTGCGCAACATCGCGGCACGAATCACCGGGTCAAACCACCCATCAAACCGGTCGCTGTAAAAATCGTGCAGTGCGGCCACCGGCGGACGCCTGCGCCCCCTGGCATCACGCATTAATGATTCAAGCACATTCGCTGCGGCCACGATGCGACTGAAAATGTGAATGTCACGACCAACCTGTGGCCCGATGCGTCGCTTGCGGGTCAGGTCTTTCAAGTCGGGCCAACCCTGACCGTCAAAGCGCTGGTGATGATTGAGGACGATTTGCCTGGCGCTGGCAGGGGCGTGACTGTCGGCCAACATGCGATACCCGGCCACGACATGCTGCTGATAGTTTTTCAACAGTTCGGGATTGATCGGGTCACCAGTACGACGCCAATGGGTTTGGTGCATGGTGCGCAGGTCGCTGGCCAGGGTGACCTTGCCCAGGTCGTGCAACATCGCGCCCAGCCCCAGCCCGGTGAGGTCGCGGGCATGGTCCAGGGCCAATCGTTTGCGCTCGCTGATGATGTAGGTTTCCAGTTCCAGGCCGATGAGCGTCGCCAGGTATGCGACATTGGCACAGTGCGAAAAAATGGTTTCGCCACCGGTGAAAAGCATGTCGGTCAGCCCGGCCACCTTGAGGTTGCCCACCAACTCCATCACCAGATCGATGATGGCCTTGCGGTACGATTGCACCTGCGTGGTCGTCACCGTCGTGGCGGACATGCTCGCAAAGTCGTTTTTGATGCGCGCGTAAACCTGTTGGCGGAGCAGGGGGAGTCGTGGGCTGAAATGCGTATCCAAGTCCGTCAGGGCATCGTGATGAATCCATAATTCGCTGACGCCCAGTTGCCGTAGGCGGTTGATCATCGGGCGGTCCAATTCCGTGCCCGTTGCCAATAGTTGCATTTCAGGACGACGCGGATGCAGTACCACCGCAGCGACCTTCATGCCCGGTTCAACATCTTCCAAGGTCGTCAGCAGCATGGTTTGACTCTAGTGAAAACAACATCACCCATCAGCGTGGGTGAATGACCGAGTTATCACCGACCTGTTGAGGTTATCGGGGTCTTTTGATGTCGGCTTTATCACAATGTCATTATATGTCACCACGAACATCCATGATGACCTTTCGAACACTCGCCTTGATGTTTTTTGATCATGGCATCAAAATTACCTTGACATAAGTAAATGAAAGATTTCACTTACGGTGGATAATGAAAGGATTCATCAGACAAGTCAACTGTGCGGTTCATTCCTTGGTGTGTTTGAGCGACTTAAAACGCAGGCTTGGCGCCTGGTTCATTTTCCGCGAATCATCGGTTTGTTGGGTTTGTTGACCCTGTCGCAATCATTGATGGCGCAGTCGTTGAAGATGGACCGTCAAACCCTTGACCCGCAAGGCACAGCGATCATGAATTTGGGCACGGTCGTCGTCGCCTGGAACTTTTTTGGCAACGACAGCGCCAAACCAACGATCAACGGCATCAGGTTCCCCGATGACAAACCCGACAACCTGGCTACGGACTGCGCATCAATCGATACACCCGAGCCGAGTTGGATCGACTGGTGGTATCGACCGAACTGGGTTACCGAACCGTTGACGGCATGATACTTACCGGCTTAATCGAAAGCGCCACCGCCGGGCGCTTGAGTGAACTGGACCTGCCTTATGTCAGCATCGGTGACACCTTTGAAACCAACAACCTCATGGGCAGCGTCACCCGCACCCACGCCGACGGCATGGCCATCGACCGTGTTCGCGTGGCAAATGTTCGCGGAGTAATCGGACAGGCGTTAAATATGGAACCTGCATTCGTTGACCACACGCTGCACAAACGCGCGGTGCAAGGCGATGCTGATCGGGCCTGGGGCGGGGGCGGATGTTGCCTTGCCGACGGGTTGACCGTTGATGTGTGTGACTGCGGTGACTTGCGTAGTCGTGCCAGTGATGATGACTTCGTCAGCGGCCTGTAATTGAGCCGTGGTAACCGCCTGTTCTACGATTTTATAGCCCAGCTCTTGCGCCAGTTCGATGATCGCCTGTCGCGTGATGCCAGGCAAAATGCGCCCGTCGTCAGGGTGGGTGAACAGTTGTCCGTTGATCACCGCAAACACATTGGTGCTTGATCCTTCGGTGATGATATCGCCTCGATGCATCACCGCTTCATCAGCGCCACTGGCAACCGCCTTGTTTTTGGCCATGGCATTGGGCAGCAGCATGAGTGTTTTGTAACAGCAGCGTTCCCAGCGTACATCCGGGTGCAAAATCACCTTCGCCGTGGGCACTCCCGCCTGCGGGTTCATGGGTTTACCGGGATAGGTCATCACCAGCACGGTCGGTTTGGGGTTGGCTGGGTACACATGTTTGCGGACAGCCGGGCCGCGTGACACCTGCCAGTAAACCGAGGCATCGGGCTGCTGGTTCCGCTGAACCAATTCATCACTAATCGCAGGCAGATCACCAACCGCAGGCGGTTCGACCAGTTCAATGCCAGTCAGACTGTGGCGTAAACGGTTCAGGTGTGCCTGCATGGCGAAGGCTCGTCCGCTGAAATAGTGCGTCACTTCATACACGCCATCGGCAAACATCGCCGCCCGGTCCTCGATGTCCATCACCGCCTTGGACCGGGGTAAAAACTCGCCATTCCAGTAAACCTGCAACTCATCCATGAAAGCACCTGCTCCGTTGTCACGAAACCAATCGTATCAACATCCCTGTTGTGAGAATCATACGGAACTGTCGCAAAATTAAGTTCGAATGTTGCCTCAAGCACTTCGCAGGTGAGTCCATGCGCTGACTGGCTTGGTTCAACCTCTTTCACTTGGCCACTTGGCCACTCGGCCACTTGACCACTTCAATGTCATCAAATCGTAATCACCCTCGCCCCCTGCACCGGTCGGCTGGCGAAAATCGATGGTTCAATGCTGGTGCGTTTTTGATATTCACTTTGCAAATGAGCCTGCACCGCAGCGAGCCGGTCCGTGCGTACCAGGGTGACGGTGCAACCGCCAAAGCCCCCGCCGGTCATGCGTGCCCCGTACACACCACCGTCGCCTTGCATTTGTCGCGCCAGTTCCACCATCAGGTCCAATTCCTTGGTGCTCACCTCAAAATCATCGCGCAATGATGCATGACTTTGATTCATCAGTTCACCGACCTGTGCCCACTGGTTTTTCATCATCAATTCAGCCGCCAGCGGAGTGCGGGCAATTTCTCCCACCACATGCCGGGCACGTCGAAAACTCAGGGCGTCCATTTTGCCCTGCGCTGACTTGAGTTGATCGTCATTCACATCGCGCAACGATGCAACACCCAATGCCCTGGCCGCTGCTTCACATTGCTGACGACGTTCCTTGTATTCGCCGCCGGTGAGTTGGTGTTTTTTGTTCGTGTTGGCGATCAGTACCGTCACACTGGGGTCAGTCATGGGCACCATGGTCGTCTGCCTGGTGCGACAATCCAGCAGCATCGCGTGACCTTCTTTGCCCTGAGCCGAAATGAACTGGTCCATGATGCCGCAGGGCACCCCGGCAAAGGTGTGTTCGGCCTTGACGCCGATTAACCCCTTGTCCACCACATTCATACTACGACCGCACAGCGCTTCGATCAGCGTGGCCGTGGCCATTTCCAAAGACGCACTACTGGATAAACCACCGCCCAGCGGCACGTTCGAATCGATCATGGCATCAAAGCCGCCTGGGTTGAAGCTTGCCTGCAAACTATGAAACACCACACCTTTGACATAGTTGGCCCAATCGTGGGCTGGGCCGGGGGTAAGTTTGTCACTCACCACAAACTGTGCGGGTTGGCTTTCATGCGTGCTGGCGACCACAGCCTGATCGTCGTTGCGTCGATCCGCCACGATCACCGTTTGCCTGGCAATCGCCATGGGCAGCACAAACCCATCGTTGTAGTCGGTGTGTTCACCGATGAGGTTCACCCGCCCCGGCGCCACCGCCGCGAACATCGGCTTGCGACCGAACTTTTGCGCAAAAAGCGCTGATACTTTCAACAGGTGTTCCTGCACGGTCAAGGCTTGAGTCATATCGTGTCCTTACGCTTGGTTGATAAAGAATAAACATCATACCGCACTTCACAACCCATCATGTTGCAGGCGAATACCGCTACAATTCAACCATGCTGCGCATCCGCCGAGATGAAATCGCCCCGCGTCTGGAAATGACACCGATGATCGATGTCATTTTTCTGCTGCTGACGTTTTTCATTTACAGCCTGGCGATGATGATCAGTGCCCAGGTGTTGCCCGTGACGCTCACCACCGTCAGCGCAGGCACAGGCAGTGGCGCTGCCCAGCCGGGGCAGGTGCAGGCCATTACCATCGACCGTCAGGGCGGCCTGTTTTTCAATCGTGAGCCGGTTTCCCCGACAGCGTTGAACACCCGTTTGCGGGCGCTAGCGACACAACCTGAACAACCCACCCTGTACCTGGCCATGGAAGCGCAAGGCACCATCGACCGCGGCCCGATGCTTTTGCAACTCATCGATCAGGTGCGCTCCGCAGGCATCAACCGTTTCGTCATCGTGGGCCAAAAACCCGCAGGGGCTGACTCCTCCGCCAACACCAATACCGTCGGCACTCCCGCCGGTCATGTGCCTTGATTTTTTGCTACCACCATGATCGAACGTGAAAGCATTTTGCCGCTGGGTTTGGGGGCGCTATTGGCCTTGATGATTCACCTGGCAGCCCTGCCCGGCGCGATGCTTTGGTGGCAAAAGCAGTCGATGCTGGAAATGCAGGCAACCACGCATTCATCAGCCGTCAACACCCCCGCATTCAATGCAAATCGTCCGCCAACCAAAACTGTTGTCAATCAACCCAAACCCACCATCACGCCACCCAAACCAAACACGCCCCATACCGCGCAAACCGTAACCACCAAGCCGCCCCCTGTGCCGTCGCAGCCGATGGAACCTTCACCACCTCAGGTACAACTGGGACGCGATGATGCCGAGCAGGTGTATCGCGTCGGCTGGATTTCATACGACGATTTTCAACAACTCATCGCCCCGCGCAGCACCACCGAGCAACCTGCCTTGCAATCGCGTATGACCCCGCAAAAAGAAGCCCCCTTGCGCGGCGACCCAACGCTGCCCACCCAACAAACATCAACGGTTGTGCCAACCCCATCACGCCCTGTTGAATCATTGGCTGTGAAATCGGCAGTACCAACACCCACCCCACCAACCACCCCTCCACCACAACCCTCAAAGCCGCTGATGGCATCAGCGGTCGGCGACAATCAAAACGCAGTTACTCAAACCAACCCACCACAACCTGAAAAGCCGCTCATCGCATCAGTGGTCGATGACAATCAAAACTCTGTCAATCAAACTAAGTCAGCCGTCGTCGAAATCACCCCTGATGTGCTGACACTGGCCTCCCAAAACCTTGCCGAGTTGGGTGGCTCGATCACCAACACACTCGCATTGGCGACGACCGACACCAAACCATCCAATGACTCAACTGCAGCACAGCCCAGTCGCACGCCCAGCAACAACAATCCGCCGACAACACGATCACAAGCTCAACCACCGCCGCAAGCCGAACTCGAATCAAACGCATCGTCGCCCTCAAACAGCACATCATCCCCATCATCAACAGCAACGATATCACCCACCCAACCCTTGGTGCCGGACTTGCGCATGATCGTGGTGCGTCCCGGTTCAACCACGCCGCAGGCACCAGCAACCTCACGATCAAATACCGCAACCAAAGTCAGCGGTAGTGATGATGCATTTCGTCCCAGTTCAGCGCCGCGTTCTGATCGTGAAAGTCCGCCGGTGAGTCTGACCGATCACCCGGTGAATGTGCGCTTGCAACCCGGGGCGGTGCTGGTGGGTCGTGGGGTTGAAATCAAAACCGCCTTGCCGCGATTGAGTACCGTGGCCCGTTTCATACCCCCTAAAAACGCCCGTGTCCGCCTCACCTTCGACCGCACTGGTCAGGTGCTTCACGCCTTGTTTCTGCAATCCACCGAAAGCGAATCATGGGACGGTCCGATTCTCGCCAGCCTTTACCAATGGCGTGCCACCGGTAAACTTTTTGACGAACACCCAGGCCCATTCATCCTCGAAATCAACCTCATTTTCGTCCGCGAATAACCCCCCCCCATTCTTCATGATGCACCAGTGGCTGCATCAGCACGATGTCAGGCAGGCAATATGACAATTGGACAAAACCAGAACAACCCCGATGGCCATATGGACAGCCCCCAACAAGCAAGCATGTCGTTGGACGCACGGACAGGGCGCGTAGTGGTGCCGATGGCGGCGGCAGGGCTTGTGTTCATTCTCACAGTGGTAGCGTTGCGATACATGGGGCGAAACTGGTGGTGCGATTGCGGACGATTGACGCTTTTTGTGATCGACCCCAACACCGCGCACAACTCGCAGCACCTTTGTGATTGGTATGCCTTTACGCATCTGCTCCACGGGGTGATATTCTTCTGGGCATTGAAGTGGGTCATTCCGCAGATGGCAGTAAGTTGGAAACTGTTGATTGCAGTGACCGTCGAGTCACTCTGGGAGGTGGTGGAAAATTCACCCATGGTGATCGATCGTTATCGCACAGCCACGGCTGCGCTGGGTTATCAGGGCGACTCACTGGTCAACAGCATCGGTGACTTGCTGTTTTGCATCGTCGGGTTTTTTCTGGCACGGACTGTCGGTTGGCGCTGGTCGCTGGTGATGTTTGTCGTGGTGGAACTGGGGTTGCTTTGGGCCATCCGTGACAACCTGACGCTGAACGTGGTGATGCTGCTCTGGCCAATGGAGGCGATCAAACAGTGGCAGCTCGCACAGTGAAATGGGTTTGGTAATGCGGTGGCCGTAATTCGCGGTGTGCCAAGGTATCGGTTACCGCATCACCTGCTCCATGACAGACTTAGGTGTGGTCGTGATTGGGGATGTCAGCGCATCGTAACCTTGGCATGCCAAACCACTCTTGCTAATATGAAGTTGTGCCCATGCAAACAAACTTCGGAACAACCGAACACGGCCTTGTTGACAAGTGCAAATCCATGTTTTCAGAATATCAATCTGGTTTTATGCGGGCGTAGCTCAACGGTAGAGCGTCAGCCTTCCAAGCTGAATGTTGAGGGTTCGAATCCCTTCGCCCGCTTTTTCCCCCCATGATCAGGCGATGAGTCAGTTGCCGACTTGGCTTATACTGGTTTGTTTTACGTTTGAGACGCAAGCCGTATGAGCCAGAAGCAGGATAAAAACCTTTCGCCTCGCATCGTCAACCGCAAAGCGACGCACGAGTATCACATACTGGACAAACTCGAGGTCGGCATCAAACTCATGGGCAGCGAGGTGCAAAGCATTCGTCGCGGACAGATTTCCTTGTCGGAAGGGTTTGCCCGCATCGAGCCGGATGGTCGGCTGATGCTGTATCAGGTGGACATCGGCCCATACCCCCACGCCGGCAAATACAACCACGAACCCAAACGCGATCGTGTGTTGTTGGCTCACAAACGCGAAGTCGCACGACTCGAAGCGCAGGTCGAAGCGAAAAACGGGACACTGGTTCCACTGGCGGTGTACTTTGTGCACGGCCGGGCCAAGGTGGAACTGGGGCTGGGCGTGGGCAAACGTGCCTTTGACAAACGTGAAGACATCAAAGCCCGTGATGCCGATCGTGCTTTGCGCAGGGCCATGACTCGCAAAACCTTGTGAGGGGTCGATGAAGCATTGATTTTTAACACAAAGGGCACAGTGAGCACAGAGTGAAGATTGGAACTTGGAACTTGGAGCTAGGTGCTGGGCCGAGGGAACCATCACCAATCATTGACCCAGCCCCCAGTTACTAGCCCCCAGCAACCAGCTTGCCCACACGAACCATTCATTCACTCCGCGCGTTGGTGTCGTGACCACGATATGCGGAGTAACCCAAGTGAACTATTTATGGACGCTCGCCTGTTTCGTTTACTGTCGATCTGTTTTTTCGAATGTATCGCCCTGGTACTGCTGGAAAGAGGGGTATATTTTTACGCCGGCAATCGGCTGGGGTACACCGACACGATGAATCTCTGGCTGGCGCTGGCGATCGGCAGCATTTATGTCATCGGCGCATTGTCGAGTCATCGTCTGTCGCAACGCTTTGGTGAAAAGCGGTTGCTGGTTTACCTGATCGTCGCGCAAATCGTCGCGCTGTTGCTCATGGCTTTTTGGATGCACCCGGCGGTGTTCGTGGGGGTGAACATGCTGCGGGCGTTCATCAGTGCCGCCAAGTGGCCGATTTTGGCAAGTTACGTCAGTGCGGGGCGCGACCCGGCTGACACGGGCAGAGCTGTGGGGTGGTTCAGTATTTCATGGGCAATGGGTGTGCCCATCGGTGTGGCATCGGTCGGGCCGATCATCGGTCATTGGCCGACGGATTGGCCGCCGCTGCTATTTATATTGCCTTGCGTTTTCAATCTGATATCACTTTGGTTGCTGCGACCGCTCGAAGCACACCCCGTGCACTTGCCAGCCGACCATCCGACCCGGCCTACGGCTGCGCAACTGTCGATGTACCGCATGATGACCGTGTCATCACGCTGGGCGATGATGCTGACGTATTTCATGTTGTTTTTACTCGTGCCGTTGCTCAAGGGCATTTTTCAGGACCGACTGGGCATGAGTCTGCAAGTGGCGACGATTGGTGCCAGTGCGCTCGATGCAGCGCGATTGGCTGCGTTTTTGATTTTGCAGCGATTCACTTTTTGGCACGGGCGCAAGGACATGATTATTGCGGGCATACTACTGGCCCCGCTGGCGTTTTTGATGATGTACCTGGGTCACAGTGCGTGGGTGGTTTTGCCGGGGGCGATGTTGTTCGGCCTGGCGGCGGGGCTTTCGTATTACGCGGCACTTTACTACGCCATGCTCGTAAAAAACGCTTCCGTCGATGCCGGCGGAGCGCACGAAGGGCTGGTCGGCGCCGGCTTTGCCCTTGGCCCGGCTGTCGGATTGATCACCGCAGGTTTGGTCAGCGTCACCAACCCGACCGTGGGCACGACCCTGGGCATCGCGCCTTTGCTGGTCGGTTGCACACTCATCGCCCTCTGGCCGATGGTCAAACCGCGTCCGAAGAATTACAACACAGAGGGCACAGAGTTCACAGAGCAAAGCCGATGATTCGATGCGTCAGTTAATTAGTTGGTTGGTTCATCAGCAAACAAATATCGGTGCGATCCACTTTGCAAGTGAAGTATTCAATGCTGTCTTCTCTGTGTCCTTTGTGACCTCTGTGTTGAAAATCATCTGATTTATGTCTTACGGTCACACGACGCGCCAACCCA
This sequence comes from uncultured Phycisphaeraceae bacterium, assembly GCA_964427135.1. GTDB lineage: Bacteria > Planctomycetota > Phycisphaerae > Phycisphaerales > Phycisphaeraceae > JAJXSS01. The sequence goes on from CAYRTH010000062.1 coordinate 10,529, forward strand.
AACAGGGGCCTGGGGCGTCAGCCTTTGACAGGCACGGGTGACAACGGCTCTTTGATGTTCGGGCATTGGCTGCTGTAGGGGCTGGTCGATCGGCAAGCCACATGCTGCACCGCGTTGGCGATCACCTTGCGTACATTGGCATCAAAGTAAGTCGGATAGGTTTCATGACCGGGGCGGAAGTAAAACACCTTGCCCTTGCCGCGGGTCCAGCCACAGCCGGAGCGGAACACATCGCCGCCTTGGAACCAACTGATGAAAACCAGTTCATCGGGCGTGGGGATGTCGAACAGTTCGCCATACATTTCTTCATGGGGCAGTTCAAAGTGATCGCCCAGACCGTCGGCCACCGGGTGACCAGGGTTGACCACCCAGAAGCGTTCACATTCACCGATTTCACGCCACTTCAAACTGCAACTGGTGCCCATCAGCTTTTTGAACACCTTGGCGTTGTGCCCGGAGTGCAACACCACCAGCCCCATGCCATCGAGCACACGCTGATACACCTTGTTGACGATTTCATCTTTCACTTCGCCATGGGCCGTATGACCCCACCAGGTCATCACATCGGTTTCCGCCAATACCGCGTCGGTGAGGCCGTGATCAGGTTCATCCAGCGTGGCGGTGCGCACCGTCACTGCATCACCCAGCAGTTGCTTTAACCCCTCGGCGATCACCCTGTGCATGCCTTCCGGGTACACCGCCCGCACACTCTCCGACTTTTTTTCATGGCGATATTCATGCCAAACGGTCACGCGGATCGGCTTGTTGGACATCGTGATCACTCCCTGTGTTGGTGAACAGGCATTTATACGCTTTGTATCAGCATGTGCAAGTAATCATCGCAGTATAAATCAGTTGGCGAACCACACCGATTCGACTACGATGAATCACCACCCCGGAACCGCACGTATGAGCGCCAGCCCACCTGCCAACGACCGTTACTTCCGTGATCTTTTCGACAGCCTCAAGTCGATCGCCATCGGCTTACGCATCACGCTGAAATATCTGTTCAGCCCAGCCGTGACCATTCAATACCCTTATCAGCGCATCGCCTTTGCCCCCCGCTATCGAGGCATTCACGAATTCGAAGCCGACAAGTGCATTGCCTGCGACATGTGCGCCAAAGCCTGTCCGGTCGATTGCATTTACATTGACAAGTCCGCCCCGCGCAAAATCGACAAAGCCACCGGCAAAGCCGTCGGCGGCGAACTGATTCGTTACGCCATCGACTATCAAAAGTGCATGTTTTGCGCCCTGTGCACCGAGCCTTGCCCGACCGAGTGCATTCACATGGGCAAAATTCACGATCACTCAGCGTACAGCCGGGCTGAAATGGTCGTCGAGTTCACCGAACTGGACAAACAAGGTCGTCGCACCGTGCTGCCCATATGGATGGACCGCAATGCCGACAACATTCCGTGGGTGAATACCGAGCGGCAGCGCATCCGCAAAGGTGAGTTGGCGACGCCGGATGCGGACATCAAACCGGTCTGATGGTGAATGTGATTGGTTTTTGATTTAGCCCCCGGTCAATGACCGGGGGTAATGTATCAATGGCAAAACTTACCCACTGGCCATCGCTGGCAGATACAAATCATCGACCCGCCCCTGTTGCAACTGAGGATGCGCCAAACCCGCGATCATGGCCGCGTTGTCGAGGCAATAAGCCATGGCTGGCAGTGACACTTGTAATTTTCGCTGTGCCCCCAGTTCAATTACCCTGCGGCGAAGCAATGAATTGGCACTCACTCCGCCGCCGAGCATGATTACCTGCGCCGGGCGACCCTGCGCTTGCAGGTGGTCAAGTCCGCGTTTGAGTTTGATGATCAGTGTGTCGATGGCTGCTTCCTGAAACGCAGCCGCCAGTTCGATACGTTGTGCTTCGGTCAGGTCACTGCTGCTGCGGGCAAAGGTGCTTTGCTCACGCCGACCCTGTGGCACCCCGCGCACCGCATACAGCAAAGCCGTCTTCAACCCACTGAACGAAAAATCAAGGTTGCCCGGCCCTAGCAGTGATCGCGGTAAAGTCGTTTGTCGCGGCACGTCACCCGCCTGTTGCGCCAACCGATCCACATTCGGTCCACCCGGATAAGGCACCCCCAATATCACCGCAGCCTTGTCATACGCTTCGCCCACTGCATCATCGATCGTCCGTCCCAGCAGCACCAATTCCGTCGGACTGCGCACCTCATACAAACTCGTATGCCCGCCTGATACGACCAAACCCAGTGCGAATTTCGAATGTCGAATTTCGAATCTCGATTTGATTTGGCCGTTGTTCGCTGGCAGGGGCATCATTCCGCCCCCTCTCCCACCGGGAGAGGGTTGGGGTGAGGGCGCGTCTGTTTGTTTGTTTTTTTCTTTTTCCGTCACTTGACCACTTGGCCACTTGGCCACTTGACCACTTCCCTCCAATTGCCCCGCGTACAAATGAGCCTGCACATGATCGACACCGATGATCGGTTTACCCAGTGCCCACGCCAATGCCTTGGCGGCGCTGACACCCACCAGCAGCGAGCCGATCAGCCCCGGCCGATTACCCACCGCAATCGCATCAAGCTCGCGCCAGGTGATCCCCGCTTCTCTTACCGCTGACTCCAGCACGGGCAGAATGCGTTCCAAATGCGCCCTACTGGCGATTTCCGGCACGACTCCGCCGAACTTTTCATGCAAAGTGTGTTGCGTGGCAATGATGTTGCTGCATACCGATACACCATCCGCCACCACCGCTGCCGCGGTTTCATCACAACTGGTTTCAATGCCCAAAATCAGTGACATCAGGGTTGACTCAATTCACAACAAACATGCCCCTTGTAATGACGCCGAGCTTTTGTACTGACGCCGAGCCCTTTAGGGCCGGATGATGATTCATCACCCGACATTCGCCCATGATCCGGGGCTAAAGCCCTCGGCGTCTCGTTCCTCATTCTTTGGCCTGCATCGCTTCCACTGGCGCAACCTGTTTGGGCGGAGTCGGTTCATTGGCAGCGACTGACTTTGCTCCGAGTTCCGACAGTTCCTTATCAATCTGTGCCATGCGTTCCTGCAGTAAATCGCGTTGACGTTCCAAGGCATCGCGTTTAATCATCTGCACAATTTCCTGTGATCCATCCTGTCCGACGCTCGGCCAGGTGCCCGTGCTGATTTTGCCCAGCAAAGCTTGCAATCCCGCAGCCAGTTGTTTGTCTTTCAATTCCTCACGCACCCGCTGTGGGGTCCATGGTTCACGGCTTGCCGCATCGCCATTACCGTTACGCAGCACATCGCCTTCCCTGCGTATTTTGCTCATCTCCTTGATCTCTTCCGCGTTCATCGGCACCCAAAAGCCCGGTTCCGGGTCCACGCCCCAAACATCCTTGTCCTTGCGCCGATGAATATTGCGACCGTTGGGCAGGTAGTAGTAAGCATTGGTGATTTTGATCGCACCAGCGCCATCCTCCAACGGGCGAATCTGCTGCACACTGCCCTTGCCGAAGGTGCGCGTGCCGATGAATACAGCGCGTCCGTTGTCCGCCAAGGCTCCGGTCACCACCTCCGCCGCCGAGGCACTGGCTTCATTGGCCAATACCACCACGGGGATGTCAGCGATGGTTCCCGGGTCGGTCGAAAACTGTACTCGTTCCTGCACATTGCGTCCTTTGACCGACACGATGCGTTTGCCGCCGTCCAAAAATAAATCCGACACCTGCACCGCTGCTTCCAACAGTCCCCCAGGGTTGAAACGCATATCCAGCACCAGTCCCTTGATCTCCAGTTGCATCATCTGTTCGACAGCCGCTCGCAAATCGTTGGCGGTTTTCTCAGTGAACTGCGACAAGCGGACATAACCGATTTTGTGTACCGGGTCGATGAGGTAATGCCACTGACCTTCGCCAACCCGCCGCCAGCCGCGCACGGTGGGCACGTTGATCTGGGCACGGGTGACGCTGATGACCGCTTCTTCGCCGGAGGCGTGACGCACCTTGAGTGTCACCTTGCTGCTTTCGGGGCCTTGCAGGCGTCGCACTGCTTCTCGTAATTTCTGGGCGTCGGTCTGGGCTTTGGCGAATATTTCCGACAGTGGTTCGCCTTCGACTTCCAGCACGATGTCGCCGGCCATGATGCCCGCTTTCCAGGCCGGTGATTCATCCAGCGGCGTGACGATGCGCAGGTGATTGTTCTGTATTTCGACTTCGGCGCCGATACCGCTGAATGTGCCGCGCACCTGTTTGTCAAAAGGTTCCAGGTCCGCTGGTGAAAGGTAAACGGTGTATGGGTCTTCGAGTGCCTCGACCATCGCGCGCACGGCAGCCTGGGTCATTTTTTCTTCGTCCGGTTTTTCGACATATTCGCTCACCAGTTCATGCCGAACGTCCACCAACAGGTTGAGTTGATCAAACACCCCTGCCCGCTTGGCAAAGCCCGCTGACGCCAGCCAAAGGGTGATGAACAGCACCAGTACGAAAAACACTCGGGGCAGTGACGGAAGGCGCAAACGCATGGTTGGCACTCACATCAATCGGGGTGATGGTGGTTGTTTGATACGGCCCATGAACGCAAGTGGGTGATTGTAGCAATGAGTCATGACCGATATCGGCAATTGATTCGTATGCAATGATGCTTCAAGTATCTCCAACCTCAGGTCACATGGCCAAGCAAAGCCGACGCTTATGCAAGGTGTCGCACGACAGTCGATATGCGGGCAGTGTGAGGGCGTGTTGGCTGTTGATGAATTTCGCTCTGCAATCGTCAAGTGGAGCCAACCGGGATCGAACCGGTAACCTCTGCCTTGCAAAGGCAGCGCTCTCCCAATTGAGCTATGGCCCCTGAGGTCGGCGATATTTTACACAGTGATCAGAAGGAACGCCAAACAGGGGTTGGTGAGGTTGTGCAAACAGTGGGTGTTGGGGGGAGGGTGGTGGTGGGAGGAAGGCATCCTGATCTTTGGGCGGACCCAAAGATCAGGCGTGAAGAACGATCAGGCGTGAAGAGCAATTCATGTTTGTGAGTTGATCAACCCGATCACGCGGCCAGGGATTGGTTGGAATGGCGCAATTCCAGCAGCACATGACGGGTGGAATATTCCTTGCGCGGCAGCACGAGTTGCGTACCACTGTAACGGGTGGTGTTGATGAGCAGGGGGCCTTGCAGGTTGCCTGTCAAAAACGAACCTTCCTGATTGACGATCACCAGCACGGTGGCGTCTTCCAGTTTTTCCAGGGCGATTTCGTTCATCATGCGCGGCGAAAGATCAATGTGGTAATCGCGCACGAATTGCGATGGTTCGGTCACCACCAGCATCAGTTCGGGACGGTCGATGCTTTGCAGCCAATGAAAGCAGCTACCCTGCACGGGGGCGAGCAAAGCCCAGTACTTGCAGTCGGGCAGACCGATCAGGCCCTGGGCAAAATGAATGATTTTTTGCGGGTCGATGTCCACGGAACCGAGCGTTGGATTGTTGATCAACATATGTATGCTCCATCGGCTGCTAATGAGCCTGTGACCGTCACCCGCTACGCCCCTGCAACGGTCTGTAGGGTTTATCGGTGGTTGCCAAGGGTGACTTGCGTGACTTTGAAAAAAAAGACAAAAGTCACGATCCGGGTTGTCCGACAGGTAACGATTCAATCATGCAGCGTGACTGCAATTGATGGGCGAATGCAGGGTCAAAGTTACCGGCCCCGGCCACGGTTGCATTGGCGGCAGCCACCGATAATGCCGTGGTGAGCAGAACGGTTGGCGTTACCGGTGTGTCCGGGATGGCGAGTTGAGTCAATACCTGTAAGCAGCCGGCGAGCATGGCATCACCACAGCCGACGGTATCGACCACTTGTGACGGGTCGAGGGTTAATTGCCCGCGCCAGATTTTGCCTTGATGCGCAGCCATGACCCCTTGCGACCCCAGCGACACGATCAGCCAGGGAATGGTTGAGGTGTACGAACACATGGCATCGGGCAGTTGTTGCAGGGTCAGTGTCGGCTGACCGATCGCGTGGGCGAATTCCGACAGGTTGGGTTTGACCAATAACAAACCGGAAGGGGGGTGATGTAGTAGTTCCGTCAGCGTCGGCCCGGACATGTCGATCACCAGATGGGCACGACGTTGACTCATCTGATCGCAGAGTTTGAGTAATTGTGAAGGGCTGATGCCTTGTGGCGGTGAACCGGCGAAGGTGATGATGTCGCCCGGGGTGACCTGTTGCAAGAGGGTATCGACGAGGGTTTGCCAATCGGTGGCGGTGAGGCTGAAGCCTGCTTCACGGATGTGCATGTCGCGGTGGCTGGTGGTGTCGATGAGCGTGATGCTTTCACGGGTTGGCTGTGGCAGGGGCAGCCAATGACAGGTGATACGACCGGGCTGCATGGCTTGCAGGGTTTGCGTGAACCAGGGTTGCTCGTGATGACCGATGAAGCCGATGAGGGTGCTGGAGGAGCCGAGCTTGGCAAGCGATCGACTGACGTTGACAGCTTTGCCTGCGGGTTGACGCAACAAGGTGCGACCGATGACGTGGGCACCGCCTTGAATTTGTGGAACCTGAACCACGCGGTCGATGGCAGGGTTGAGGCAGATGGTGATGATGCGCGAGCCAAAGGCCATGCGAACATTATGCAAGGATTGCAAGAAGGGGTCGAGTGGCAAAAAGAAGTGGTCAACTGGCCAAGTGGCATACCAAGCCAAGGACGAGGAACGCAGTGACGAGGACTTGGGTATTCTGGGTAGTTACTCGGTTATTCAGTTAATTTGCTAATTGGTTAATTGGTCAGACGATAAAGTACAAAATGTAAAATCACTCGGCCACTTGACCACTCGGCCACTTGACCACTCGGCCACTTGACCACTCGGCCACTTGACCACTCGG
>CAYRTH010000063.1:0-11901 GCA_964427135.1 uncultured Phycisphaeraceae bacterium
TGATGCGCCTTATCGACGGATCCCAATGGCAAGCTTGAATGTCCGTAGCAGCTAAAGGGCACGGCGTCAACAACCTGCGTGCCCCAAACCTCATCACCCCACTTTTTTAATTTGGTTATCGCTCCCTCGTGATGCAACACCTTGAGTCACCCCGATTTTGCGCCGATACATTCAACGATGTTGTGGAACCTGCCCCATCCCGCACTACTGGCAATGGCACTGTTCATTTATCTGACGGTGCTTTGCTGTTTGAAGGTGCTGGCTTTGCGTTATCACAATCACATCGCCTTGCACGACCGGGTTCGTGAATCGAATCAGTTGCGAGCCGAATATCAACGCATATTGGACGAGCAGGGGCAAAAGTGATCGTCTGCGTTCATGACCCTTGACATCAACACTTCCGCTGTCAGTGCCCCATGGTAAACTTGGGCCATGGCACGCATTGTCATCACCGGCGGACGTGTTATCGACCCGGCCACGCAGTTGGATCAGGTCACGGATGTGACCCTGGACAACGGCAAAGTGGCCAGTCTGGCCAAAGTCAGCAAACCCGATTTACAGGCGGACACCCTGATACGCGCCGAGGGCTGCATCGTTGCCCCCGGCCTGATCGACATACACGTGCATTTGCGTGAGCCTGGACATGAAGAAAAAGAAACCGTCGCCACGGGCGCAGCTTCAGCGGTGCATGGCGGGTTCACCAGTGTCTGCTGCATGCCCAACACCAACCCGGCACTCGACGACAACGGCCGCATTGATTTTGTCCACCTGCAAGCCCGTCGTGCCAACCTCGCCAATGTGTTTCCGGTGGGGGCCATCACCAAGGCGCGGGCCGGCAAGGAACTGGCGGAAATCGGACTCATGGCCAAGGCCGGGGCGGTGGCGTTTTCGGATGATGGTGTTGCCGTCGCATCAGCTTCCGTGATGTCCAAGGCCTTGTCATACATCGCCATGACCGGCAAGGTGCTGATGCAGCATTGCGAAGACCCTGAACTGGGCGGCGGAGCGATGAACGCAGGCTCATTGGCCACGCGCTTGGGTTTGTCCGGTTGGCCCAGGGTTGCGGAAGAGTTGATCATTCAACGTGATATTTTGCTCAACCTGCGTCAAAACATCGGTTGTCGCTACCACGTTCAACACATTTCCTCCGGCGGCAGCGTCGAACTGATACGCCGAGCAAGGGCTGATTTGTTCGGACAGGCGCACATCACAGCCGAGGCTTCGCCGCATCATTTGCTGCTCACCGAAGACACCTGCAGCGGGTACGACACCAATTACAAAATGAACCCGCCCTTGCGCGGTCAGCGTGATGTCGAAGCAATTTTGGCGGGAATCAAGGATGGCACGATCACCATACTGGCCACCGATCACGCCCCGCACACGCAGGAGGAAAAAGAACTTGAGTTCGCTGCAGCGCCTTACGGGATCATCGGCCTTGATTGTGCCCTGCCCCTGTACATCCGCGCCTTGATCGAGTCGGGCACCGTCGATTGGCCGACCATGCTCGCCATGATGACCAGCAACCCCGCCAAATTATGCAAGCTCACCGGCAAGGGTTCACTGTCGCCCGGCAGCGATGCCGACGTGACGATCATCGATCCGAAATGTCACTGGACGATTGATGCCGGTGATTTTGCCAGCAAAAGCCGTAACTGCCCATTTCATGGATGGAACGTTACCGGTCGGGCGATGGTGACGATCGTCAACGGTCAGGTGAAACTCTGTCGTGAAGCCCAGCGACTCACCGGCCCAGGCCGAGGCACCGCCCCCACTTGCAGCAGCGAATTGTTGCAAGCCCTGGTGGCCAGTCGATGAATTGTATTTATGTGGCACCGCCGCCCTCGGCGGTGAAATGCAAAGCGGCGGATGGTATCCGCCGTCTTCTTTTCAGTGATGTAGTATTGATCATGATCTGACCGCCGATGCCATCGGCGGCTTCGCAGAACCAAGCCGGGAACGAATCGCCAAAGGCGATGAGGGCCCGGGTATTCATGGTTTTTTCAAAATCAAGACTCGCCCTCACCCCAACCCTCTCCCGGAGGGAGAGGGGGCAGATAATTACGCGAATTGCTCAAAACCCCAGCCGAGGGCGGCTGGGCTACAAGAGTGGAAACAAAAAAGCACCCAGGTAATACCTGGGCGCTCAACATTGTGTTCGTAAGTTTTCTTTTAATTCACCGGGACATTGGCTTCCAACGGGTTGCCGAAAACCTTGTCCCACTTCAGGCCGCCTTCGCCGCGATGTTTGTCCATCAGCGCCAAAAACGTTTGCAGCAGGTCACGGTGAAGCTGTTCACGACGTGACAGGCTTTGGTTGCTCGCCAATTTGTGCATGTAACCGATGAGCGCGTCGGCCTGGTTGGCGTAATCGTGGTACACGTTGTCGAGCACGATGCCGGCCTGCTGCCCGTAGGTGGTCAGCACCTGGTCCAACAGTGCGATGGTTTCTTTTTCATCCATCGGCTGAGTACGGTTGCTCAAATACGTGGTTTTGATGTTGTCGATCTGTGCTTTCACCGTGGCGTAAAACTCATCTTCCACCACCCGGATTTGCTCGGCCACGTGATGTTGCAGGAAACCTTTGAGTTGAATGCCGATGAGTTCGTGAGGCACTTGCAGCAAGCGAGCCTCGGCATCAGCCACGACACTGGGGGCTTGTGCCTTGAGGCTGGTGCTGATTTGGCGCGAGGCATCGGGCAGCGCCTGGGTCAGTTGATGTTGCAAAATGTCGGCCACGGTTTCGGTGTCGAACTTTTCGATCTGTTTGTGGGCGTAGTAGAAATAAAAACCCATCAGGCCGACGGCGAGCACGGCGACAATGCGCAGAATCATGGCTTTCTGACGGGTCTGCGCCAGGGTTTTATCAATCTGCGCTTCCAGTTCAGCCAGGCGTTTTTCAGTCGCGGAAGATTCGTTGTTATTTGCGGAACTCATGTTGAAATCCTCAAAGGCGGGGTGATTTTTATTGGGTCATGACGGTGGATCACAGTGCATACTGACAAAGCCAATGTTGAATGACGATGACGGACGGGTTTTAGTTGCGGGTGGGCACGGCGTGGGGATCGCCTGCGTCGAAAAGTTGGAGAAAAACCTGCGTGGCCGAGTCGGGTTCGCCAGCGTGCAGCAATTCGTGATCCGCCAGTTGAATCAGATGGTGCAGCAGGGTGCGTTCGAGTTCGACCTTTTCCGCCATGATGTCAGGTTCGGGCGACAGAGCGACCAAAGCGTTCCAAATTTTTTTGGCTTCGATCTGATACATGGTGTCGAGTTTGAGGCCCAGTTGGCCGAATTCTTCGTGCACGCGGGTTTCAAAATGTTTGGTGATGCGATCCAGTGCCGCCGAGTCGGTCAGAACCGGGAAGGTGGCATCGATGTCGGGCTTGATCCGCTTGGCGACGCGGTTGAGGGATATTTCCAGCGTGTTGCGGGTGTCGGTTTGCAGGTCTGTGACGAGGCTGCGAATTTCGTTGTCAAAGCCTTCGATCAATTGCGGGGCAGCGGCCTGGAATCGAGTGACGACAAGGTCCTTGTACACCGGGCCGACGTCGTAAAGCAGGTTGGTCGCCTCACTGCGGAACTGCGGATACAAGGCCTGCAAACGCGGGGTGACAGCGGCGATGACGCGCTGCTGATCCATGAAGTTGCGCTGCACTGAGCCGTAAAGGCCCCAGACAAATAGCAGCGATTGGGCCACCAGTAATATCACCATGAGCGCGGTCCACAGTCGGATCGATGACTGGGTTTTGGTCAGCTCGGTCAAGCGCTGTTGCATGCGCGCGATGCTTTGATCCACGGTACCGCTGGTTGAGGGATCGGAACTCATGAACAGGCCTCCATACGAAGGGTGATGGCTGCGAACAGGGCAGCCTTTGCAAGCGATATCGACCAAATCTGCGAAGGGCATAAGCCTTTGACATACCGGACGTGATTTGATCGATTTGCTGAGTTATCGGCGGTGAGGTTAGCGATGCGACTTGTTGCGTTTGTATTTCTTGTTGGAAAACCATCCTGAACTTCATGCGGACATGAAGTTCAGGCGTGTAAAATACATAATCACCCAATCACTCACGCCTGATCTTCGTCGTCGGCGACGAAGATCAGGATGGTTTGTCCACCCATAACAATCACAGACGCGATAAGTCACGTTTGTTTTTCTTGTCGGAAAACCATCCTGAACTTCATGCGGACATGAAGTTCAGGCGTGTAAAATACACAATCACCAAATCACCAAATCGCCAAATCGCCAAATGAGCATGAGCCGTACGATTCATTATTCATGTCAACATGGATCGACTTTTCCGACCATGCACCGGGTACGTAAATCTATGGATCAGAATACCTTTTGATTCTTTGAACTTTGGGTTTGAGATTGCTAGAGTTGTGTGTGGATGGAATGGTTATTTTCTCGTAGTTGAAACAACCATTCGATTCACCCCCGGGGCAGCCATGCGTTTGGCCGATGAAAGAGTTATCGGTGGGCGCAGGCTGGCGAGTTGTCAGGCGGGGTGATTCATCCAACCCGAGAGACACCATGGATAACGCTCGTCAACGCGTCCTTATTCTGGCGGGTCGAAGCACTCGTCAGCATCCGATTGCGCTGTCGCTGGCACAGTACTTTGATGTGGAAACCGTCGATCGCATGGACGAAGCCATGGTCTTGCTGCGCTCACGTGATTTTCACGCAGTGTTCGCCGATGTGGGTGATTTTCTGCCCCTGGAGCGCGGCCTGGTCGGCGACAAATCGAGCCTGGTGCTCAATACCATCGGCGAAGGCGTCTGCATCGTCGATTCTGATGGTCGCTGCTCATGGTCCAACGAACGTATGCGCAAGTTCAGCCCGGAAGTGCTGGATCGCGTTCGACAAATCTGCAATCAGGCACGCACACTTTTTTCGTCGATGCATTCAGGTCCGGGTGGCGAGGGTGTTCAGCCACGCAGTAAAAAATATGCGTTGCAGGTGGAAGACCGGTACTACGAACTCATGGCCTCGGCGGTGGTTGGTGAACACCATGACATTCGTCAGGTCGTGGCGGTGGTGTGGGACGCCACGAGCAGTCGTAAACTGCAACAGAAACTTGACGCCATCGACGCAGCCGGCCGTGAACTGGCGCGACTGGAAGGCGAAGCCATCGCCAAGCTGGTGCCCGGCGATCGGTTGAAATTACTGCGTGACAAAATCATTCGCTTCTCCAAGGACCTGATGCACTTTGATCACTTTTGCATCCGCCTGCTGGACAAACGCAGCAACAAACTCGAACTGGTGATCGCCCAGGGCTTGCCCAGCGAGGCGACGGAAGTGGACCTTTACGCCCAGCCGGAGGGCAATGGTATTTCAGGGTACGTCGCAGCCACCGGTCGCAGTTACATTTGTCATGACACGGAGAAAGACCCGCGCTATGTGCTGGGTTTACAGCATTGCAAGAGTAGCCTGACGGTGCCGCTGTTTTTGCACGACAAGGTCATCGGCGTGTACAACGTCGAAAGTCAGACGGTCGGTGCGTTCAATGAAGACGATCGCCAGTTTGCGGAAATTTTCGGTCGCTATATTGCGATGGCCTTGCACATATTGGACCTGCTGGTGGTCGAACGTTACACCACCACCGGTCAACTGGCGGACAGCTTCATTCAGGAAATGGCGGCCCCGCTCAACGACATCGTCACCGAGGCTGGCACATTGATGGAAGAGTACATCGGTGACGATTCGATGCGTGCCCGGCTCAATAAAATATTGGAAAACGTGCAGACCATTCGCAGCACCATGCAGAACGTTTGTTCGGGGCCTAAAGGGGTGCTCGGTGCGGATAAGGTGGGGACCCCCAAACAGGTGGACCCGCTGCTGGCGGGACGCAAGGTACTGATTGCCGACGATGAAGCAACGATTCGCAACACCATTGGTGAGGTGCTCAAAAAATTCGGGGCTGAGCCGGTGATTTGCAAAGATGGTCATGAAGCTTGTCTGATGCTCGAACAGCGTACTTTTGACCTGATTATTTCGGACATCAAAATGCCGTATCGCAATGGGTATGAAATTTTCGCTGCTGCCCGTCGTCGTGATGATCATGTGCCGGTGATTCTGATGACCGGCTTCGGCTACGACCCGCATCACTCGATCGTCCGCGCCAGTCAGGAAGGCCTTTCGTGTGTGCTGTTCAAGCCCTTCAAGGTCGATCAGTTGATGGAAGAAATTCGCAAGGCTCTGACGAACAAACCAACCTCCGCTCCCAGCCCCGGCAGCGACATCCCCGCAAAAAGCAAATCCGGCCTGGATGTGAATCATTCAAATTGAATGTTTGTAGCCCAGCCGCCCCCGGCTGGGTTATCAAAGCCGCCGATGGCATCGGCGGTCGGTTCGTCGAAAAAAGGGGATAAGTACATTTATTGGGCGTGATTGTGATAAGTGCCACCTAACATTTTATTTTGACCTTCAGGGAACCAGAAGGTATTCTGTGCATCTAACCAATGGGTGCCCTTGGCCTTTTTGGTTTGGGGTTCCTTTCTCATTGCTCTGGGGATATTGACATGACTCAAATTCCGACAACTAACTCAACGTCTGCAACTGTGTATCCGGTCATTCCCGGATATCAGGTGATCGATCGTTTGGGGGCGGGGGCCACGGCCACGGTGTACAAGGCCCGGCAACTGACGCTGGATCGGCTCGTGGCGATCAAGGTGTTGAATCGACGGGCGGGCAGCGACCTGACCTTTGCCCGTAAGTTGCTGTCAGAAGGTCGTGCGGCTGCCAAACTCAATCACCCCAATGCGGTGCAGGCGTTCGACGTGGGCCAGGCTGGTGAACTGCTCTACTTTGTGATGGAGTTCATCGAGGGCACCACCGTGCAACAACGGTTGCAAAGGCAGGGGCGTTACCCGCAGCAGGAAGCATTGCAAATCATTTTGCAGGTGGCGCAGGCACTGCAACAGGCTCACCGTATGGGCATGATTCATTGCGACATCAAACCGCACAACATCATGATCACGCCTCAGTCAATCGCCAAATTGGCGGACCTGGGGTTGGTGAGGCAGGTATCGGGGGGAGACCCGCGTTCCAGTTCGTCGGCTGGTAAACCCTTTGGCACACCCTTTTACATCAGCCCGGAACAGGTACGTGGCGAGGCCAATGTGGATGGCCGCAGCGATATTTACAGCCTGGGGGCGACGCTGTACCACATGATCACCGGCAAGGTGCCGTTTGAGGGGGATAGTGCGAGTTTGATCATGCGGCAGCATTTGACCGCCAAACTCACGCCGCCGGATCAGGTGTGTACCGATGTCACGCCGGCGGTGGCGGGGGTCATCGAAAAAATGATGGCCAAGGAAATCGACGAACGTTACCCGACCGTCGATCAGCTCATCGAAGACTTGCAGGCCGTACTGACCACCGGTACGCCGATTCATGCCCAGCGTGATTTTGACGTGAGCGCCCTGGATAAACTCGATCAGAAAGCCCCCGACGCCAAGGAAAAGCCCAAAGCCGGTTCGCTGGAAGAATTGTTGCAGAACCCTTTGATGTGGGCCTTGGTGGGTTCAGTGGTGCTGAACATCCTTTTGCTGCTGCTGTTGGTATTATCATGAGGCAGCGAGGATGCCATGGCTGATAATCTTTATTTGCGCATCATCACCAAGGAGGGGACGCGAACCCTGCCGCTGGGGACTGAGCCGATCACCATCGGTCGCAACCCCGGTAATTTGCTGCGCATCACCGATGAACGTTCCAGCCGATATCACTGTGTCATCGAAAATCGCAACGGGGCGATCAGTGTCACCGACCTTGCTTCACGCAACGGTACGTTCGTCAACAATCAGACCATCAAAAGTACTTCACTGACAGCCGGCGATGTTGTGCGCATCGGTAACACACTGATTGAAATTTTGGATAAACACCCAGGGCGGCAGGCACCCAATCAGGTGCGGTTGCCCGGCAATGTGCCGCCGACGGCGATCAATCAGGCGGCGGACCATGCCCAAAAATTGTTGCACGAATTGGATATGCCGGTGACCAAAGATGTGCCCGTGTCGCCACTGGTGGGCGGCGATACACCGGTGGAGTCGGAAGCTGCGCCGGCACTGGCGTATGAGCCAATGCCTTCGATTGATGAAACGGCGAAGCCTGCTGTGGAAGAAGCCACCGTTACGGTGCAGACTCACGCACCGCCGACCGGGGTACCGACAAAGGTTGCGTCACCACAGCCGACGGGGGGAACGATGGGTTTTGAATTTGAAGCCGCAAAACCGACCAAGGGTTCGGATGCGTCAGCCACGCAATCAACCGGCGGTGCGCCCGGTCGGCGCAGTGTCGATGTCGCGGATGATATCAGTCAACCCGTGGCGTTTCGTCGGGGCATGGAGTTCGGCGGCGGGCGTGATCAATTCAACGACAATGTCACCCAATCGCTGGGTTCGGTGGCGGATCAGGAACGACGTTTACGCGCCATTTTGGATGAACTGGACAATCAGTCGCCCTTGGAAAAGGACATTGTGTTTTGCAATGCCCGCGGACAGCGCATGAAAATGCCGCAGACCACCGAGCCGGGCACGCATCAGGGGACCGAAGCGGTGGTGATACTGCGGTTACTGCTGGTGCTGTGCGCCCGTACCGGGGCTTCGGATGTGCATGTCGAACCCAAGCGCGATCATGCGTTTCTGCGCGTGCGCATTGATGGAATGATGGTCGAAACCGTGCGCCTGGCCCCGGAGGCAGCACAAAAAATCGTCGGTGTGGTGAAGATACTGGCCGACCTGGACATCACTCAGAAACCCACCGTGCAGGATGGTCACTTTTCCGCTGAGCATGATGGGCGTCGAGTCGATTACCGTGTCAGCTTTGCCCCGTCGATGTTTGGTCAAAGCCTGGTGATTCGTGTGTTGGACATGAAAAATGTGCCGACTCACATCAAAGAATTGGGCATGCCTGCCTGGATGTACCAAAGCATTTACCAGACCGTGCAGCAGGATCAGGGCATGCTGATTTGCTGTGGGCCGACGGGCAGCGGAAAAACCACCACGTTATATGCGACGATTCGTGATATTGATGTCAGTCGGCGTAACGTGATCACGATCGAAGACCCCCCTGAATTCAACATCGAGGGTGTGACGCAGATGGCTTGCAATGAGCAGCAGGGCAACACCTTTGCGACGCTGTTGCGTTCGGTTTTGCGGCAGGACCCGGATGTGGTGCTGGTGGGTGAAATTCGTGACGCGGAGACCGCCCGTATCGGGTTGCAGGCAGCGATGACCGGTCACCTGGTGCTGACGACGGTGCACGCCAAGGACGGCATCGGCGCGGTGTTCCGTTTGCTGGACCTGGGCGTTGAACCCTTTTTGGTGGCCAGTGCGCTCAACCTGATGCTCAGTCAAAGATTGGTGCGCTGTTTGTGTCCGCATTGCCGGGTGTCGGCCAAGCCCAAGGTCGATCAGATTTCACGGTTGGGGCGGTATGCGGAAAGTCTGACAAAGATTTACTACCCCGGCGGCTGTCCGCATTGCATGCACACCGGCTACATCGGCAGGCGCGGGTTATACGAATTGCTCACGGCTTCGGAAGAATTGCGCGATGTCATTTTGAAACAGCCCAGTGTGCAGCAGCTTCGCCGGGCGGCGCAAAACACAGTGTTTTCGAGTTTGCGCGACACGGGTTATCAACTGGTGGCCGAGGGCCACACGTCGCTGGATGAAATCGACCGGGTGCTGGGTTTTGAGTGATGGTCGTGAGGTGTGATTCGATGGTCACAGGCAGATCGCACTCATGAAATCATCCGGGGTGTGCATGTTGTTGATGACGTTGCTGGTGGTATTGTTGCAGTGGGTGATCGGGCAGTCGTTGGTGGGAGCGGGCTGGCTTCCCCAGCCACGGCGGGACTTCAACGCTCCCAAAGGATGAGGGTTTTTTTAGAAGTATCACTGGTTTATGTAGGCGGTTTTCATCCTCATCACCGGTCTGATACCAGCCCGATTTTGGGGACGGGGCCGATCAGTTGCTTGACGCTCATGACAGAGGGCGGTAGATTCGGTCAACCGTAGTCGTGGTCAATGTTTGTCATGCCCTCGGTTCCCTTAGGGAGTTGCCATCCATGTCCAATTTTCGTCGCACGGTCCTTGGCGCGTTACCGATTGTTGTGATGTCGTTTTTACCACCCGCCATGGCCCAGCAGGCCGGGAATCTGGCGACATCATGGGCGGACTTTAATCACTATGTGTTGATTGCCCGCCCGGACCTTGCCGCCGCCAGTGCCAAGTCACTGCTGGCCGCTGATGCCGGTCAGTTGCTGGATGTGGTCGAAGCCAGCGACTACCGTGATGACTTTGGTCGAACGCTGGAACGAGCCGGTCGCACTGCGGGCTTGCAGGAATCAGCCGAGCAGTTGGCGCAAAAAATTCAGAATGCGAAGATCGCCCGCAGTCGTGATGCCAAGCGCATCGCCGCTGACATTCAAGCCCTGGCCGGGGGCAGTCGTGAAAATGCCAATGCCACCACGCGCCTGGCCGCAGCTGGTCAGTTCGCTGCTCCGCAATTGCTGTCCACCTTGCTCAGCGACCGTGGAACCAACCTGCATCCGTTTGTCATCAAAGCCATCGTCAGCATTGGTCAGCCGATGATCGCACCGCTGTCGGCTGCACTGCCCCAGCTTTCGCCCCGGCCGATGATTCAGGTGGCCCAGTCGCTGGCGGAAATCGGCTACCCCCGAGCCTTGCCCGCCTTGAAACAAGTGCTGGAAAACTCTGCGACCGATGCGAACGCTCGTACTGCGGTGCAGGCTGCGTACACCAAGTTGATTGCTGCCGCCAACCTGCCTTCCGACCTGACCGCCGCCGAATTGCACCTGCGATTGGGTCAGAGCTTCTACCAGACCGCCACCACCGGCGGAGCCTTGCCCGGCTTCGATGCCGATCAAAAAGTCGGCATCCTCTGGGAATACAAGCCCGACATCGGCCTGATCGCCATCCCCGTACCGGGCTTGATTTATGGCGATGTGCTGGCCATGCGTTCGGCGCAGGAAGCACTGACCCTGTCACCGGAAATGGAACCAGCCATCGTGCTTTGGCTTACCGCCAACTTGCGTCGTGAAAATCGACTGGCCGGTCAACCCGACCCCAGTTACCCGGCTAATCTGCGTGCCCCGACCTATTACCTCAAACTTGCCGGCCCCAATCGTCAACATGCCGTGCTGGCGCGTGCCCTGGACGATGGCGATGTCAGCCTAGCCTTTGATGCCATCACGGCCCTGGCGCAAACGGCTGGTTCAGCATCGCTCATCAGTGGCAGTGCCGGGTCACAACCGCTGGTCCGTGCCCTGTACCACGCGGACCGTCGGGTCCGCATCAGTGCAGCCATCACCTTGTCCCGCGCCACCGACCTGCAGCCCTACGTCGGCAGCGACCGTGTCGTGCGGGTGCTCGCCGAAGCCATTCGACCGGCTGACATTCGTTATGCCCTGGCCCTGGCCCCAGAGCTGGACACGCTCAACAAACTGTCAGCCACGCTCAAGGAACAGGGATTTGAAGTCATTTCAGGCACCAGCCTGGGTGTCGCCAGCCCGCAACTGACCGCTTCGGTGAGCGTTGATGTGGTATTTGCGCAAATGGGGCTGGATGACCTGGGCGTATTGGCTCGACAGGCCCGTGAGGACAATCGGCTGGCCGCACTGCCCGTGGTGGCGGTGATCGACCCGCGTGATCAGGCCGAGTTAACGCGACGTTTTGATGGCGCCGCCCGTAAGCCGATCGTCGCCCTGGTCGGCAATGCTGACAGCCTCAAGGCTGCGGGTAAAGCAGCGCTGGAACAGTCAGCTGCGCTGTCCCCCAAGGAGACGCAGGAACTGACCCTTGCAGCCATCACCGCCCTGCGTGACCTGGTCACCGCCCGCAGCACGCTCTACAACCCCATCGATGCACAGGGTTCGCTGA
>CAYRTH010000063.1:11911-17229 GCA_964427135.1 uncultured Phycisphaeraceae bacterium
ACAGGACAAGGCACCGGAAGTGGTCAGTTCCGCTGCGGCGGTATTGGCGATGCTGGGCACCGCCCAGTCGCAGCAAGCCCTGGCCGATGCCGCTCTGAGCAAAGATCACCCTGCTGAGTTGCGTCTGACCTTACTTGGTTACCTTGGCAACTCCGCCCGCAGCTTCGGCAACCAGTTGACGGCTCCGCAACTTGAACAGGTGCTGGCTCTGTCCGCAGGTGATGATGTCAACCTTGCCAACGCTGCCGCCCGTGTGGTCGGTGCCCTGGCCCTGCCGCCGTCGCATGTGGTCAAGGCCATGCATCAGTGATTTGTTATGTTGATTGTGTTTTGTACCACTTAACCCCCGGTCATTGACCGGGGGCTGAATGCAAAGCGATTCGCTGATCACCTATTGATTGACCATGGCCGTGATGGCCGATATAGTTTTAATATGCGTTCTACGACCGATGCAATTTTCAATGCCCAGCTAAGCCTACCGGCGCTATGCCTACGAACCGGATAGGTTTGCTGTTGTCACAATACTTTTGTGTTCACACGGCCCTGTCCGGTACCCACCACGACAGGGTTGTTTGTTTTCATGTGCATCATCCCGTAACTTCATTCACCAAACCACTGCGGCCATTGGCAGTGACAAGCCCCAACGAGACACGATATGAGTAACCAGCCCAGCCCAAATCAACACGTTCGTATTTTTGACACCACCTTGCGCGATGGCGAACAGTCGCCGGGGTGTACGTTGCATTTTCAGGAGAAGTTGGAAATCGCGCGCAACCTCGATGCCATGGGGGTGGATGTGATCGAAGCCGGGTTTCCGATCACCAGTCAGGGCGATTTTGAAGCCGTGACCGCCATTGCCAAAGAATCGCAAAACAGCATCGTGGCCGGGTTGGCGCGCTGTGTCGATCGTGACATAGAGCGGGCCGGGGATGCGGTGAAGCACGCCAAAAAGCCGCGTATTCATGTGTTTTGTGCCACCAGCAAAATTCACCGTGAACAGAAGCTGCGCAAAAGCAGCGATGAAATCATCGACATCAGTGTCAAGTCGGTAAAACTGGCCCGCACCTACACCGATGATGTCGAGTTCAGCCCGGAAGATGGCTCACGCACGGAGCTGGATGTGCTGGTGGCCATTACCAAAGCGGTGGTGCAAGCGGGGGCGACGACGGTGAACATCCCGGATACGGTCGGCTACGCCACGCCGGAGGAATACGGTCACATTTTCAAATACGTGCGCGAACAGTTACCCATGCTCGACCAGCAGGGCATCATTTTGTCAGCCCATTGTCACAACGACCTGGGGCTGGCGGTGGCCAATTCACTGGCGGCTGTGCGCAACGGGGCGCGTCAGGTCGAGTGCACCATCAACGGCATCGGTGAGCGTGCGGGTAACGCGGCGCTGGAAGAAATTGTCATGGCCCTGCGCACCCGGGCGGATTTCTTTGCCGGGTTCACGACCAACGTCAACAGCAAGCGGTTGTACCCGATGGCGCGTATGGTGGCTTCTTTCACCGGGCAGAACGTGCCGCGCAACAAGGCGATCGTCGGGGACAATGCCTTTGCCCACGAGTCGGGGATTCATCAGGACGGCATGCTCAAGGATCGCAAAACCTATGAAATCATGGACCCGCGCGATGTGGGCATTCCCGAAAGCAAACTCGTGCTGGGCAAACATTCGGGGCGGCATGCGTTCAAGGAACGGACGCTGACCCTGGGTTTTCAGTTGAGTGATGCGCAGATTGAACAGGCGTTTGACCAGTTCAAAGCGTTGGCGGACAAAAAGAAAAATGTGTACGACGAAGACATCGAAGCGATTGTCGATCAGTTGATGCAAAAGGAGCGGGCGCTGTGGGAACTGGCGCGATTTCAGGTGACCAGCGGTACAGGGGTGATTGCCACGGCCACGGTGGTGATGCGTGACTCGGCGGGTACGGAAAAAATGGACGCAGCCACCGGCGATGGGCCGATCGATGCGGTTTACTCGGCGATTCAGCGCATCACCGGGGTGAGCGTGGAACTCACCGATTACCAGACGCGAGCCATCACCGCGGGAAAAGAAGCGCAAGGGGAGGTCAGCATTGAAGTGCGTCATCGTGATCGGCTGGTGCGCGGCAGGGGGGTGTCCACCGATGTGATCGAAGCGGCGGCAAAGGCGTATGTGTCAGCGATCAACCGCATACGAGCGCTCGACAATCGGGGGAACGGGTGAGTGGTAGGCTCGCCAACATGGACGGATATAATGAATATATGGCCCCACTCACACGACAACTTTTGGATCGCGCTTTGAAGCTGCCGATCTCTGACCGCGCTTATTTGATCGGCAGTTTGATTGAAAGTTTGGATACGCAGCAGGATGCCAAGGCACAGCAGCTTTGGGAAGCGGAAATCGTGCGTCGAATCGATGAAATGGATCAAGGCTCGGTCAATCCGATGAGTTGGCCCCGTGTACGTACAAGGCTACGAGGTGCACTGCGTGGTCGTGCGTAAAACATATCGGGTTGTTTTTCATCCCTCTGCGATGGAAGAAATCGAAGCGGCGATAAATTGGTATCGGCAGCGCGATCCGCGCGTCGCCGAACGCCTATTTGCACAAGTCGAACATGCGGTGGCTGCAATCCGAATGCAACCAGATATTTGGCCTGCATACACGTTCGGTACATCGAAGTATTTGTTGCGCGGGTTTCCTTTTTTTATGGTTTATCGATGTGTAAAGAGCAAAGTGCAGGTGATTGCCTTGGCGCATACTTCACGTCGTCCCGGTTATTGGCGTGATCGCTCATGACATTCAACTGTCCAGCGGTCAAGGGTTTTGCCTTGATTTTGAATGGCTATCGAAAATGAATGTGCTGCAAGCGGCAAGGCGTGCATGATTGCCGCAGTTTCACAGACAAATATCCGTCATTTCAGAAGTACGCCTGAAGTGTTCGCAAGATTGGTCGATGACAAACCTGTTGAGCGAAAACTTTCACCTCAGCGGGGAGCTTGATCATGCGCAATGTACTGGTGATTGGTGTCGGTGATCGGTATCGCGGGGACGATGGGGTTGGGCCGGCGGCGGTGGAATTACTTCGGTTAATGGTGGCTGATGAACGGGCGCACCTGGCGTCGGTACGTCGGTTGGGGTCGGAATTGGCGGAACTGGTCAGCAAGGCTGACCTGGTGCTGTTTGTCACCAGTCAGATGCAGGGCAAACCCGGCAAGGTGACCGATCGTCAATTGCAACCGGTGAAAAACGGAGCGCTGTCGGGTGGTGCGTCATTGGGGCCTGATGAGTTGCTGGGTGAGGCGGCGTACCTTTATGGCGGTAAACCGATGGGCATGGTGTACAGCGTGGGCATCGAGGCCTTGGGTTTTCAGCAGCAGTTGTCACCGCCGGTGCAGCGGGTGTTGCCGGTGCTGGTGGAGGAACTGGCGGAACTGATTCAAACGGTGTTGCGTGGTGGGGCGGTGGTGCGTGAACGAGCTAACGCGCATGTCGTTGATGATGCACCGCGAATGCGCTATCGAATTGGAGCGTAGGGAATTTCGAATTTTTGATTTCGAATTTATTGAACCAAGCCGAGGACGAAACCGACAGGTTGAGGACTCGGGTATTGAAGAAGTGGTCAAGTGGCTAAGTGTCGGAACCAAGCCGGGAACGAGGTCGCCGCCCCCGGGGGCGACCGAGGGCCCGGGTATGCCCAGCGGTGTATTGGTTCATGGTGAATCATCCACGCCTGATCTTCGTCGTCATTGACGAAGATCAGGATTGTCTTTCCACCCACCCCCTTGAATCACGCCCCGACGCAAAGCGTCCGCGCTAAACCAATGCGATATCATCCAAGTCACGGGGTTGGTATTCTGCACTTGGCCACTCGACCACTCGACTACTTGGCCACTTTTCTTCTCTGGAGCCTTGCATTGCAACAACCCTACTGCCCGGTCACACATCAGCACTGTGCTGCACCCAAACAGGCCTGTCACATGACGGGAGTGATTCTTTGTGCCGGGCTGGTGTTGCCGACTTCCACCGTGATGGGCGAAACCGTCGCAGTGCCAACCGCCAACGTAGTGCCGGTGGTGGCAGCCGACATCGAGGCATTGGAACCTTGTGCGGTGAATTTTCCGCATGTGACCCTGACCAGCAAACAGTTGTCAGCCCTGATTTATCTGCCTGATGCAGAGCACGGGTACAACCGGGGCACCCGTTTTGACTGGTCGGGGATCGTGGCTCAGGTAGGTCACAAGGGACACACCTACCTTGGACCGTTGCACCGTGAGTTCAAACCCGGTCTGCACGACAACGTGGCTGGGTTAGCGGATGAATTTAGCATGTTTGACCCGCTGGGTTACGATGAAGTACCCGAAGGAGGGTCGTTTGTGAAAATCGGCGTGGGGGAACTGCATCGGCCAGGCCCCAAGAAATATGAGTTCGCCAAAGCCTATCGGATTGTGCGGGCTGGGCAGTGGCAGGTTCAGGTCGCAGCACAAACCATTCGCTTTGAACAGCGGTTCGAGGGGCCGCGCGGCTGGGGATATGCGTATGTCAAAACCATCACCCTCAGCGATGACGCCCCGGTGTTGACCATCGCTCGTGAGCTTGGCAACCTCGGCGAAAAACCGATTCGAACCACCCATTACAATCACAACTTTTTCACCTTTGATGGTCGCAAAACCGTCGGGCCTGACTATCGCATGGCGTTCGGCTGGCCGCTGCGGGCGGTGCAATGGCGGGACACTGGACCGATGCGCATCGATGGCTCGACCCTGCATATCGATCGTGAACTCAACAAGGGCGAATCACTCTGGGCGGTGCTGGAAGGCTTCGGCCCGTCCGCCGAGAGCAACCGTGTTCGGCTGTTTGATCCGCAAACGCAAATGGGCGTGGAAATGGTCGGCGATCAACCCTTGACCCGGGCCGTGGTGTGGGGCTTTGATCGGGTGGTCTGCCCGGAATTGTTTGTGAAGGTGGAAGTCGAACCGGGCCAGACGATGCGCTGGAGCCATCAATACACATTCAAGCCCGCGCGGTGAGAATTTCGGATTTCGGATTTCGGATTTCGGATTTTAGAGCAATTCGCGTAATTATTTGGCCAGTCGTGATGCCAGTTCCGTCCCCTCTCCCTCCGGGAGAGTAGGAGTGCTCGCTTCGCTCACATGAGGGTGAGGGCGTGCCTTGATTTTGACAAATCTTTATTTCATGACTTTTTCTACATCGGCCCTCACCCGGCCTCGATGACTCGGCCTCCCTCTCCCAAGGGGAGAGGGGGCAACAATTAACGCGAATTGCTCTAAGAGCCTGTATGAAAACCGCTATGCTGCGGGTTTGAGTCGGCGGA
>CAYRTH010000064.1:0-16602 GCA_964427135.1 uncultured Phycisphaeraceae bacterium
TCAACAGCCTGCAAATGAATCCGCCTGATTTTGTCCCTATTTTTTTGCATTTCTGCCGTCAAAGGACAATAAAAAACCCGCGCATTACTGCAACGGGTTACCTATTCTACGTATTCGATAGATTACACAATGGCTTAGCCCATTTCCGCTCCCTCACGGTCGCGGCTCGTCAACTAGCGGCGTCGGGTCAGCCCCATACCCAGAGCCGACAGGGCCAGTAAACCCATCATGGCCGTCGCCGGCTCAGGCACCGCGTTGCCCGGTGGCACGATGTGTGTCGCACGAATCACATCATTCCCACAGCCCCAACCAATCTGAAAATCAACACTGGTAATGTTCATGGGCAGTTGAAACGTGAACTCGTAAAGGTACGTGTTCTTTTCATTATTGTTCTGACCGTTCTGATTCACGTTCCCGTAGTTGAAATTCGTGGTGACGATGCTGCCGACCGGGCCGACGGGCGAGCCGGTCTTGACAAACATCGCGCCAATCTGACCGGGGGTGTTGTTCACCTGATTTTCAATCCCGGCATTGCCAAAGTAACTTTCGCTGACGTTCTGCAAGCCTGCGGTGGTGATGTTCTGATACACCTGTCCTGCCAGCAGGCCCTGCGAAGCGGTCTGCGTGACCAGGCCCATGTCAAACCCGGGGACGCCGTCGGTGTTCATCAGCAGATCACCGAGGAAGAATTTGTTCTCGGCTTTCCATAAAGACCCGGTGACCAGCAACACTTGAAACGTGTTGCCCATGTTGCGAACGTGCAATTCTTCATGGTCGTAGGGTTCGCCGCCGCTGGGTCGAAAGCCGATCGATCCGCCGTAGTTGATCGGGCTGGTGTTGTTCTGACGCACACTGGTGATGCCGGTGGGCTGCATCGACGCATCAAAGGGTTTGATGCCCCAATCGGTGACGACGCCGCTGCCATTGAGCGTCAAGCCCATGGCTGAGGGGCCGGTGACCACCGCAGCCAGTACCAGTGCGGCGCTGCCAAGGTGACGGAATAATCGTGCGGGATGAGTGATCGTGAACATCGTGCTGCTCCTTCATCAATCGGCGGTTGCCCGCCAGGGTTATCGAAACCTGGTGGTGGTCTTCCGTCAAAGGTTGGCAGCCCGGCTTGAAGGGTCGCTCTTGCAACGCTGTGATCCAAGTATCCAACCTGCATCATGACCCGTGCGGCAACACGTTCACGATGGCCCGGCGAAGGCAATCAATAACTAGCGATGCCCGTGCCAAGGCTGACATACCACGAACCCCCCCCCGCAATATCACTTGTAAACCCCTTGTTTAGTGGGCTTTTTGCTGGCGATGTGAAAGCGGGAAAGGTTTGCCGACCTTGCCGAACGTGGTACGCCCACGACGGTGGATGAAGGCCGGATGCCACACAGCGGCCCGCAGGGCGCTGCGTGTTGTGTGGCACCGCCGCCCTCGGCGGTGTGGTTTCAAATGAGGTATGACCCAGCCGGGGGCGGCTGGGCTACAACCGCGGGTTACCACCCGCGGCTATGCAGACCATTCATGCCTGATCTTCGTCGTCTGACGAAGATCAGGATTCTTTTATTGCATCATGCAACAATCATTGTTGTTGCAAAAACCATCCTGATCTTCATGAGGACATGAAGATCAGGCGTGAAAGACACCCTAAACTTCACCACTTCACCATTTCACCACCTCCCTCATCACTTCCACACACAAATCGCGCGCAAAGCTCAACTTTTTCTACCAGAACCCAAACATCGCCCGGCTATGGTTTATCGCGGGAGAGAAAGTGACCGCTGGTCAGGGGAGCCTGTCTCGAAAACCGATCCGCTGGAGGCAAGAGAAAGCTCATTCAAGCGGAACGGCGGAGGGGAGTTCCTTTACCAAAATAAGCCCGGTGCATGCGCCCGCATCACTCACGCACACACCCGGCTTCAAGTTCATCATCGCCCAAGCGGGCATCATCGCCACGGAAACCACCACGTTCCCGTGACCTTGGTGTAGCTTTGCCTTGGGGATAGACGCATCCTTGTCAACACAAGTCCGCTCACACCCACGGAGGACCGCACCATGATTCGCCCACGACACGAACACCGTTTCATGCTCATCGCCGCAGGTACCATGACCCTGGCTTTCACCGGTCTGGCCCACGCCCAGTACAGCGTCACCGTTCTGCACAACAACGACGGCGAATCACGTCTGATCAACTACAGCAACGCTCAACCCGAATACGGCGGCGTCGCCCGCTTTGCCACCGTGCTGGACCAAACCCGCAGTTTCTATGAATCGCAAAACCATGGCGTCGTTTCCATCTACGCTGGCGACACCTTCCTCGCAGGCCCTCAATTCCAGGCCAGCCTCGACTCCGGCGCCCCCGGCTCACGCACCTTCTACGATGCCCTGGCCATCAGCCGACTGGGCTACGATGCCTCGATCCTCGGTAATCACGAATTCGACTTCGGCCCAAGCACCCTGGCCGAGTTCATCTCCGCCGCCCAAACTCACAACCCCACGACTTACTTATCTGCCAACCTCAACTTCGCTGGCGAAGCTGCCCTGCAAGCGCACGTGACCGCCGGTCGCATCGCCCCGTCCAAGGTCGTCACCGTCAACACTGCCGCCGGCGTCAAAACCATCGGCATCGTCGGCGTCACCACCGACAACCTGCCCTTCATCAGCTCGCCCGGCGGCGTCACCGTCAACTCCGTCGCCAACGCCATCAACACCCAGGTCCAATTCCTCCGCAATAACCTCAACGTCAACCACGTCATCGTCGGCACGCACCTGCAAGGCCTGTCACAAGACAACGCCCTGCGCAGCAGCCTGAACCCCGGCATCGACCTGATCGTCGCCGGCGGTGGTGATGAAATCCTTCGTACCTTGGGCGCCCCTTCACCCAAAACCGTTTACAGTTCCTCCGCCCCGGCCAGCATCGCTGACACGGGCCTGATCCCCGGCGACAACCCCGCCACGCTTTCAGGCACGCTCAACGGCCAAACCAACACCTACCCCCTGCTGGCCAACGTCACCGACACCGGCGGCAACCTCATCCCCATCGTCACCACCGGCGGCAACTACGGGTACCTCGGCCGGGTCACCCTCAACTTCGACAACGCTGGCAACCTCACCGGCATCGACAACTCCTCCGCCCCTCAGCGCGTCGCCAGCCTCACCGCCGACCCGACCCATGGTGTCGCCCCCAACAACGATATTGTGAACGAGTCCGTCACCCCGGTGCAAAACTTCGTCAATACCCTGGCCGCCAACAAACTCGCCCAAACCAGCGTTCAGTTCCTTCACGGCGGCTCAGCCACCATTCGTTCCCGTGAAACCAACCTGGGCAACCTCGTGGCCGATGGCATCCTTCATGCCGCACAACAATTGTCCGGCACCTTTGGCGTCGGCTCGCCCACCATTGCCATGGTCAACGGTGGCGGCATCCGCGCCAACATCAACGTCGGCAACGTCAGCCAACTGTCCACCTTCGATGTCTCGCCCTTTGGCAACTTCGTCAGTGTCGTGCCCAACTTGAAACTGTCGGACCTCAAACTGCTTTTGGAAAACGCCTACTCACGCACCACCGACAGCAACCCAGGCCCGGCCATCACCCCCGCTGGCAGCGACGGACGCTACGCTCAGATCGCCGGTATGGAAGTTGAATACGATATTTTCAAACCCGGCTTCCGTTTTGATACCAACGGCAACACCACCGTCGCTGCACAGCGCGTCCTCAACCTCACCATCGGCGGCATCGATTACTTGGTGGATGGTAACTGGGTCAACGGCATCGATCCCAATACCACCACCTTCAACCTCGCCACGCTCGCCTTCAGTGCCTCGGGCGGCGACCAGTGGTTCCGCACCGCCATCGGCGGCAACGCCACCTACCTCTCACAACTCTACAACTGGGTCGCCCTGGGCGTCACCGACCAGAACGCCCTGCAGCAATACATCCAGTTCATGACCGGCGGCAACACCAGCTTCGACATCTCCACCTTCAAACCCGAATACAGCATCGCCCAAAGCTTCCAGGGTGGCCGAATTTCCGCCATCCCCGAACCCACCAGCTTCGCCGTGCTGGTGCTGAGCGCCGGCCTGCTGGGCCTTCGCCGAAGCCGCAAATGATCTGTTCCCTCTCCCCCCGGGAGAGGGATAGGGTGAGGGCGGATAAATATTGCAGGTTATCAACCACGCCTGAACTTCACGTCCTCGTGAAGTTCAGGATTCTTTTTTTGATCCTCCATCCACATTCATCCTCCAATACAAAAACCATCCTGAACTTGCTTGAAGACAAGCAAGTTCAGGCGTGTGTTGCGCCTTGTACACCACCGGTATGTGTTTGTGGCACCGCCGCCCCCGGCGGTGGATTTAACAAAGCGGCGGAGGGTATCCGCCGTCTTCCTTATCCATTGGATGCCTTGCGTTGATACACCTTGGTCAGCAGCATTTGCACTTGCGTCGGGCGATCCTTGCCTGCCAGCGCTTCCTCCACCCAGCGCATCGCCTGCAACCGGTTTTCGCCCAGTTGCACCAGCACTTCCACCGTTTCCCGCGCCAGTGATCGTGTGCCTGCGTCATCGCCTTGCAACGTCGAATCGTTGGCCGAGGCGACATCCTCCCCGGTCGTTGCGGTGACCCGTATCGTGGCTGGTTGTAAAAACGCATCGACCTTGCCCGACAGTTCCGCGATGATGGTGTCAGCCGTCCGCCTGCCTACCTCGGGCAAACTTTTCAACAGCGCCGCATCTCGATCCGCAATCGCTGCTGCGATCTGACTCGTGGCCAGCGCCATGGCCCGCAATGCTTTGCGATTGCCGATGCCCTTGACGGTGGTGAGCAGTTGAAAAAACGCCTTGTCTTCCGCCGTCAGAAACCCGGCCAACCGGGGCACAAAACTGTTGCCCTGGTTTTCCGATTGCAGGTAATAAAGCGTGTGCAGGGTGATGGGTTTGCCGATCGATGCGCCAAGCCGTGCCGCCGTGTAGGCAGGGGTGAGCACTTCATAGGTGAGCCCACCCTCGAGGCGCACCAGCAGCGCCCCCTCGGCCATGTCTTCCAATACGCCTGTGAGCTTGGCGATCATGACCGGATGATACCACCGTCATCACACCCGGTACGAACCCTATGAACATTTAGCCCCCGGTCATTGACCGGGGGTCCGTCGATATACCCCCATCAACATTTAGCCCCCGGTCATTGACCGGGGGCCAAGTGATGATTTATCGTGAGATGAAAACCACACCACAGACAGAAAATCCTGAACTTGATTGCAGACAATCAAGTTCAGGCGTGGTTCAACATCAAATTGCATCATGCTCCGCAACGGGTGCCTGTGGGCAGACGCTTGGGGCTGCCCACAGTTAATTATCCTGTGGCATCAGGGCATGCCACAGGCACCCATACTTATTTCCCTGCCGACAATTTGGCGCGTTGGGCGGCGGCTTTGTCGGCCTCCATCACCGACGCTTCCTTTTTCTTGCGCAGCTCCTCCACGGTTTTCACCTTGATTCGTGCCGAGCCTTTCCACTCCTGCAATTTCACGCGTGTGCCATTGCGTTCATGTTGTGCCAAACGCTGTTTGGCCTTGGCGATTTCCCCGGCTTTTTCATATTGCGGCAACCACTGGGCCTGGGCCACGAGCATGTGGTCGGTCAGTTGCCAGATTTCCTCCGGGTTGCACACCGCTGCCACCAGCGGGTCATGCAACATCGCCTGTTTGAGCAGCGTCACGTCCGCCTTGAGCGCCGCTTCCTTGGCCATGCGCTGCACATTCACGCTGGCCTGACACGTTGCTGCGCAGGCCAGGGGCAGGTCTCCCACCGGCGTCATGTGTATGCCGAACTTGTCCACGTAGCCGGGCGCTTCGATGATGCAATCATCAGCGAGGTTGCTGATGATGCCTCGGTTACGCACATTGAAGTGGCCGCGATACACCCGACCGGTTTCCATCGCCTCGATGATGTACGACCCATGTTCGCTGGAACGTTCCTCTGCAGTGATGGGTTTGCCCGCCTCGGCCAGCCACTTGGGGAAGTCGGTCTTGAACCAGTTGCGGCCTTCCGTGCAAACCCGCAGGTATCCGCCGGTTTCACCGTTGATCCACGATGACAGATCGATCCACTTTTTAATTTCCTTGGCGCGCTTGCGGTACCAGGGCACATACTCCGACAAGTGGCCGTTGGATTCGGTGGAGTAAAACCCGAATCGTCGCAGCACATCGATACGCACCTTTTCGGTTTTGCTCAGCCCCTGATGTTTTTCAAATGCCTGGAGCAACTCATCCGTTTCGACCTTTCGGCCCTTGTAACGAATGTCGATGTACCAGGTTTGATGGTTGATGCCCGCGCAGATGATTTCCACCAAATCATGATGCGCGTTTCTCCGCTCTTTGGTCGGGTCATCCGCGCGTTTGAACAGGTGCTGTTCGCCATGCAGGTCTGCCAGCACCGTGGCAATCTGCCGCCAACCGCCTTCGACCCCGTGACACAGGCCCACGGTGTTCACACCCTTGCCCTGATCGTAAAGGTCCAGGGCCGCCCAGGTGTTCATGGCCATGGGGTTGGCGTAATTCAAAAACAGCACATCGTTTTTTGACACCTCGTGCATGTCACGGATAAACGCCTGAAGCTGCGCGATGTTGCGCTGACCGTACATGATCCCGCCGGCACAGAGCGTATCCCCCACGCACTGATCAATGCCGTATTGCAAAGGGATGTCGATGTCCGTGGCAAAGGCCTCCAGTCCGCCGATGCGGGTGCAGTTGATCACGTAGTCAGCCTCGTCCAGGGCGCGACGACGATCCAGCGTCCCGGTGATCTTCGCAGGCAGTTTGTTGTCCGTAATGTCCTTGACACAAATCTGTTGCACCATATCAAGGTTGCGCTGATCAATATCGTGAAACGCAAACTGTGTGTTCTGCAGTTCGGGCACACTGAGCATGTCACGCATCAACCGACGGGTGAAACCGACACTGCCCGCCCCGATGAACGCAACCTTGATCCCTTTGCCAGCCATGATGATTCTCCGTGGGTAAAATGGTACTGTGATGATTGTGCTTTAACATAACACGTGCTTTCACAGTTGAAAATGGAATGGTGTGCGAATCATGGTACTTTTATGCGACCCTCGGAAATGGTCATGACGCGCAACAAGACACTGGCAGACAATCTGCCCGAGGCATCCGAGCGCGACCATTTGGCTGTTGGATGATGTGGCACCGCCGCCCTCGGCGGTGTGATGATCAGGGGTGGCCGACTCAGCCGGGGCGCCCCCGGGGGCTGGACCACATCGCAATGCCGACCAATCGAAGGCTGATCAATCATGGTGACACAACCCCCCCCGCGTTTACCCGCCCCCTGGCAGTGGGCATCACGCCTGCTCCTGCAATCGCCCCGGCGGCAGGTCAGCCGATCGATCGCCTTCACCAAACAACATGCGGCACTGCATGCCATGGTCACCAATGCCGGGGTCGAATCGCGCAGCGCCCCCGGGTACGACTGGCATGGTCTGCGCCGCGGCTCAGCTCGTTTTGCCCTCCTGCAATACACCCTGGCGGGTGAAGGTCAATTGCGCTTTGAGTCGCAAACCATGGCGTTGCATCCGGGCCAGGTCATGCTGCTCTACATGCCCCATGACCATCGTTACTGGGTCCAGCCCGACCGGTGCTGGACGTTTTTTTACCTCTGCCTCAACGGCTCGGAAGTGCTGCGTGCCTGGCACTCGGCGGTGACACGTCTTGGCCCGGTGATCACCCTCGCCCACAACACAGCCTTGGTGCGCAGTGCCTCGGCCTTGTGTCGCGCTGCGGTCGAAGGTGATTTAACCTCACCGTGGGATGCCTCCTCGCGTGCTTATGACCTGGCCATGCGTTTGCGAGAATTGGCTTTGCCGATGGACCCGTCGCATCGCCGCGAGCCGCGTCCCTCGGCTGTGCAGCGAGCCATCGATTATTGCCAAACCCGATTGCATCAACCCATTTCCGTCGGTCAATTGGCGGAGGTCGCCGGCTACAGCCGATTTCATTTCACGCGCCTCTTTGAAAAATCAGAAGGCTTGTCGCCCGGTGAATATGTGCTGCGCCAGCGCCTCAGCCTGGCCATGCAACAGGTGCAAACCACCCATGACCCGGTGAAGGTGATCGCCCGTCAATGCGGTTTTCACGACACGGCTTACTTCTGCAAAGCCTTTCGTCGTCAATACGGCTCATCCCCCGGCAGCCTGCGCAAAAGCGGCATGTATGGATAAGGGAAGTGGCCGAGTGATTGTATTTGTTTATTGCATGGGTGCCTGTGGGCAAACGTCATCGATTGCCCACAGCGGCGTTGGTCTGTGGCACGAAGACATGCCACAGCCTCCCAGCGACGGCAGATGACGCCGAGCCTACAGGGCCGGATATCCGCACTGTCAAATGATCCGGGGCTAAAGCCCTGGGCGTCGTTGGGTTTGTTGCATGAAAAACATCCTGAACTCGCTTGCGGACAAGCAAGTTCAGGCGTGGTTGTCATCGCAAGTCCATCCAAATATACCGGGGGTTCAAATCGCATAATCCTCCGCGAACATGCGCGTCTGTCTGGGGCGGGCGTACACCGTTTGTCCCACGGTCAACCCCAGTTCCCGGTAACGCTCATGCGGCAGCTCGGCCTGCACTTGCCTGCCTTCGTCGGTCTGCAATTCCACTTTCACCAGCGACCCGGCTGACTGCACCCGCAGCACCCTGGCCTCGAAATCATTTTCATCGCTGCGCGCCTGCGACAACTCCAAATCAAACGGCCTGACAAACACCCGCGCCGGTTTACCCTCGGCGTTGCGCCCGTGAAACAAATTCACATTCCCCAAAAAGTTCACCACAAACTCGTTGGCCGGGTGATGAAACACCTGGTCCGGCGAACCGATCTGCTCAATCTTCCCGCGATTCATCACCACCACTTTGTCCGCCACCTCCAGCGCCTCCTCCTGATCGTGCGTCACAAACAAACTGGTCACATGAATTTCATCATGCAACCTGCGCAACCACCGCCGTAGTTCCAACCGTACCTTCGCATCCAACGCCCCGAACGGCTCATCGAGCAACAACACCTTCGGCTCCACCGCCAAGGCCCGCGCCAAAGCGACCCGTTGCCTTTGCCCCCCCGACAATTGCTGCGGGTAACGTTTTTCCAACCCTTCCAGTTGCACCAGACGCAACAACTCCATCACCTTGCCGCGAATCACTTCGTTGCCGGGTCGCAGGTTTCGCGGTTTCACCCGCAAACCAAAGGCCACATTTTCAAACACGCTCATATGCCGAAACAGGGCGTAGTGCTGAAACACAAACCCGACCTGACGCTCCCGCACATGACGGTCGGCCACATCCTGCGAGGCAAAAAAAATCTGCCCCGATGGTTTGCCATCCGGTTGCGTGTCGGTTTGTTCAAGCCCTGCAATCAGTCGCAGCAAGGTCGTCTTCCCCGAACCCGAAGGCCCCAGCAATGCCACCAATTCCCCATGCGGCACTTCCAGGCTCACGTTGTCCAACGCGCGAAAGTTGCCGAAGGTTTTGGTCAGGTTGCGTACTTGAATGCTCATGTTGAAACCTTTGTCTTCGGTCACTTCAAGCCGAGTACGAGGCGAGCCGAAGGCCAGACGAGGCCTCGGTTATTTTCAATAAAGGGGCTGGGGGCTAGTCGCTAGGGGCTGGGCAGATTCCATTCATCGATACAGTATTCCCAGCTCCTAGCTCCCTTCCATGTCCTTGGCCAACTTCCACTCCAGCGCGCTTTTCACCACCAGCGTCACCACCGCCAATAACGCCAACAACGACGCAATCGCAAATGCGGACACAAACTGATATTCGTTGTACAAAATCTCCACGTGCAGCGGCAGCGTGTTGGTCTGCCCCCGAATGTGTCCCGACACCACCGACACCGCGCCGAACTCGCCCATCGCCCGCGCGTTGCTCAATATCACCCCGTACAACAGCGCCCACTTCACATTCGGCAGCGTCACTCGCCAAAACGTCTGCCACCCCGATGCCCCCAGCACCAAGGCCGCCTGCTCCTCTTCCGTCCCCTGTTCCTGCATCAACGGAATCAATTCCCTGGCCACGAACGGAAACGTCACAAACACCGTCGCCAGCACAATCCCCGGCACGGCGAAAATGATCTGCACATCATGCTCCATCAACCAAGGCCCCAACCATCCCTGCGCCCCGAACACCAGCACAAACACCAACCCCGAAATCACCGGCGAAACAGCAAATGGTAAATCAATCAACGTTAGCAGCAGGTTTTTGCCCGTGAATTCGAATTTGGCAATCGCCCACGCAGCCGCCAGTCCGAACACCAAATTGGCCGGCACTGCAATCGCCGTCACCAGCAACGTCAGCTTGATGGCCGACCATGCGTACTCATCGTTGAAACTCGCCAGGTACGCCCCGATGCCCTGACGAAATGCCTCGGCAAACACCGCCACCAACGGCAACACCAAAAACAAACCCATGAACGACAACGCCACGCTGCATATCAGCCAGCGCAGCCACGCCGGGTCATGCGCCCCCGCACGACCGGCCCCTTGTTTGCGTGAAATGTGTTTGACAATGCCTGCCATCAATTACACTCGGTTTGTCACAAGCCGGGTACGAGTCGGAGGTCGCCGCAGCGACCGTCGACGAGGCCCCGGGTATGGTTTGGTTCTATGGTTCATCAAGCGCTGTGGTATTTGTTTTAGTGCGAATCACCAACTTCGCAGAATACCCGGGCCCTGGGCTTGTCAGCCTCGTTCCCGGCTTGGTTTCCGTCACTTGACCACTTGACCACTTGGCCACTCGGCCACTTGACCACTTCTACTTCATCCATTCTTCCTCCGCTGCCACCATTGCACCAGGTTGAGTGACAGCAAAATTGCAAACGATGCCACGAGCATCGCTGCCGCGATCGTCGTCGCCCCGGTGTAGTCGAACTGTTCCAGCTTGGCCATGATCAATAGCGGCGCAATTTCCGTTTCCATCGGTATGTTGCCCGCAATGAACACCACCGAGCCATATTCCCCCAGTGCCCTTGCAAACGCCAGGGCAAACCCCGTCACCAGCGCCGGCAGCACCGCCGGCATAATCACCTTCACAAACGTCTGCCAGCGGTTGGCGCCCAGGCTCGCAGCCGCCTCTTCCAATTCCAAATCCAAATCTTCGAGCGCCGGCTGCAGTGTACGCACCACAAACGGCAAGCCGATGAACGTCAGTGCCACCATCACCCCCAGCGACGTAAATGCCACCTTGATGCCCAAAGGTTCCAGCCATCGACCGATCCAACCGGTGTCAGCGTAAATCGCTGTGAGGGCAATGCCCGACACCGCCGTGGGCATGGCAAAGGGCAAATCGACCAGGGCATCGACCACGCGCTTGCCCGGAAATTGGTAACGCACCAGCATCCACGCCACCAAAAAACCAAACACCGCATTCACCAAGGCCGCCACCAGCGACGCCCCGAATGACAAACGAAACGCGGCCAACACCTGCGGGTCGGTGAGTGTTTCAACGATCTGCTGCCACGAGGCCGTCGCTGTTTTCAAAAACAGACTCACCAGCGGAATCAGCACAATCAGGCTGAGGTAAAAAATCGTGTAGCCCAGGGTCAGACCGAAGCCGGGCAACACGCTGCGTTGTTTGTGAAACACCTTCATCAAAAACTCAATCCCTCACGTTCATCTGCATTGACGCCG
This sequence comes from uncultured Phycisphaeraceae bacterium, assembly GCA_964427135.1. GTDB lineage: Bacteria > Planctomycetota > Phycisphaerae > Phycisphaerales > Phycisphaeraceae > JAJXSS01. Next base: position 11,674 of record CAYRTH010000064.1, read on the forward strand.
AGCCCTTTAGGGCCGGATGGTTTGGCCTGCTTGATGCAAGCGATCCGGGGCTAAAGCCCTCGGCGTCCTGCAGCGCTAAAACCCAAAATCAATCTGCGACCGCAGCACCACTTGATCGCCTTCGCTGCTGCGGAGCAAACCCTGCCCCGCATTGGCCACCGGCACCGGGTCCAACGCATACACCACATCCACCGTCAGCTTGGCGTTGTGTTTGTGCAGGTAATAGTTGAAGCCCACCGTGATCAGGTTCAGTTCATCGCGGGTCAAATTGCCGCTTCCGCTCTGCACCGCGCCGCCGTTATGCCGATAGTACACGCCATCGAAATTGATCCACTCATACCGCCCAAACAGTTCCAGCTTGTCCGGCACGATGAAGTACCCGCCCTGTGCCACCACCGCCAGTTGATCCGACCCCGCCAATCGACTCATGCTGCCCGTGGTCGTACCGTTGAGTATGACACTGTTGCCGTTGAACCCGGGGAAGGTTTGCCCGATCACGGCTGCGAACAGGTTCCATCCACCGAACTCCCCCGAAACGTCCGCCGTCCACTTCAGCACATCCGGCACATTGTTGCCGCCGCCGTCTTCGCCTTCCTCATACGTCACCGCCCCGCCCAACAGCACCGCCACCGGGTCGCTGGACCAACTGGTGAAGTCCCCCAGTTGCGACCATCCCGCTTTGCGATACATGGCCGGGTCACCCACCAACACAAACTCAGCGCGTCCGGTCAGTGCGTAATTCGTGGCATCGCCGTTGAACTCCGTGCGCATGCCGTACGATCCATCGTGAAGCGCACCACTGAGCAGCAGCCGTTCCTTCCACCACTCGACGTACAGGCCCTGACTGAAATCGGCGGTGAAATAGTCCGCCGAGTACGACCGCTCCACCGTCAACTGCCGGGTGGAACTGACCAGTTCCTCGCGCAAGAACGGGGGCTTGAATTGACCGGCGCGCAGCAGCACTTGATCCGTCAACTGATACGCCACCCAGGCATGATCGGGCCGCAATGTTCCGCCGTCGGCATCGGCCGCCAGTTGCACGCGGTACGTGAGTGCCGGGTCCATGGCATGGCCTTGAAAATTGAGTTGAATCCGTCGCAAGGTAAATCCGCCTTCGTTCAGGTCACTGTCACTGCCGCTGCCCCCGGTGTTGCGACTGTTGAACAGGTATCGTACCTGGGCATGAAGGTTCATCCGCAGGGCAAACTTGCCTTCGCTATCGTTGATGAAAAAGCCACGGTTGTAACCAGCGTTCACACGATCCGTGCCCAAACTTTTGCGTGTGTCGGCATCCGCCAGTACTTCCCGTACCAGTGCTTTGATGTCGTCGCTGCGCCTTTGATCCAACCAGGTTTGATCTTTCTCGCCACGCAATCGCGCAATCTCCGCGTCTTGTGCATCCAATCGTTGCCGTAATGCCTGCAACTCCGCCGCCACTTGCGGCGACAATTCCTCCGCCATCGTCCAAGGTTGATCCATCCCCATCATCACGCTCAATGTCATGCCGCCCCACACCATCACCCGTCGCCCCGCCCTGGTTGAATTACGCATGTACGACTCCGATCGTTTGGTTTTGTCCTCGGCGGTCTTTTGATGTTGAGCTGTGCCGCCGACGCACTTGCTAACACCACGTACATCTATTGGTAACAAAACCATAACTACATGCAAACATTAAAACCTTATGCAAACCAATTTCTAACATTCCACGCCTGAACTTTTCGTCCGACGCCCAGGGCGCCGTCTGAGCCGCGAACGGTAGTGAGCGATTCTTCACAACACCACTCGCTTCCGTTCGTGGCTCTGCCTGCACCCAACACGCCGACGCAAAGCGTCTGCGCTAAACATCAGCAAATACAATCACTGGGCTACTTCTCCGTCCCCTCTCCCTCCGGGAGAGGGTTAGGGTGAGGGCGTGTCTTTTACTTGACCACTTCTTTTCTTTCACCTTCTACGTTCCCGCATAATCTGATCAAACACCCCCCCGTCGGCAAAATGCTCCGCGTGTACTTTGGTCCATCCACCCAAAGCGTTGTCGATCGTGAACAACTCAATGGTCGGAAACTGGGCCGCGTGCTGTTGCAACACCTGCGCATCGCGCGGTCGAAAAAAATGCTTGGCTGCCAACGCCTGCCCCACCGGTGAATACAAATATTGCAAATACGCCTCCGCCACCGGTCGTGTGCCTCGGCGTTCCGCCACCTTGTCCACCAGCGAAACCGACGGCTCGGCCAAAATGCTCACACTGGGCATCACGATTTCAAACTTGTCCTTGCCGAATTCCTTGATCGCCAGGTGTGCTTCGTTTTCCCACGACAAAAACACATCGCCTTGCCTGCGTTGGGCAAAGGTGGTCAGCGCTGCCCGCGCTCCGGGGTCCAGTATGGGAACGTTCCGCAACAAGGCTGTAACAAACACCCGCGCTTCCGCCGCATCGCCCTGATGTTTACGTAATGCATACCCCCAGGCCGCCAGATAATTCCATCGTGCCCCGCCCGAGGTCTTGGGGTTGGGTGTAATCACGCGAACCCCCGGCTTGACCAAGTCGTCCCAGTCCTTGATCCCCTTGGGGTTGCCCTTGCGCACCAGAAACACAATCGTCGAGGTGTAGGGTGCGCTGTTATCAGGCAAACGCTTCTGCCAATCCGGCGCGATTGTTTTGGCCTTCTCCGCAATCGCATCAATGTCATACGCCAAGGCCAACGTCACCACATCCGCTTCCAAGCCGTCGATGACCGAGCGGGCCTGTTTGCCCGATCCGCCATGTGATTGTTTGACGCGCACCGACTGCCCCGTCGTGGTTTGCCAATGCTCGCTAAACGCCCGGTTGAAGTCTTGGTAAAACTCCCGCGTCGGATCGTACGACACGTTGAGCAGTTCCACCTGCGCCATAGCCGGGCGACTTCCACCCACCCACGCCACCAAACCCAACACCAGCACGCATAGTAACCGCCTCATCGCATGCTCCTTTCGCTTGACGATATCCAATGCCATGAACAATTCCGCCACGTATAAATAACGACTAATCTAATAGTATATCAAAACTAAATTAAATGTCAACCTATATGATAGGTAATATATTTTTTTCGGGCCATTTTTCGAGTAATATTGATAATATATTGTATTATATTAATTTACATCATGTCTGGATGGGTCTTCACCACGCCTGAACTTCACGTCATGTGAAGTTCAGGATTCTTCTCATGATTACACATCATCCACCCCTCAACTGAAAACCATCCTGATCTTGCTGGCCGCCCAGCAAGATCAGGCGTGACAGAATATCCCCCATCATCACTCATCACCTTTCACCCATCCTCCATCATCCATTCCACTCACTCCACCACCCCCAAACCCCTGGCCCACTGCACAAACTGCGGGAAAATCACCTCCGGCTCAGGCAGCGTCGGATGCCAGCGCTTTTCATGTTCAAATACCAGGTACCCAGCATACCCAGCCCGCTGCAAAATTCGTATCGACCGCTCCAGCGGCAACACCCCCGTCCCCGGAGCCACATACCGCCAACCATCCTTCCCCGCATCCTTATCCCCCGGCTCATTCACCGCATCCTTCACATGCACGTAATGCACCCTCGCCCCAATTTGGCTAAAGGTCACTTCCGGGGGTTCCTTGGCCACACGATACGTATGGCCCGTGTCCCACAAACACCCAAACGCCGGGTTGGGGATACCCTCAAGTAACAGCCGACAATCGGCACCGCGAATCCAATCATCATGCGTCTCAAACACCCAGCGCACCTGCGTCGCCCCCTCCATTGCCAATATCTGATTCATGCAGTCCAACCCCGCCTTTAACGCTGTATCACGACCAATCTTCTCCACCGGCCCACCGCCGAACACCCGCACATACGGCACCGCCAACTCCCGTGCCAACGCCACCGTCCGTTTGGCTTCGTCCAGGTTTTTATCCAACATCGCTGGATCACACACCCGCAAACTCGAACTGATGCAACTGACCTGCAGCCCATGCTCAGCGATCATCCGCCGGGTACTCGCCAGGTGCTGTGTAAACGCCGGGTGAACAGTGATGTCCAACACCTCCTGTATCCCCCGAAAATCCACCGCATGAAAACCATATTCCGCCGCCCGTTTCAAAATCGTCGGCAAATCCCAATTCGGACACCCCAGCGTCATCATGCTCAGCTTCATTCATCGGCTCCTCATGATCAGGTCTCATCTTCATCTTTTACCACGCCTGAATTTCACGTGCGTGTGAAGTTCAGGATTCTTTTAATCAACCAGGCTTGCTTCTATTTCCCCAAATCATCCTGATCTTGCTGGCCGCCCAGCAAGATCAGGCGTGACAAACAATTTTGCCACTCGACCACTTGGCCACTTCGTCAACTCCCGGTTTGCATCCCTGGCGCTTTCCCGGCATAATACCCGGCTCGATTCCCTCAAACCCGACAGGTGTCCCTACCATGGCTCATTCGCTCTCCGCCAAAAAACGTGTCCGTCAGAACCAAAAAAGTCGCCTGCGCAATCGCCGACGCAACACCGCCCTGCGCTCCACCATCAAATCCTTTTTGAATCTGGTGCAGCATGGCAAGGTCGATGAAGCCGAAAAGGCGCTCCCCAAAGTATGCCAGGCGATCGACAAGGTGGCCGCCAAGGGCACGCTTCACAAAAACACCGCTTCCCGTTACAAATCGCGCCTCAGTCGTCGGCTCAACGGCGCCAAAAAACCCGCCGCCGCCTGACACACGACAACACCGACGACCTCTTCGTACCCCTGATACAAAAATCAACCCGCACCGATCACGGTGTGGGTTTTTTCTTGCGCCTGATTTGCCTTTGATGATTTCTGCATCGCCGCGGTGGCAACCCGCAGTGTTTTCAGATGCTTTTTGCCACGAAGACACGAAGGACACGAAGAAGCATCCAAGCATCTGCAAGAATTGATTTTCAACAC
>CAYRTH010000065.1:0-16218 GCA_964427135.1 uncultured Phycisphaeraceae bacterium
ATCCGAAATCCGAAATTTTCTTCGCACTTGACCACTTTCTTTTTCCGTCACTTGGCCACTTGGCCACTTCTTCAACCGATTCCCCCGTTTGGTCAGTATGATGAATTACGCATGGCAAAAGCTTCGCGTAAACCTTCACGATCGACCCTCGCACTACTGCCCGACGATTACGTTCGCCGGTCGCAGCAGCCGTTGCAGGCTCTGGTTTTTTTGGCGCCGCTGATTTTGATGTACGAATTAGGCTCGCTGATTTACGCCACTGATTACGCGCAGGGTGTCACGCTGCATGTCAAAGCCCGTTTAATGCTGCTGGGTTTTTTTGAATGGTTCGGGTTATCGGGGTTTTTGCTGCCGGGGCTGATCGTCATCGGGGCTTTGCTGGGTTGGCACATCGTGCGTAAAGACCCCTGGCAACTGCAACCCAAAACCTATGGCCTGATGAGCGTCGAATCGCTCGTGATGGCCATCCCGCTGTTTATGTTCGCCCTGGTCATGGCTCCGCGACCCACCTCAGCCAGTGCCGTGCAGGGCCTGCTTGCCGGGGTCAGCGGTCCATCGAACGTGGTATCAGGTAGTGCCACGGGCAGCCCCTGGCAGGCGGAAATCATTTTTTCCGTCGGTGCGGGGATTTACGAAGAAGTGCTTTTTCGATTGGTACTCATTGCCCTGCTGCATGCGCTATTTGTCGATTGGCTGGCTTTGCCGGATGTATGGGGGTCGCTATTGGCGATGGCGCTTTCATCCCTGGCGTTTGCCCTATATCACTTTGCCCCCGGCAACCCGTTTAGTTGGAGTTTGCTGGGGTTTTACACCGTGGCGGGGTTTTACCTGGCGTGCATTTTCGTATTACGCGGCATCGGTATCGCTGCCGGTTGCCATGCGGTGTATGACATGCTGGTCGTCGCCTGGCATCTGTTGCGCTGAATGCGACTGATCACTGGTAAGGTGGGGCGGGCGTCCCGCCTGCCAATGGGCGATCAGCCCATTTTGAATGACCAAGGACATCCATATGAGCGACTTGCCGACCCATCCGTTGAAAAAACATACCCGAGCCCTCGTCGGTCGCTGCGGCGACATCCTCGTTCTCGGCTTGGTTCCGTCACTTGATCACTCGACCACTTGGCCACTGGACCACTTCCGGGGGTCAACTTGGTTATACTTGGGCCAAACTGGAACCTGAACATGATGAGCAATGAGGTTTTGCTGGCTGAGTGCATCCGTGTGGTCAATCGCGCCTTTCTGGGCATGCTGACCACGGTCGATGAAAACCGCATGCCCTGCGCCCGCTGGATGGGCACCGCCACCGCCGAGAACGGGCTGCACACCCTTTACACCCTCACCGGCAAAAACAGTCGCAAGCTCGCCCACATCCAGGCCAACCCCAATGTCTGCTGGGTGTTTTCCGACACCGAGTACAACGACATCGTGACCCTTTATGGGCAGGCGGTGATTCACACCTCGCCCCTGGCCACGCAACAGGTCTGGGATCGGCTGTGCGATTTTGCCCGTACCTGGTGCACCAGCAAATTGTCGCACGACCAGAACATGGAATTTGTGACCATCGAAACCAAGGTGACCAAAATCGAGTTCATGAGTCCGCGGGCCAAACTTTTTCAGCCGACGGTGGTGCAGTTCGTGCGTTGATGTCGCGGAGTCCTGCAACTATGTCAAATCAATCGATGACCAACAAAACACGATGCACCGGCTTGCTGCTCTTGGCACTGACACTGACCCTGGGCGGTTGTGCGTTCTGGGAAACGCGCACCAGTGATGCGGACCTGCAACCGATTAGCACGCGACAGTTGCGCCAGTTGTTGGAAAGTGAGCAAGCCGGGACGGTGCTGGTGGATGTACGTACAGCGGCGCGCTTTTCAGCCGAGCATTTGCCCGGGGCCATCAACATTCCCCTGGCGGAGATGCGTTCTGGTGACCAACGATTGGCCGAGGCCCGCAACATCGTGACCTACAGCGGCGACTTTGGCGATTACCTGGCACCGGCAGGCGCCAAAAAACTCATGGCCCTGGGCTACCAAAATGTGTGGGACTATCGTGGCGGCATCGCCCAGTGGAAAGACGACGGCGGAGAGGTCATACAGGGCACAAAGTAAATCAATCAACAAGCCATGGGTTGCCATCTGCAGCGACGCAGTAAAAAACCAAGGATGGTCGGCTTACATCCGGGCAATTTGTTCTTGCGGTTCGCGGACGAACGGGGCTGGACCGAACACTTCCACCGTCGCGCCGCCGGCGTCGATCGAACCCTTGCGCCGATACACTTCCATCAGCATCTGCTTTTTCAGGGTCGTGGCCGGTTCCAAGTGTTTTTCTTCGCCCACCGGCAGCCCCCAAATCACCTGCCCCATTTCCGTGCGCAGGCTCAAACGCAATCGGCCCCTGCCATCACGCTGTGACACATCCACCGCTTTGACCTGTCGAAAATAAGGTTCATATTGCAATGTACTGATCAACGAAAGCGCCGCAGGGACCCCCAGCCCTTCCCATTTCATGCCCTGAGCCTTTGGTCCATATCCCGCGCCGACGATCACCGGCAATTTGAGCAGTGGCAACTGCTGAGCTTTGTAAACCCCCGGCAAACGCACTGCTTGCATGTCGATCAACTGGTAATGATCAGCGGTACGAACAAAGGCCACGGGTTGACGGTAATGGGCACGCACTTTTACGCCCCCGGCCACGCGCTGCACCGAATCGACCCGTTCGATCCAGCCGGATTCGTACAACGCACGCACCGCAAGCAACGGCCCGCGACGGTCCATCGGGTCACGATCAAACTGGCTGGCAATCAACTGTTGCAAACGATAACGAAAGCCAGGGGGCATCCAGGCAGGGGCATCGACCAGCCGAACGTTGTCAGCAGTGATGACCACGGCTTTCTTTTCTGAAACGTAATTCTGCAATTGCCGTGACAGGGGGCGATAACTGGCGATGATCACCGCGGTGAACACCACGATCGCCAAAACCTTCAGCCCCCACAAGGTGCGCTGTGGGTCCCATGGTTTGTCCAGCGCAGGCTTGCGCTTTGCCCACTTCATCCAAGGCGACGCTGACCACTTTTGCTGAATTTCATTCCAACCGAGCATACACGTTCCCTCATCGCGCAAAATCACCATCCCGTATCGGGCTACCTCTTCATTATCGGCTAAGTGCGCTCGCGGAGGCCAAACATCATAGCCTGTGAATAGAAAGGGCGGACGGATAACCTGGGCGGAACCGGCATTGACGATTCGATCACTACTTTTTCATGCAGCCCGTCGCTCATCAAAGCGAATACCGATTTCATGACCCATGGCACGGCGTTGGCAGCGGACCACCCGGCCGGAAACATCAAAGCCGCGTTCGGGGCCGTGAGGTGGAAAGAGCACCGCCACGGTGCTGTCGGTGCTCAAGGGATCAGGGCTGATGCCGCCCATACCGCCGTCGGACATGTCCAGCAGGTTGAGCGAAGCAATGCGATAGTGTGTGCCATGCTCATCGGCTTTGCGAAGCAGTACGGTGACCTGCCCGCTGGTGGCTCGACGTAGCGAATGGCGACGTTCGAAGACGTAGCTGTCCGCCGGTTCGTTGGAAGGGGTGTGCAGACGAAGTTGCGGGGTGTCAGCCATGGGGTTGCTCCGTTATCATGTGGTCACAGATGGACCCCCTCTCCCCTTGGGAGAGGGTGGCCGAGTCCGCAAGGACGAGGCCGGGTGAGGGCCGATGAACCAGCGAGCAAGTGGCTGATGAAAAGACCCAAGCAGCCACGCCCTCACCCTAACCTTCGCCACGGCGAATTTTCAACTCTCCCGGAGGGAGAGGGAATTTTTCAACCGTTATCATGACTCATCATCGGCGGCATATACGTCAAGGTTTAACAGCCTTGATACTTCAGCGCGGCTTACCGATTTCCAACCAAGACGCTGCGATATGAGCATTGCCAAGGCGGATAATTTCGGACGTGTGTACCTGGTCGGAGCCGGCCCTGGCGATGCGGGCTTGATCACCGTGCGCGGCTTGACACTGTTGCGCCGAGCGGACGTGGTGATTTACGATGCCCTGGTGAATCGCGCGTTATTGGATGAAGCCCCTGCCTCGGCGGTGAAAATCGACGCTGGCAAACGCGCCAAGGAACACACCCTCACGCAGGACCAGACCAACAACCTGCTCGTCGAACACGCGCGACAAGGCAAAATCGTGGTGCGCTTGAAAGGGGGCGACCCGTATTTGTTTGGTCGCGGTGCGGAAGAAGCGATTTATGTCGCACAGCATGGCGTACCCGTCGAGGTCGTGCCCGGCGTGACTTCGGGCATCGCAGCCCCGGCTTATGCAGGCATTGCGGTCACCCATCGCCAGTACGCCAGCAGCGTCACCTTCGTCACCGCCCACGAAGACCCCCGCAAGTTTCAGTCATCGACACCATCATCAGACGAGTCCGGCGATGCTGGTTCGTTCGTCGATTACCAGGCTTTGGCGCAACTTGTCAAAGCAGGCGGCACGCTTTGTCTGTACATGGGCGTGGGTCGGTTGTCGTGTCTGGTACAAACGTTCATGGGTTACGGGTTGAATGGTGATACTCCCGCAGCGGTGGTGCAGTGGGGGACGACCCCGAAGCAAAAACAGGTACGCAGTACGCTGATGAACCTGGCGGTGAGCGTGGAACAAGCGGGGATCGCGGCACCAGCCATGATCGTGATCGGCGCGGTGGCAGGGGTGCACGAACCGGGGTTGGACTTTTTTCTCAAAAAACCCTTGCTGGGTCAACGCATCATCATCACCCGCACCCGCAGTCAATCATCACAGTTACGGTTGTTGTTGGAAGAGCAGGGGGCGTTGGTACTCGAAGCCCCGACTATCGAACGAGTCGAACCGACGACGGACGATTTGGCACAATTCGATGCGGCGATGCACCAATTGCAAAATTATCACTGGTTGGTGCTCACCAGCGTCGGAGGCGTCGAGGCCCTGGCACAACGACTGGCGTTGTTACAACTTGATGCAAGAGTGTTGGGTGCGGTGAAACTGGCGGCAGTGGGCGATTCGACGGCGGCAGCCTTGTGGGACCATTTACGACTTCGCGCTGACCTGGTGCCGACGCAATTCGATGGCGACTCACTGGCACAGGCGCTCGCAGCCCATGGCGCGGTTCGTGGTCAGCGCATGTTGCTGTTGCGGGCCGACCTGTCGCGCGAAGATTTACCCAAGCTACTCACCGAGGCGGGGGCACAGGTCACCTGCATCACCGCCTATCACACCCGCATCACGTCGCAACTACCCGATGAAGTGTTGCAGGCCTTGCGCCATGGTGAAGTCGATTGGGTCACCTTCACCAGCGGTTCGACCGCACGCAATTTGGTGCAATTGCTGGGCGAAGAGCGCGGGGTGCTCACCTTACTGAAAACCGCTTCGATCGGCCCGGTGACCAGCGCCGCCATGCGCGAGCTAGGCATCGAACCCACCCTCGAGGCACAAGTTCACGATGTGCCCGGCCTGGTGGCGGCCATGGTTGATTTCATGTCGCAAAGCGTTCAACAGCAGCAACAGTAATTCCGCGGGTTGCCACCCGCGGCTATACGGACATGACTGCAGTTCACGATAGCCGCAGGCGACAACCAGCCGGGCATGAATTGCCAAATCACGCCGCGAAAAATTTCGCCAACTTTTCACGATCAGGCGCCCGCGTCAGCAGCGATACCCCGACCATCAGCAGGCACGACATGATGAACATCGGGGCCACCAGCAACATCCGCGCTTGGGTGAAACTGATGCGTGTGCCCTCACGCATGAACACCACAAAATCACCCACCTGCCAAAGCACATTCGCCCCGCCGGGCACGGTCGGCATCAGGTGATTGCTTTGCGCCTGCATCAGGGCGGACCCCACCAGTGCGATGAAAATCCATAAGGTCGAGGCCAGCACGCCCCACTTGGTCGCCCGTCTCCAAAAGAGCGCCGCGAGCATGATCGGGGCCATGCTGGCGTAACCGGAAAAGGCGTATTGAATGGCGATTTCAAAAATGTTGGCGTATTGATGCACCACCAGGGCGATGATGTAGGCGATGATCGTCAGTACCACCACGAAGATGCGTGCCGCCCAGACCTGCGCGGTTTCCCCGAAGCGCTGTTTGTGGCCGTAGTGGGCGAATACGTCTTCGCTGAACATGGTGGACAGCGCCAATATCTGCGAATCGCTGGCCATGACACAGGCCATGATCGCCGCACCCAGCAACCCCGCCAAAAACCAGGGGGCAAAGGCATTGAGCATCACCAGCATCACCCCGTCGGCATTGGTGCTCGCCAAACGGCGCAACTCGGCACGAATGGTGCGGTCTTCGACTTGAGCCAGGCGCGCCCCGAGGGTGGGTTTGTCGATCGTGCCTTGTTGCAGGTCGGCCAGCAGCGCCGCAGCCGCGGGGTGTTTGCTTTGCGCGAGCAGGGTTTGCAGACGCAGCGGCGTTGCTGGGGTTGACGCGCTGGTTACCGCATCACCGCCAACGTTTGGCATATTCACCGACTGCACCCAGCGCTGGCCTTCTTCCGACGTGAGCGCCAGACTGGCGATGACGTTGGGTTGGCTGCCGGCCATGGCTCCCAAAAAGACCGCCGGTGCCCAGATGGCCATGATGCACAACGGATACAAAATGACCGTACGTTTGAAGCTGGCCAGTTTTTTCGCAGTCAGACAAAAAATGGCGATGTGCGGAAACATGATCGACGAGAGCGGAATGAACATGTAGCTGACGTAGTACCAGAAGCCGATGCGATGACGGGTGAGTAGTGCCCCGTCACTGAGGCGCTGCGCCGTTTCGAATTGTGCCGGGGTGGCATCGACGGGCAGGTTGGGGGGTGCATCGAGGGTGGCCGCCATTTGCTGGGCGGTGGAACCGATGCCGCCCATGCCGCGGGCGATGATGATAAAGGCGATCGACCCGAACACCAGGAACATGCAGGTTTGCAGGGTGTTGACCCAGGCTGTGCCGCGCATGCCTCCGAAAAAAACATAACTCATCACCACCAGCGCCACCACCGCGCCGCCCACGGCATAGGGCACAGCGCCATCGGACACCCCAGCCAGGGTTTCGCCGCCGCCCATGACCCCGATGATGATGTAGGGCACCAGCATGATCGCCTGCAGCGCGAACACGACCGTGCCGATGTGGTTCATGTCGAAGCGATCGCGCAGAAACTGCACCTGGGTGATGTAGCCATGTTTTTTACCCATGGCCCACAAGCGCGTGCCGATCAAAAAAATCGAAGTTGGAATCACCAGCCCGCTGATCGAGGCCATGAGTCCGTACACCCCGATGCCCTGACGAAACGCAAGACCCGAGGAACCGAGAATGGCGAAGCTGGTCATGTTGCTGCCAAACAGCGACATCAGAAACACGAATGTGCCCAGACTGCGATTGGCGACGAAAAACTCTTCCTTGCTCTGGGTGCGTTTGCGGAAGGCGAATATGCCCACGTAAAGCACAATCGCAAGGTAAAGAAAGACAACCAAAGCGGGAAGCAATGAGCACCTCGATGGCGTTGTGAATCGGTGAGTTGGTGAATCCCTTGATCAGACGCCGAGCCCTTCAGGGCCGGATGATTGTTGGATGAATCCGGGGCTAAAGCCCTCGGCGTCACCATGATTTTATTTCACATACCCGAGTCCTTGGCATGATTCCTGCACTTGGCCACTTGGCCACTCGGCCACTTGGCCACTTCTTTTTTCACGTTTCTTCCAAATGCCCAGGCCAGGCGAATTTCACGCACAGGGCCATGAACAGGCTGGCGCACAGCGACACCCCCATCTGCCACCATAAGCCCACGGGAATGAACCCAAACAGCAGCGGCTTGGCGCTGTGCCAGTTCCAAAAATCGTTGCGCAACAGTATCACGCCGATGAAGCCCAGCACCAGCAGCACCACCGTCACCCCCCCGATTCGTTTGTACTGGCGCGACGTTGACTTTTCATTGGCAGTCGGATCGTTGATCAGCATGGCAAAGGCTCGGTGAATGAGTTCATTGTTTCAATGATGGATGGTTTTTGACGCCGAGCACTTCAGGGCCGGATGATGGTTGAATCAATCCGGGGCTAAAGCCCTCGGCGTCATGACACATTTGTTTCGCATACCCAAGTCCTCGCTCGACCACTTGGCCACTTCTTTCAATTCATTTCACTCCCGGTATCGACCACAGGTGCGTATGCGTCGCCACGTAGAGCACCCCATTGGACCAGACCGGGGTCGCGTACAAGGGCCCTTCAAAATACATTTTGTTGAGTACCTTCAATTCCCTGCCCTTGGCCAGTATCGTCATCAAGCCGTCTTCGTTGCCGATGTACACCTTGCCGTCGGCCACCAGGGGCGACGCCCAGATGTGGCTGCCGGTGTCGTGACTCCAGTAAGCCTTGCCGGTTTGGGCGTTCAGGGCGTGAATTTTCCCCGCGTATTCAGCCACATACACGATGCCTTCATGCACCGAGACGGTCGAAATCGATCGGCCAATCTCGGTGTTGCGCCACACCAAACCCGTTTTGCTGATATCACCCTCCACCGGTTGCGCGTTCACATCAATACACGAAAGTGCCCCCACCCCATCCCCATGTTCGGGGTCCTGCCCCACCGCCACGTACACCCGCCCTTCATGAAACACCGGAGTGGCGATGATTTCACTGGGCCCCTCAAACGCAGCATAACGATGCGGTGTGCCATCGGGGCGCAACAAATGCTCCGCAGGGTTGCATTGAAATCGCCAAAGTTCCTTCAGTACATTCAACCCTTGGTTCACGCCCGTGCCCGGCTCAGGCACCGGGTCAAAGGCATACACATACCCATCGCCTGCTCCGTAAATGATCGCGTCCTTACCATGCACCTGGCCCAAGGTCGGACTGGCCCAACCCGAGTGATACAACCGTTCCGAAATGCCGCTGGCTTCTTCGCCGATGAGCTGCCCGGTGTTTTTATCCAGCACGACCAGCGTCGGGGCCTTGGGCGCGGGAATGTATTTGTGGGACCAATCCTGTCCGTTGCTCGTGGCTGCGTACAACCGATCACCCACGATCAACACCGAACTGCTGGCGATGTTGTGCGGAAATACCCCCGTTTCTTCACGCATATCAAATCGCCAAAGAATGTCCGCATCCGTCGGGCCGACTTCCAGCGCTGGCTTACCGGGGCCAGCCATGTATTGCCCTTCATCCTTGAAAGGGCCATCGTTCCCATTGGCCAAGCCCTGCACATCCAGACAGACCACCTCACAACGATTGGTGATCACATAAATCCGATCACCCTCGATATGCGGTGATGAACAAATGCCCAGGTATTCCCAGTCGCTGACTTTGCCCGCACCGAGCTTGGGGACCACCAGTTGCCAGATGAATTTCCCGCTCTCGGCCTCGAAAGCCATGACCACGCCACGATCGCCCTGATGTTTGGGGTCGCGCGGCACTTCGTTATTGGTGCCGATGTAAACCCGGCCGCCTGCGACGGTGAGGTTGCCGTAGGCCTGTGACCCGAGCTTGGCGGTCCACTGGATGTTGCGTTGGGTTTTGAGGTCGATGTCTTCAGTCGTGCCCAGCGGGTCCATTCGACCGGGTTCAAAATCAATCGGCAACCCGACGGCATCCAACTCCACCATGTTGCGATCAGGCGTGCGCCCCCACATCACCCAATCTTCCGCCAGTGCGGTTGACCAGACACCCAGACCCGCCAGTAACATCACCGCAGGGTTCCACCCGCGGCTATGAAGATTGGGCAATGCAAAAGCATTTTTTTTCATGGTTGCACGACCTTTACGTTCGAAACCACTTCATAGTTATCCAGGTACACACGGAATCGACCCTGCAAGGCAAAACCATAAGCCCCGGGGGCGCCCTTGGTGTGTACCACCTGTTGCGGGACTTCGATCGTCCAATTTTCAGGCTCAGCTTCACCACGTCGCCAGGCTTTGCCCCGTACCACGCCCGAACCATCCGCGTGGCGGTCCACCCGTGCCTTCAAACGATACCAAACCTTGGGTTCCACCTTGAACGGTACCGTCACGTTTACTCGGTCCTGATTCGACACCACCTGCAACACCTGCGAATTGCCCAGCAGCGCAATCACGTAACGTTGATTAATCACGCCCACATCCGACATCATCCGTCGATTACCATCGGTCATCACGTCAGCAGTGACGGTGTAATCTTGCATGTCAGGGTGACCGACGAACAAAAACCCGCGCTGAAAGAAAATGTTGTCGATGGTTTTGGCCAGCACTTTGTTGGTCGGTGCTTCACCAGCCGGGGTACTGGGGTCTGCCCGCACTTCGAAGCGAAAGCGCGCCCCGATCCAACTCAGCGGGGGGTATGCGTACTGCACCGCGTTGCCCTGTGTATCTTTTTCACTGGGGTGGGCCTCGGTCAATTCATGATTTTCAAAGTCCAACTGATACGGCAGATTGGGCACCACCCGCCCACGAATCGTGCCTGCCAAATCACCAAACGTGGCGCGAAAAGCCCCGGCTGAAAAGCGCCCCGTGTTTTGGGCGGTGAGTAAACCTGTGTCATCGAATAAAGCGTCCATGGTCGAGCGCACCCGAGCTGTGGGGGGTATGAAGGGTTGCCAGGTGATTTGTTTGATGTCAGGGCCGAGGGCCGAAGCCATGGGTACTTCATAACCCAAATCATCGAGTTGACGATATCGAAAGCGCTGGGTCTGGCCGGCTTTGAGCATCACCTCGGCTGGCACGATTTGCAGAAATTTCGGATTTCGGATTTCGGATTTCGGATTTTCGGAATGGGTCGCTGCAAGATTTTGTTTTTGTTCGGGGCTATTCGAAATTCGAAATTCGAAATTCGAAATCGTTGGTTCCGATGGTTTCGTTTCGCGTGAACCAAAGCAATACAGTCGATCAGTGGTAGTAACGTAGATTCGTCCCCGCCAAGCCACCGGCTGCCCCAAACCGTGGCCCTGCAACAGGGTGCGACTCAGTACCTCGCCTTGTTCGTTGGTCGGTTTGATGACCGCCAACAAACCATTTTGAAACGGCACATACAGCCGGCCGTCGGCAAAGAGCGGCGAAGCATGCAATTGATTGGGTGCCAATTTCACCGACCACAATTTGCGGCCCGTCGGCACATCGATGGCGTGCAGTTCACCGGTCAGGTCCGTGATGTAAACGGTATCACCCACCAGCGTGGGTGAACTGGTGGCCACGCGAATTGAATGTCGCCAAACTTCCGCACTTGGGGGCAAGGTCACCGGTTCACCAGCCGTAGGGGCGGTGCCGGCAGCACTTGCGGGGGGTAATTCACGGGGTACACGAAATGCCTGCACTCGGCCGCTTTCCGACGAGTCGGGGTTCTCATCGTTGTGCATGGTGATGATGGTTTCCACCGGGGCATCAACAGGCCCGGTGCGGTGCAACACCACTGATGCATTCACGCCGCCCATCGACACTAAAAAGCGCCACAGGGGTTTGCCGTTGCGGGCGTTGATGGCCACGACATGACCGCAACCCGTGCCTGCGTAAAGGACTCGCTGCCCGTTCCAGTACGACAAAATCGGGGTTGAAAAAGTGCTGTCTTTGGGTTGCGTGCCGGGGGTGCTTGACCATACCAGTTGGCCCGTGGTGGTATCGAAAGCGTAGTAACGATTGCGGGCCGGGCCATCGGAACCCCAGTTGCCGGTGATGCCTTGAATGATGACCAGGTCGTCGTCGATGATCGGGGCACCCGTTCGGCCGTTGGGGAACGTCAACCGACCAAACGCTTCCATCATGCTGTGCTGCCAGAGCATTTTGCCATCGGGGGCAAAGGCGGAAAAAAGCCCTGCTGAGGTGAGCCAAAAAATGTTGCCGGTTTTGGGGTCCACCGTCGGGGCGCCGATGGCGTAACGGTCATACACCACATCCGACAGAAAATCACTTTCCATGTGCTGCCAAAGCACCTTGCCACTGTCCGCGTCGATGCACCACAAACCTTCGCGCAATTTTTCACGTTCACCCGTGTAGCCCCACAGGTAGAGTCGATCGCCCTGCGCGGTCTGTGCGATCACCGGTGTGCCACGACTGGAAATTGGCAGCGACCAGAGCGGCGATGCGGCATCGATCGTTTCCGGCAACCCGGTTTCCAGCGACACCCCCATCTGCCCCGGCCCACGCCAGTTGAGCCAACCGGAAACCTGACCTTGAGCCGTGACTGTTAAACAAACCACCAGCGTCAGAACGTGCCAAAGACGCATGAGCAAACTCCCTGGTTGATTTCGAATTTCGAATTTCGAATTGCGAGTTTATCAAACAACTTACGCAAACACCGATTGTCTGGCTTTCATAAAATTCGAAATCCGAAATCTCGAAATTTCGAAATTCATTTCACATCCAACACCACCAGTTCGCCCTTGTTGCTGCGCAGGTACAACATACCGTGCGACAACACCGGCGGAACCCAGCATCGGTCATTAAGCAATTGCGCCTGCGCTAGCGATTGAAAACGTTGTGAACTCACCGGGGCCACGACAAACTGCCCCTGTTCCGAGAGCACCAGCAGTTTACCGTCGGCCGCGATCAGAGTGCCGGCCCCAAGGCCTTTGTGTTCCCACATGGTTTTGCCCGTCGTCAGTTCGATGCACTTGAGTGAAGCCGAGCGACCCACCTGACCGTCGAACCCATACACGTAACCATCGATCACCACCGACGAGGCAATCTGGTTGCGCATTTCCTTGTTGCGCCAAATTTCGGTCGGCTGATTGCCCGTGATGTCCAGCAAGGCCGCCCCGTAGCCGTAACCGGTGGACAAAAACATTTTGCCATCGGCCACAATCGGCATCGAAGCATTGACGTTGTGTTGGGTGGTCCAGCGGAAGCGCCAAAGCTCACGGCCGTTACCCGCGTCCTTGGCAACAATCGCGTTGGCCTTAAACACCAGTACGGTTCGCTTGCCGGGCTGACCGGGGGCGTCGATCACCAGGGGCGATGAGTAGCCCGGTTCATCGTTGCCTGCCGACCAGAGCGTCTGACCGCTGGTTTTGTCAAACGCCATGGTCGAGGCACCGACCGCACCAACATCAACAATGAGCATGTTGTCTTCGATTGCGGGTGAACCGCTAAAACCCCAACGCGCACGTCGGCCCTTGAAATCATTAACCAGGTGTTTACTCCAAATCACTCTGCCGGAGTCAGCGTCCAGGCAGAACAGGTGACCCTCGTGACTGATCGTGTAAACCCTGCCCTCATCAACGGTGGGGGTTGCCCCCGGACCGCCTTCGAACATGCGGGCGTCCAGGCTGCACTCATAGCGGTGCGTCCATATTTCACGCCCCGTCTTCGTGTCAAAGCAGTACACAATATCGCGGTCGTTGATGTTGCCCATGGTGTAGGCACGCTCGCCCACCACCGCCACGGCTGCAACGCCGACGCCCAAACTTTTACGCCAGGCGATTTTCGGACTGTTGCCCGACCAGGGCAGCGCCAGACCGGTTTCGGTGGATACACCATCACGATTGATGCCGCGCCAGATCGGCCAATCGTTGGCCAGGGCGCTGGTGCCGACAAATGAAGTGATCAGAAGCAGTGCGAGCAACGTTGCGCGAAGGTGCTGGTGCATAGAGACCTCGTAAGATTGATGGTTGAAAGCGACCTGTTAGTTTAGGCGCCAAAGGGTTGATAAATCTTTGACATGAATCCTGATCTTCGTCGCGGACGCCGAAGATCAGGCGTGGTTGAATTTTTGCGCAACCAGCGATGGTAATGATCAGGCGTGGTGAAACATTATCACAACCTGTGATGGCGACGATTCGTCGTGGTATCGATTTTTTTGATGAGGAATTCATCGGCGTGATGGGGACATTGGTCGATACACTTAGAGAACCACTCGTACCCGGTTGTGTGGGTGGAAATCAGGGAACCATTGAAGAGGTGTGTGATCACGATGGCCAAACGTTCCGCAAAATCAACTCGTGGCACCAGCAACAAGCCTGCCATTTCAAAAGCACCCTCAGGGGCCGACTCCCAGCGACAGCCCGTGATCGATTTGCCGGGGGTGAAGCATAAATCACAAGTCTTCGATCCGCCGGGGCACCCCTGGCTGACGCACACGCGCAGCTTTTCGACGGCACAGCCGGCACTGGGGGCGATTTTTCAGGAATGGCTGCTGACCAACGGCACCGGGGCCTATGCCATGGGTAGCGTGCCAGGGGTCAACACCCGTCGATATCACGGGCTGCTGGTGGCATCGACCCGTCCGCCTATTGGACGCATCGTGGTGCTGCATCAAATGCTCGAACAGGTGGTGCTCATGTCATCGCCCGGCGCAGGCGAAAGCGGTGCTGCCAGTGGTGAACAGGTGTTGGAAACATCGTCGCTGGTGTTCAAGGGCGGTGATGGTCAATGGTTGTACGCCCCAGCCGGTCATGGGCTTTTACGCAGCTTTCAAAAGGGGCTTTGGTGTCGCTGGATTTACACCTGGGGCCAGGTGCGCATCACCCGTGAGCTTTATCTGCATTGGCAGGACCAGGCAGCCACGCTGCGTTACCAGGTGGACAGCCTTGATGGCGGGCCGCTGCCGGGGGCGGTGAAGTTGCGTTTGTCACCGATGATGGGATTGCGTGATTTTCATGCCTGTGAGCGTCAGGGGCAGGGGGTTGCCTGGCGCAGTGATGTGCGGGCGGATCGCGTGACACTGCGTCGAGGCGAGCTTTCGGCCACGATCACCTGCACCAGCGGCCCGCAGTTGGCGCGCTGGCAACCCACTGCCGACCTTTACTGGTACAACATTTTTTACCCGGCGGAAGAAGAGCGCGGACAAGATTGTTTTGAAGATTATTTCGTGCCCGGAAGCTATGAAATCACCTTGAACCCCGAATCATCAGCAGGCTCGCCGAGGGAAGTCATGTTCACCGTGGCGTTGGGGGACAGGCCTGCGGACCCGCAAGGCTGGACGATTGATGAACGCAAGGAACGGTTGGAACCGTTGGCGATTCGCTTGACACCCGTACCGCCGGAGGTGACGCCGCCGGAAACCGAGGCAGCGTTACGTGACCCGATGCTACCGCGAATTTTGGCGCTGGCGGCGGATGATTTTGTCGTCGGTCGCACGCATGGTGGTCAGTCGTTCACCACCATCATGGCTGGTTACCCCTGGTTTGCCGACTGGGGACGTGACACGTTTATCGCCCTGTCGGGTTTGCTGCTATCCACCCAACGTTTTGATGAAGCACGCGACTGTTTGAAGCTGTATGCCGGGGCGGTCAAAGATGGACTGGTCCCCAATCGGTTTGATGATTACGACGACCAGGCAGCCCACTACAACACGGTCGATAGCAGTTTATGGTTCATGAAATCGGGGCTGGACTATTTGCAGGCTTCGGGTGATCGTGACAGTTGGCACGAATGGTTGGCGCCGGTGTGTCTGCAAATCATGGATGCCTACATTCGTGGCACGCATCACAGCATTCGCGTCGGGGGCGATGGTTTGGTGACCGCTGGCAACCCGACGACGCAGCTCACCTGGATGGACGCAGCCACCGGTGGCGTGGTGTTCACTCCCAGGCCTGGCAAATGTGTCGAAATCAATGCCCTCTGGTTTCACGCGCTGATCAGTCTGGCGGAAATGATTCGTCATTCACCGGAGATTGATGGCCGGGTGGCGGACCATTACCTCAAATTGGCGGACCGCATCAAACGTTCGTTCCTCAAGGTGTTCTGGGACGAGGAGTCGGGGTGTCTGCGGGACCATGTGTGGGTGGACGAAACGGGCAAAGATTGGCCGGACCGCACGATTCGCCCCAATCAGATTTTGGCGGTGAGTCTGCCGACGACCCCGTTGCCGCGTACCAAACAGTTGCAGGTGTTGGATCGTGTGCGTTCGAATTTGCTGACGCCGATGGGCTTGCGTACCCTGCCCCAGCACGATGCCCATTACCATGCCCGCTACAGTGGCCCGCAATTCGAGCGCGACAAGGCTTACCACCAAGGCACCATCTGGCCGTGGCTCATCGGCCCGTATTGCGAGGCGATTTTGCGCACCGGTGATTTTTCCAGCGATGCCCGGCGACAGGCGTTGCGCGTGATCACCCCCTTGCTCGATGATTTACTGGGCGATGGCTGGGGCCAGTTGCACGAAATTCACGAAGCACAAACCGATGCCCTTGGCCGACATCGCGGGGTGGGTTGCCCAGCCCAGGCCTGGTCGGTGGGTGAATTGCTACGGGTGTTGCAGTTGGTGCAGTTGCAGTAATCAAGAAGTGGCCAAGTGGCCAAGTG
>CAYRTH010000066.1:0-16072 GCA_964427135.1 uncultured Phycisphaeraceae bacterium
GCTTCGCTGGCCTTGCTGGGACTTGGTTCGATGTTGATGTTCGCCCGTCGTCGTCGAGGTTAATACAACATTCATTGAGGCCACGGTCGGCTGACGCTGTCCGTGGTCATTGCCGCAGCCATGTCGGTCCCGTGAATCACCGAACATCCATTGTGAGGGACACTTGCGGAAGGAGTCTGTCATGTCGAAACTTAAATCAGCCCCACAAAACACCCCGCGCTGCGTCGCTTTCACCCTGATCGAATTGCTGGTGGTGATTTCCATCATCGCTCTGCTGGTGGCACTGTTGCTGCCGGCGTTGCAAGCGGCGCGTGAGGCAGCGGGTAACGCCAATTGTCTGACCAATCTGCGTCAGATCGGCGTTGCATCCGCCAGCTACGCCACGGATTACTACCAGGCGCATGTCCCCCTGGGGACCGGTGCTCCGCCGCCGGGCGTCGTACCGCAACCGACCTGGCACTTTACTTTGCGCACCTACCTCAATGCCGAAGCCCCGGCTGCGGGCAACTTTGCCCACCTCAAGGTCTATCAGTGTCCGCTGGATAAAAGTGAACGTCCCGGATTTGCCGGTCAACAGCCCGATTTTCTTTCCTACACGGCCAATATCGGGCAGTATCCCTTGGGTATCACGAATGCCGAGGCACTGGTGATGCCCCGCAAGCCGGAAAAAATCATCCCTTTGGGTTCGACGGTGAATTTTGTCGGCAGTGAATCCAAACTCATCAACCTACTCGACAGCCACTGGTGGGGCAGGCAATCCCGCTTGGACAATAGCAATCACTTTCGATTCAGCCAACACTACGACGCCAACTTCGCCGATTCCTGGTACTCCGACCACAACCAGGGCGAAAAAGCCAATGCGCTTTTCTTCGATGCCCACGCCGCCATGGTTGAACGCCGAACTGATTTGAACCGGTTCAGCGGTCGCGTTCACTGGCGTTTTCGACCCTGAGGCACAAGCTTGTTGGCTGCGCACGGATTCACCATCACACGCAACCCCTATCAGCCGATGAACCCGGCAAGGAATTACCACACCATGATGCTACGTACTTATCCTTTTCCCTCACTTCTGATCGTCGCTCTGCTGAGTTTGTCAGCGCTGATGAGCACCGCCAAGGCGCAAACCACCCTTTGGCAGATCGGCCTGGCCGATGGTTCCAATGCCGAGTTCACCGGCAATTATCCCGGCAATTACACCATTCCCGCGGACTGGCAGGAGCGTCTGCAAACCGCAGCCGACCAAAGCCCCGTGGGCACCTGGCACGACTTCAACAAAATGATGGTTGCCAATCGCAAGCAGCCGCTGAATCTGCGTTACACCCTCGCACAAGTTCCGCCCCATGGTCTGGAACTGCAACTGGGTATTTTCGATTCCACCAAACTCACTCCGCAACTGTCGGTGCACAGCAACGGGATCATGGCCGGGCTGATTCAAACCTGGGGCGTCAAAGGCACCAAACACGAAAAAACCCACAGCTACCAACGCACCTACAGGGTTTACATCCCCCGCGAAATGCTCGTCGTGGGTAGCAATGAACTGCGCCTGGATATGGTGGCGCAGCCCTACGGCAGCAACCTGGGGATGGATTATTTTTCATGGGATTTTCTTCGCCTGGTCACCAACGATCAGCCGGTCAGCACCCCCGTTCATGGCGCCATCGTGCATACCGGCACCAACCTCACCCTCGGAGCCGACGGCCCCAAAGCATTTCGTATCAACGAGCACAATGTGCGTATGGCCCAGCCGCTGCTCGAATGGATGGGCATCGCTTACAGCGGCAACTTCATGCGTGCCCCTTACTGGTCCAACGTGTCGAAACTGCAAACCCATCGCCGTGAGCTTTTGGAAAAGTACCGTGACCTGAACATGCAGGTGGTGCTCAACACCCTGTACCTGGGTAATTTCAAACCCGAAGAAGACGGATCATTGCCCGCAACGCAGCGGGAAATGTTCGATGGGTACATGAAGGAACTGGGCGACCTGGTGCATTGGGTGGAAGTCGCCAACGAACCGGGCCTGATCGGGCCGATCCCGTTTGAAAATGTATTGTCGTTCACCAAATACGTGCGTGAATCGGTGCCGACGCATGTGAAGGTGCTTGGGCCGGGCTGGGCGTACAACACCTGGGCGGGTGAAGCCGAAAAACGTCGCGCCATTGAGGCTCATTGCGATGCCATCGGCGGGCACGCCTACGGCCTGAGTTTCAACAACACCCCCGGCGGCAACTTCATCGAAAACCTGCTGGCCTACCACCCCATCACCGATGGGTTCACCAAGCCTTTCATCAACACCGAGTTCGGCTCCAACGAATGGCACTTCGACTGGGACGCCAAGGAAATTTCCACCCAGTTGCACGCGGCTGCGTTCGACCGCAACATGCGCGCTCATGTGGCCGTGGCTCAGGGCTTTTTGCAACATGCCGCCTTCTTCAATCATCAGAAAAAGGAATTTGAAAAGTTCAGCATGTTCGCTGATGTTGAGGGTGATGACTGGAACAACCCGCACGACCCGCTGGACACCCGCGCCTGGCCGGGCTTCAAGGGTCAGGAATCACGTTTACAAACCTACCGTCGGCTGGCGCTTTCGTATTGCACGCACGGTTCGCCGTTGACCTGGACGCTGCAAAATCGTGAAGCGCTGGCAAATCAACTGGTGTATGTTCGCTGTGTCAACACAGCCACGTTGGCGCCGCTGCCGGGCAGTGGTGCGACCTCCAACAAGCTGCTGCTCAACTTCGTCAACTTCAGCGATGTGGAACAGACGGTACAGGTTCAGGTGACGCTGCCTTCGGTCGGCACATGGCAGGGCAAACGCATCGGCCCGGGGGATCGACTGGGCGATGCGCTGCAGGCGGTCGAATTGAGCACGGATGCCGGTGCGATGGTCAGTCTGACGGTGACGCTGCCGGTGCGTCAGAGTGTGCAATACATACTCACGCCGCCGTCGGCCAAGTGATGCCCGGTTCCCCTGGATGCTCCGGCTCCCCCAGTTTTCTTCTACCGTTTGATGATGAATCAAAACTACCCTCGTTCACACGCAACAATACATTGGCAGACAAGCTGCCCGTGGCCTCCCGGGGTGTTGTAAACAATTGAGGGTTATGAGAAATCCCTCTCCCCATGGGAGACGGTGGCCGAGTCCGCGGAACGAAAAACGGGACAGGTCCAATTAAATGAAACAATTGGACCTGTCCCGTTTATTTTTCCAAAATATTGGGCCAATGCTGGTACAATACTCCCTTCACTTTTACAGTTTTCTTCGTGCGCTGACCGATGATTTTGATGACTCATCGTCAGCACGACGAAGCCCCCCATGGCGACGCCGTTGTGACCCAGCACAAGAAAACCTCTCCTTCGAGCAAACCCATGGTTGCCCAGCGCGAGCTTCTGCCAACCACTCGTACATCGATCACCCACAAGTTCGCCGTGATGGGCCATGAGGGATACCTCACCATCGGCCTGTTCGAAGATGGTCGCCCCGGCGAAATCTTCATCAAAATCAGCAAGGAGGGTTCCACCCTCTCGGGCCTCGTGCAAGCCTATTGCCGGGCATTTTCGCTGGCGTTGCAATATGGTTTGCCGGTGGAGGAATCGATCAAACGTTTCAAGGGCATGCGCTTTGAACCGCTGGGGCACACCTCCAACCCCGACATCCCCGAGTGTTCGAGTATCATCGATTACGTCGCCCGCTATCTGGAATTGCATTTCACGGACCAGCCGCTTTGCCGTTGATCTCAGTTTGTGAACCCCGGTCGAATCGTTTACAATCTTCTTCTCGGAAAAACCGTAACCGTCTAGGGATCGGCGATCGCGACGGGCTGTAGCTCAGCTTGGTAGAGCGGTCGCCACGGCGACAGGTCGCAGCCTGATAAACTGAATGACTCGATCCACGGGCTGTAGCTCAGCTTGGTAGAGCGCTTGCATGGGGTGCAAGAGGTCGCAGGTTCGAATCCTGTCAGCCCGATTCATGTTCTGGGTTTACGTTCTACGCAGTCAACGCACCAGCCGATGGTACATCGGTTCCACAGCCAATCTGGACCAACGACTTCAACAACACAACGCCGGTCGATCCGCAAGCACACGCCACGGTGTGCCTTGGCAGCAAATATTACAAGACTTATCAGAATCAGACATTTTGCGACGGCTGCTTGATCTACATCAATGACCTCACACCAGCACAAAAAAATACTTGATCTTTTTACACTGGTTCAACATGATGTAACTCATCGGCGAAGGTTCTTGGTCAAGTGGATGAGGTGATGGGTTTGTGTGAATGCGTTGGAGTGAGGGCATGAGCGAAAAAAGCAACGCTGCTCATCCTCGAAAAAAAATACGCCTTCCCTGGCCGGTGTTCGTGGTGTGCGTTCTCATGGGCATGTTTGTGGGGGCTTCGGGTTTCACTTTTCATTACGCGGAGGGGCTGTCGTATCTGTCGGACGACCCCAAGGCCTGCGTCAACTGTCACGTCATGCAACAGCACTACGACGGCTGGATGCACGGCTCACACGGTCGGGTGGCCAGTTGCAACGATTGCCACGTGCCGCACGATTCGTTCATTCACAAGTATTACGTCAAGTCCGAGCATGGGTATCGCCACAGCAAACGGTTTACGTTTCAAAACTTTCACGAGCCGATTCAGATCACCCCGGGGAGCAGAGCCGTGGTGATTGACAATTGCATGCGTTGCCATGAAAGCATCGGTCAGGATTTGAGCGTGCATGGGCGGAGTGAACCGGGGCAGAAAAAGATGGGAGTGGTCGGTGCGGATTGTCTGCACTGTCACAGCAGGGTGGGCCATGGACCGACGCGGTGATGGGAATTTCGAATGTCGAATTTCGAAATTGTTTAGCGCGGACGCTTTGCGTCGGCGTTGATTGAATCACGCCGCTGCCCTTGGCGGTGCCACAGCCAGAACCTTGATGCGGGAGTAAATGAATATGAGTGAAAATCCACCTTCGACATCGACCGGCAAACTTTCCGCAAAGGTGGTGGCCCTGCTGAGTGTGGTGGCGCTCATCTCCGCCTTGGGGACGGTGGCGGCGCTGCTTTTGTATCAAAACATCGCCCAGCGTAAACGTGAGGCAGCCTCGAATGTTTTGCGCATTGTCGAAATCACCGAACGAACGATCGACCCAGCCGAGTGGGGGAAAAATTTCCCCCGGCAATACGACGGGTATATACGCACAGCCGACAACCCCCGCGCCCGGTTCAACTGGAGCGACAGCATTCGGGGCGACGTTGCACCAGCTGATGCATCGGCACCCACTGCCGTCAGCGACCCGCACGGCAAAAAAGCTGAGTCAAAACTGGAAAGCGACCCGCGTCTCAAAACCATTTTCAACGGTTACGCTTTTGCCATCGATTACCGTGAACGTCGGGGTCATGCGTTCATGCTCGATGATCAGCGTGACACCCTGCGTGTGACCCAGCGTTCCCAACCCGGTGCCTGTCTGAATTGTCACGCCAGCAACGTCGTGGCTTATCGTGAAGTCGGCTTGAAACAAGGTGCCCCCGGCTCACTGGACGATCCGCTGCTTTCGCAAGCCGGTCAAAAGCAACTGTTCACCGGCTGGGAACACGCCAACCCGATGCCGTATCTGGAAGCGACCAAACTGGTGTCGCATCCGGTCACCTGTCTGGATTGTCACGACCCCAAGACCATGACCCTGCGCATCACCAAGCCGGCGTTTTTGGAAGGTGTTGCCAACCTCGCCAGGTCGGACGATCCCTTACCGCACCTGCCCAGCATCGAAAAGTGGCGACAGGGCGACCGAAGCAAAGACTACAACCCCAACCAACTGGCAACGCGACAGGAAATGCGATCCATGTCCTGCGCCCAGTGTCACGTGGAATACTACTTCAAAGGTGACCAAAAACGGCTGACGTTCCCCTGGCACCAGGGCCTGAAAATCGAACAGATGGAAAAATACTATGACGATGTCGGCTGGGTCGATTGGAAACATGCCGACTCGGGCGCCCCGGTGCTCAAAGCTCAGCACCCGGAATTTGAATTATGGAGTCAGGGCATTCACGCACGCAGCGGTGTGAGCTGTGCCGACTGTCACATGCCTTACAAACGCGAAGGGGCGATGAAGTTCAGCGATCACCAGATTAAAACACCCCTGGCGGATGTGGCGCGCTCGTGTCAGACCTGTCATCAATACACCGAAAGCGAAATACTGGCCCGGGTCGATGCCATTCAGGCGCGCACCAAAGCCCAGCTTGATCGCGCGGAAATCGCCGTGGTCGATTTGATCAACACCATTGCCTCCGCCAAGGCCAGGGGCGCCAGTGATGATGATTTGAAACTGGCGCGTGATTTTCAACGTCGTGCCCAGTTCCGCGCCGACTTTTTGAATGCGGAAAACTCGATGGGGTTTCACGCACCAGCCGAGTCGCTGCGCATTTTGGGGGAAGCCATCGACTTTGCTCGTCAGGGCATCGTCCAAGCGGTCAAAGTCGGCGGCACACCCCCCGCGCCGGAAAAACGATGAGTTTTGGGGAAGTGGCCGAGTGACGTGAATTTCGAATTTCGAATTTCGGATTTCGGATTTCGGATTTCGGATTTCGGATTTCGAATTTCGAATATTGAGAAGCCATGCCGAGGACGAAGCCCACAGGCTGAGGACTCGGGTATTCAATGAAGTGGCCGAATGATTTTACGTTTTACTGTTGATCAATCATCGAATGAGAAATCACCCGATGCCCAAATCATTCCATATCAACCGCTCGTTGCCACTCGCGGCTCTGTTGGTTTCGCACTCGATCACTTGACCACTTGACCACTTGATCACTGGGCCACTTGACCACTCGACCACTCGACCACTTCCGCCATCATCCCGCCTGACGATGTGCCTGCGTCGCCGCGATGGTCCGGTTACCCCCCTCGGCTCGTGCCTGTTCCAAACGCAATTCCGCCAGGGTCCAAAGTTCCTGCAAACTGCGCTGGTCGGTCGGGTGCGTCACGATGCCGATGCTCAAAGTCAGCGCACAAGGCACGCTGGCCGTCACAATCGGTTCATGCTGGGCAAACGCCTCGTGCAATCGCTGCGCCAACGTGTGCGCCTGTGGTTGATCCGTATCCGGCGCGACAATGCCAAACACCGGTCCGGGCAACCGCGCCACAAACGCGCTCTTGCGCACCAACCGTCGAACCTCTTTGGCCGCATCGTGCAGCAGCTTGTCCGCATGATCATGATCCAGCAAGTGATTGATTTTTCGGAAGTGGTCCAACTTCACCAAAAGCACCGACCAGGGCTGCCCCGGCAGATGCGCCATGCGACGCAACATCGCATGAAATTGCTGGGCATTGGGCAAATCGGTCACCACATCCGTCGCTGCCACAGCCTGTAATCGTTCGCGCTGCTGGGCAAATTCAACACGGGCTGCGATCACTGGTGCCAGGGCCTGCATCATGTAAATCTGATGTCGCTCCAGTCGTTCACCACCACGACGGGCGATCCACAAAATGCCCTGGCCTTCATTGCTGCCCCGCAGCCCCACCGCAGCCACGCTGGTCAGCCCCAGTTGTCGAAATAGTTTGCCCCAGTTTTCCGTCATACCCGGCTCCGGCCAGTACATCGCCTCGACCTGACCGAGTACCTGCACGAGCAGTTCCTTTTCCACCACTTCAATCAGCGCACGACCCTGAGCTATCATCACCGGGGCAGGCCCACGATGAATCAATTGCTGTGTTCGCGCCCCGGGACGATCACGTCGCACCGCCAGGCCCACCGTTTCCACCCCCATGCACTCAAACAAGGCCGACACCGCACGCTCAAGCAATTCATCCACCGTCGCCACTCCAGCCAAGGCTTCACCAATGTTGCGCAAAGCCTGCAACTGTGCGTTTTGCTGCCAGGCCAATCGATGAATCTGTTCCTGATGGCTGATGTCCTGCACCACCCACAACCGCCCCACTGCCTGCCCCTCGACATCGTGCACCGGGATGCCTTCAAAGGTGAACACACCCACCTGCGTGGCAAACCGTTCCATGGCCGGGCGACCGGTGTCGGCTTCGATCTGCTTCATGCGTTTGACAAATAATTCCGCATCCAACACGCCCAAGTCGTTCCAAAAATGCTCCGGCTCATAACGCATCCCGATACGCTGATCGACCCGACAACGAAGCAACGTCGCCAGTTTCTGGTTATATGCGGCGATCCGACCCAGCTTGTCCACCAGCAGTATGCCATCGGACATGTGATCCACAATCAGATTCAACAGCCGACCCTTTTCCGCCAGTTCGCTTTGTAACAGCCTGGATTGCGTCACATCCAGAAATGACACCCGCACCTGACGAAGCGCCCCCTCCTCATTACGCACCCCGGCACATTCCAATATCACATCCAACGACTTGCCGCCAGCCTGCAAACGCAATTCGCAACGAGCCAATGATTCGAGTTCGAGTCGATCGATGGTCTGCCTGGCGCGGGCGCGATCTTCAGGGCGAACCAGGTCGAGGATGCTCATACCCACCAGCACCCGTTCCGATGCAGCGCCCAGTAGTTGCGCTGCACGACGATTGGCATCGATCACCTTGCCGAGCGGGTCCAGGCTGAGCATCGCAGCAGGGGCGAACTGATATAAATCTTCGAAAGCGCGTTCACGCTGACGCAGGCATTGAGCCGTGGCATCGATGCGGGTGAGCATGCCGCCGATGGCCTCGGCCAGTTGGGCAAACTCGCCGCGCGACCTGCGAGACAAATCGTAAAAACGCTCCGCACCACCCGCTTGTTGCACTTGATTGACGATGTCCGACAACGGCCCAATGAACCACCGGCGGACCAACAACAACCCCAACAGTGCCAGCACTCCGATCAGCAACCATTGCATGGCCAATCCGCTGATCACCTTGGCACGCAACTGTCCTTCCACGGCCGGGCCATCGATCATCACTTCAAGCAACATCACCTTGCCCGGTTGCACAATCGGTGCCCGCACCAGGGTCATGCTGTTAATGTCGATTTGGGCACCTGAAGTCGCCCCGTATTGTGCCAAGGTCCAAATGTTGATTTCCGCTGGCAGTGTATCTTGCCAGACGCCTGCTTCGACCACCGTGCCGTTGTCAGCGATAACACGAATGCCGCGCAACCAGGCATCACGCAGGTACACATGCAAGGCTTCGTGTAATTCTTTGTCCGCCCCTTGCGCCAATAACCCGCCGATGGAAGCCTGCAAATTATGAGTTGTCTGCACCACCCGCTGGGTCATTTCCAATTCCAGCAACTTCGTCGCACGACGCAGTTCCAGATAACCAAGCCCCAATGACAACAACACCCCGCCCACCACCAGGCAGGCCAGTAATCGCAACACCACCGAATGCATCAGGCGAATGGGGGTCATCGTCAGACCATGTTCCTTCTGCGCAGGGCAATATTTCACCCCCGGTCATCCTTAACATCATCGACAGTTATCAGGGCCTTGGTTAGTCCGACTCGACTGATATTGTTAGCCATTGTCGCAAAACCAAGCCGAGTACGAGGTCGCCGCCCCCGGGGGCGACCGAGGCCTCGGGTATGACAAAGTGAAGCAATTGCATCAATGCCCCCCGTGCAACCGTAACCGGTTTACGCTAGGCTGTTTTGCCTTCAAACCATCCATCGCACCCTGATATTGGAGCTGTTTGCACACATGCGTATTCTGCTCACCACCACCAGCTTTCAAGACACCCCCGGCCCGCACCACGACTCCCTCGCCAAGTCAGGCTTCCAAGTCGTTGGTGCCCGTGGTCCGCTCAAAGAACAAGCCATGCTCGACCTGATCGCCCAGCATGGCGGGTTTGATGGCCTGCTCAATGGTGACGATCACATCACCGCCAGGGTCATCGACGCCGCACTGAACGCCCCCACAAAACTGCGCGTCATCGCCAAATATGGCATCGGCCTGGACTCGATCGATGTGAAACATGCCACGAGCAAAAAAATGCCCGTGCTTTTCACCCCCGGCGTCAATCACACCACCGTCGCCGAACACTCGATACTGCTCATGATCGCCCTGGCCAAACACTTTTGGCCGCATCTGAAATCAACCAAGGAAGGCGGCTGGAAACGCATCACCGGCAACGAACTGTTCGGCAAAACCGTGGCAGTGCTGGGCGTCGGTCGCATCGGCAAGGAAGTCATCAAACGCGCCAGTGCCTTTGACATGAAGTGCATCGGCTACGACTTGTACTGGGACGAGGCTTTTGCCAAGCAATACAACGTGACCCGTGCCGCGACCGCCGACGAAGCGGTCAAGCAAGCGGACATCGTGAGCCTGCATATGAATTTGGACGACAGCAACCGCGGGTTCATCAACACAGCCCGCATTGCCACGATGAAAAAAGGGGCCTGGGTCATCAACACCGCCCGTGGCGGGCTGGTGGTGGAAGCCGATGTGGCAGCGGCGTGCAAAAGTGGTCAACTGGGCGGGTATGCGACGGATGTGGTGGACATCGAACCACCCCCGTCCGACCATGTTTTCATGGGGATTGACAACATCATTGTGACCCCCCACATCGGCAGCCGAACGTTTGAAAGCGTGGAACGACAGGCCATGCGCGCCGCGACCAACCTCGTACAATTTTTGACCGGCGGAACGGATTTCATTCAGGCGAATAAGTATTAAGTGAAGTATTTGGCGATTTGGTGAAGTGGTGATGTGGTGATTTTTGGCAAATGGGACGGCCCCAAATGACGCCTGAGGAACTTCAGAAGCGCACCAAAGTTTTTGCACTCCGTGTGATACGATTAGTGAGTGCGTTACCGAACAATACCATCGGGCGACGGCTCGGAGGGCAATTGTTTGACTCAGCTAGTTCTATTGGCGCCAATTATCGAGCCGCTCGTCGTGCACGCAGTCGCAAGGAATTCGTTTCCAAATTGTGCATTGTTGTTGAAGAAGCAGACGAAACAGCGTATTGGCTTGAATTGATCGTCGAGGCTCAGCTGTTACCCGCTCAAAAAGTTGAATCTTTACTTCAGGAAGCCGGTGAATTAACCCGCATTTTCGCTGTGATGCGCAAAAGTACTATCAGTGACCGAAAACCAAACAAAAATAGTTTGATACAAAGAAATCACCAAATCGCCATATCACAAAATCACCAAATCGAAGAACAACGTAAAATTGTCGTGTTACACCCTCATCACGCATAAAAAAGGAACCAACATGCCTTCGATACAAGCGGACATCGGTCTGATCGGTCTGGCGGTCATGGGTCAAAACCTGGTGCTCAACATGGCGGACCACGGCTTTGCCGTCGCGGCCTACAACCGCACCACCGCCACCATGGAGGAATGGATCACCAAGGTTAAAAAAGAAGAACCCTGCGCTGCCAACGTCATCGGCATTGCCGACCTGAAGGACTTTGTGGCAGCCATTCGCAAGCCGCGGGCGATCATCATTTTGGTGAAAGCCGGCAAACCGGTGGATGCGGTGATCGAGCAACTGTTGCCGATGCTGGACAAGGGCGACATCATCATCGACGGCGGCAACAGCCAGTGGACCGACACCATTCGTCGTGAGAAGGAACTGGCCGCCAAGGGCATCAACTTCATGGGTTCAGGCGTTTCCGGCGGCGAAGAAGGCGCACGCTTTGGCCCTTCACTCATGCCCGGCGGCCCCCGGAGTGCATGGGAACGAATCCAACCCATCTGGGAAAAAATTGCCGCCAAGGTGGATGCCAAGACCGGCAAACCCATGGAAGATACCGCCCCTGGCAAACCCGTTGTCGGTGGTGTGCCCTGCACGGCTCACATCGGCCCCGATGGTGCCGGCCACTATGTCAAAATGGTGCACAACGGCATTGAATACGGCGATATGCAGATGATCTGCGAAGCCTACTACCTGTTGAAAAATTTGGGCGGCATGAAGCCCGATGAAATGTCGAAGGTGTTCGCCGACTGGAACAGTGGCGACCTGGATAGCTTTTTGATTCAGATCACCGCAGACATTTTGCAACAGAAAGACCCAGCCGACCCGAAAAAGAAACGATTTTTGGTCGATGTGATTTTGGACACAGCCGGGCAAAAGGGAACGGGTAAGTGGACCAGTGTCAGCGCGCTGGACATGGGTGTGCCCGCCCCGACGATAGCCGAGGCTGTGTTCGCCCGCTGCCTGTCAGCCATCAAGGACCAGCGCGTCGAAGCGGCCAAGGTGCTCAAGGCCCCGAAGTTCAAATACAAGGGTTCGAAAAAGGCGCTGGTGCAAGCGGTGCACGATGCTTTGTACTGCTCGAAAATTTGTTCGTATGCACAGGGCTTCCAGCTCATGGCTGAAGCGCAGAAGGAATACAAATGGAAACTCAACTTTGGCGAAATCGCCATGATTTGGCGTGGCGGGTGCATCATCCGTGCCCGCTTCCTGCAAAAAATCAAGGAAGCCTACGACCGTAACCCGGAATTGACCAACCTGCTCCTGGACCCCTACTTCAAGAAACAGGTGGTTGCGGCGCAGGACAATTGGCGCAAGGTCGTGGCCCTGGCGGCACAGGCGGGCATCAGTGTGCCGGCGTTCATGTCGGCCCTGGCGTACTTTGATGGCTACCGCAGTGCCGTGCTGCCGGCCAATTTGTTGCAGGGTCAGCGCGATTTCTTTGGTGCACACACTTATGAACGCACCGATCAACCGCGCGGGAAGTTTTTCCATGTCGATTGGCCTGATAAGTCACGACCGCAAATTGAAGTATGAAGAAAGGTTTTGATCGTTGTGGTCATGACAATATGAGGCAATATGGAAACATCACAACCGCTGTCGCCCATCCGATGGACTGAGTATAAACAGCGTCTGGAGAAGTATTCCCAGATGCCGTATTCGCGTCGGCGGCAACTTATCTTTCGTGGACAGTCAGATTCCCGCTATGAATTAAAAACAACCCTCGACCGAGTACTGGATGTTCTTCCATCAAGCCCAGATCGCGATGCCTGTGAAAACAAATTACGCGTTGAGTTTATGAGCCAGTCAAGGGGACTGGATGATTATCCGGAGTTGAATGAACTGCCCGCAATACTGGCTTTGGCGCGACATCACGGCTTGCCAAGCCCATTGTTGGATTGGACTGAATCCCCTTATGTTGCCGCCTATTTTGCATTTGACCCTGAAATCACCGGCAATGCCAAGGCGGTATCCGTATGGATTCTGGATCGGGACGTATATGCACAAAAAAACTTACCTTTGGATGAATTGGAATTTCTCGATAGTGATGATGTTTTGAGATTCAACAATCGTGCCATCGAACAGCGGGGACTGTTTTTATGGGTGAAGAAACTCAACCGACCTATTGGTGAAAATTTGAAGTCGATGATTTCTCGTATTGATATAGACATCCAAGACAGAGACATCGCCCTGGTGGATTTGGATGCTATGATGATTAATGCACGCACGATGTTCCGAGCGCTTGATGGTGCTGCCCGTTTGGCAACGCGGAGAATACTCAAATGACACAAGCAGCACGTTGGGATGACTTCTTCAAAGAGGCACCGCCTTTGACCTCCCTGGACGAGGCTTTGGTTGAGGATTATGTTCGGCTTGGCCGCCCTGTCGATGACCTTCCCTACACACCTGAGTTTGACGACTTGGTCCATCAGGCGGAAAAACGCGGCGACAAAAGAGACAAACGGCAAATCTTTCAACGGCTGATCAATTTGCGCAAGGCTGCACGACTGCCTCGATCGCTCATCCGTAGTACACCCGTGACCGGTATCACGGATGATGAGACACAGATTTTGTATCAACTGGTGGAAGGCACTTTACGCGGAACCATTGGATCACGCGATCAACTTCCATATTCCAACGAATTTGATGCGATTGCTGCCGCTTTCAACCGTCAAACCGGGCGACAATTTGACAAACACATCGTTTGGCGACTGATTGCGCGAATCGCCAAGTAAACAGCGATCACGAACGACCTGTTTCACCGCGTGGCGGTGTACGAGTCCATCTCTTCGATCAACTTTTCCATCTCCACGCGGACCATGCGGAAAGGTATCCAATCCTTGTTCCGCTTGGCGCCGATGCGCTGGTAAAAGTCGATGGCCAGTTGGTTCCAGTAAAGCACGATCCACTCCATGCGTCCGCAGCCACGCTTCACCGCTTCACGCAGACAGTGCACAAAAATGGCGCGACCAATGCCGCAGTGACGATGCGTTTCGAGTACGAAAATGTCCTCCAAAAACAACGTCGGCTGCGCCAGAAAGGTTGAATATGTTTCCAACAGCACCGCATAGCCCACGGCTTGTCCGCCTGCCTCGGCCAACAAAACATCAAATCGAGGACGATCCGAAAAAGCATCACGCAATAGCCGTTCACGGGCAGCCTCATCGGGTGGCGGTACACGTTCGTACAACGCCAGTGATTCGACCAGGGACAGAAACACCTCACCATCCGCAGGGGTTGCCAATCGAATACGCACATCCTTGTCCGCCATGGCTGGATGCTCCATTTTTATGCGAATGTTTGACCTTTTTTATCCGCTTCTATCATGAGCGAATATCATGCCACCCCGTCAATGATTATCCTTATCGGCGATTCAATCCAGCAGATTCGTTAAACTATGGCGTAAGTCGTATTTTCGCACTACTTTCACAAAGGTTTATCGCTCATGGAATATGTCCTCCCGGTGGCATTGCACGACCAACTGGCACAGGCAGCGTTCGAAAAACGCGGTTTTACAGCCGACGAATCGGCCCAGGCGGCGCGATTCTGTCGCATGGCGGCCTGGCACGGCATCAAAACCCACAACCTGATCAAAGCCTTGCACCTGGATGATCACTTTGGTTCAGGCAACCCCAAATCAAAAGGTTGTGTACCCGGCGCGAAAATCGAAGTGTTGCCCAGCAAATACAAAGCTGCACAGAAGTGGAACGCCAACAAAAAACTGGGGCCGGCGGTGGCGTTTGCCGCGATGGACACCTGCATGAAACTGGCGGATGAATTCGGCGTGGGCATGGTCAGTGTCGATAACGCCTTTCATTATTTGTGGGGCGGCGGGTATGTGATCGATGCAGCCCAAAAAGGTTACCTGGCGTACACCGGCTGCACGGCTGCCCTGGCCGAGGTCGTGCCCTTTGGCGGAAAGTTTGCAACGCTGGGCACCAACCCGCATTCATGGGGCTTTCCGACCACGGCTGCGATCGGCTACCCGATCGTCATCGACTGGGCCACCAGCACCGTGGCCATGGGTCGCGTGCAACAGTTTTTACGCGAAGGCAAACAACTGCCCCCCGGCGCTGCGGTCGATAAGGACGGCAAAGAAACCACCGACCCGACCAAGGTCGCTGCATTGCTTCCGTTTGGTCAGCACAAGGGTTACGGGTTGTCGCTGATCGATGAGTTGTACGCGGCCTATATTGGTGGTTCGCTGCCGACGTTGCGGTCACGACCTGAAAATGCGGGCGCGGGTGAAAAAACCACGCCCAACTTTTTCTTTCAGTGCATCAAGCCCGAGGCGATGGATTGCGCCGGGTTTGCCTGTGGTCGTGATCAGGTGAAAAACGTGCAAGCGGTGTTGGAGGATGTTTTGGGTCACGGCAACGCTCCGCCGGAGGGTCGGTGTATGTTGCCTGGGTTGCTGGAACATCAGGCAGCACAACGCAGCAAGCAACATGATGGTTTGCTGTTCACCGAAGCTGAGTTGAACGAACTGGCGAAAATCGGGGACAGTTGCGGGGTAAAGTTAAAACTTGATTCGCTTAACAAACTGTAATCACACACAGACGACAGCCGCGATAATGCAGGTTCTGCAAAGGTTCGTGTTGATTGCGCCCAGGGCTTGGACAATATTTTTTTATCTGCCTTACCCCATGGCCAGACAACAATCTGTCATTGGCAAGCAAGGGTTTACTATGACCACCAACGCGCAGCCTCGCTCTGAATACCCGCGCCCGCAGATGGTTCGCCCTGATTGGCTGAACCTCAACGGGTCGTGGGAATTTGAAATCGACCACGCGGACACGGGGTTGGAACGTGGTCTGCGTCAGCGTGCTTTGCACACAAGCATCGTCGTGCCTTTCTGCCCGGAATCGAAACTGTCGGGCATCGAACATGTCGATTTCATGGCTGCGGTCTGGTATCGCAAACAAGTCACCCTTCCCGC
>CAYRTH010000067.1:0-15996 GCA_964427135.1 uncultured Phycisphaeraceae bacterium
GATGGTCCGCCGACTCAAACCCGCAGCATAGCGGTTTTCATACAGGCTCTTAGACTTCTGGTGGACTCAAATACACCATCGGATTACCACGCGGCTGTCACCAATGCGGTATTGCAACGCATGAACCGCATACTACCTGCTCTGAAGCATCGAGCGGAGCGGATTGCGTCGCATAATCCGTTGCACTATTGCCTCAATGAAATATCCAGAACCTATCGATTGGATGAGACTGAGATGGATATTCTTCTGCTATATTATATTAAACGAATTCTTTCCGATTCCTGGTACATAGGATCAAATAACAGTAATGACCGAGTCAGAGAGATCGCATACAACGTAAATATTCCAACCCATCGTTGCTATCGGTATCTGACGAAAAATTCTCCGTTGCTGAAGTCTGGGTGTCTGGATGGCAATTGGACCCTCAACGATGATATTCAAGCCTATCTTGATTGTTTAACCCCGGAACCGCTGAGCAGTCGGTTCTATATTCATTCGCTGGAGCCCGCACTTCCATGGTCCATGCACGGTCAACTGGCGCGACAACACGGCCAAACTCTGAAACTACTCATCAATAACCATTCGCCCGGCAAGCCGCTCAACATACTCTTCTATGGGGAACCCGGGACCGGCAAGACGGCCTTTGCCAAATCGCTTGCATCGGAATTGGGCCTCACGCTTTATCAGATTAAGTATGAAGGCACCGATCGTCATGGCGACCATACTCTGGTAAATAGTGATTTTCGTTTTCGAGCGGTACGCATGTGCAATGAGATTGTCAATCCAGCCGGGAGTATGATGCTGGTAGATGAGGCGGATCATCTCCTTGATCACACATCAATTGATTCGATGCTATTCGGGTGTAATTCACAAGCTGGGTCGGAAAAAGGGCGCATGAACACGCTGCTGGAGGAATTAAGGATGCCCTGTATCTGGATCATCAATACCAAATCCAACGGCTTGATTCCCTCCACCCGGCGACGATTCGATTATTCAATTCAGTTCGCAAAGCTGAATCATGAGCAGCGCACCAATATCTGGCATCATTGCCTGGAACGCTACCAACTCAAACAAGTGGCCGACCGGGAGTTGATTGAGCGTCTGGCAAAGCAATACAGGGTCAGTGCCGGCGGAATTGATGTGGCCGTCCGTAATGCCGCCAGGATTTGGAAGGATCATCCCCCCACTGCAAATGAGGCTGAAAGTACCCTGGAATTGATACTCAAACCCCATTGCCAGTTGATGGAGACGCGTGTGCATGATGAGATGGATCGTCTGTCGGAGAATTACGACCTGTCGGGCCTGAACATTCGCGGCAGTCTTCCGTTGAATCGTATGGTGAACGCAGTGGAGAACTATTTGAAGCAATTGGAGGTAGATTCGGTTCAGCCTGACACCCCGCGGATGAATATATTACTTTATGGTCCGCCGGGGACAGGCAAAAGCGAGTGGGTGAAATATCTGGGAAGCAAGCTGGGCCGGGAGGTTCATGTGCGGATGGGAAGTCATCTGCTATCCATGTATCACGGCGAGACGGAACGGATAATCCGTGAGGCTTTTGAACAAGCCCAACAGGAGCAGGCCATATTGTTCTTGGATGAGGTGGATGGGATGCTATACTCTCGTGCCATGTCACAGCGCAGTTGGGAAATTTCGCAGGTCAATGAGCTTCTTCATCATATGGAATGTTTTCGCGGTATTCTGGTATGTGCCACCAACGCGATGGAGAATCTGGATTCGGCCAGCATCAGAAGATTTTCTTTCAAACTTCAATTTGACTATCTAAATAACCAAGGGAAACGACGATTTTATCAACGATTTCTGGAATCCCTGACGACCGAACCGTGGACGCAGTGTCATGAACGTAAACTCTATGAATTGACTCATCTGACCCCGGGAGACTATCGTAACGTTCGTCAGACCCTGCATTACCTTGAAGAGAAGAAGATTGACCACGATCAACTTCTGGAGTTGCTTGAGCAGCAGGTGATCGCCAAAAGACAGGGACAGACCACCGGCGCCATCGGTTTTCGTCCCTAGTTATTCAACTCATCGATTCTGAATCCTATGTGACCGTTATCATTGGATACGATACTTAGATATACGAGGTATTCATGCGCTTTGTCAGTCTGGATTTTGAAACCGCCAATCTCTCCGATGCCAGCATCTGTGCGGTGGGTTTGGTGGTATGGGAGGAGGGGCGAATGATCGACTCTTTCTATCAACTGATCCACCCACCAGTCGGGTATGGGTGGTTTCGTGAAGAATTCATTGCCATTCACGGGATCAGGCACAGTGATGTGACCAAGGCTCCCTCCTTTGAAATGATCTATCCAAAATTGCTCGAGCGGGTTCGTGGGGCTTGTGCGGTGGTGGTCCATAACATGCCGTTTGACCGACGTAAACTGCTAGGAACCTTGAATCATTTTGGGTTGCCCACTCCGGATTGGCCATGGATTTGCAGTTTGTCGCTCAGTCGCCGTGCCTGGCCGAGCTTGGCGGATCATCAACTCCATACCGTGTCGGAGTATATTGGCCATCGGTTTGTGCACCATCACGCCTGTGAGGACGCACAAGCGGCAGGCTTGGTCTTTCTGGCAGCTCATCGTGAGTTGGCAATCATCAACAACTCTCCCACAAAGATCGGTAGATAGGTTCAATTACCTCGATAGGATGGTAAAGGACAACCATGAGCAACACACCATGCAACCTCGATCGTAGTGTGCGATTACTACAAGATGTTTACCCTAACGAACCCGTCAAAGAGGTCCTCAACAGGCATCAGGAATTGTTATCCAAGGCGATCTGTATCGCCCGCAAGAATCAACGCAGTCATTCCATCACTGACAAACCTTTTGAAATCTTCTGGGATAACCCATCCGAAATCAATCATTCACGTTTACTTGCCTACTTTCTTAATCCGCAAGAGTCTCATGGCTTTGGCAAGGAAATTCTTCGGCTCTTTTACAATACGTGCCAACAAAGTAATCTATCGGTTGATGATGATACAAAGCTGTATTGCGAAGCGTATGCTCCGACTCAAGAGAGCCGAGGTTTTATTGATGTAATGATTTACGGTGGCAAACATTCAAGTGAATATGCTGTTGTCATTGAGAACAAAGTCAATGATGCGCCCGACCAGCAAAGTCAGCTAAATCGATATTACCGTCGGATGTTTGAAGATGGCATCAGCGATGAGAATATTCATATCATCTATATACCGCTTCGACATCGCAGACCGCATCCGTCGATCGTAAATAGTATTCCCAAAAGCTGTCTTCATTTATGCAGCTTTGATAAAGAAGTACGAAATTGGTTAAAATCATGCATCGACATCTTTGCGCAATCCGCTGATCCTGTACGTCAAGGCTTCAAACAGAACCTTGAACACTACCGTAATTTACTCAATTACAGGATTGAATCAGATAGAGAGTACCACATGCAGACGCAGATTCTCGAACGATTAAGTAATTACGAACATGAGCTGTGTAAAGACATTCAACACCAATATAAGGATTTGAACACGCTCGTTACTGCCATACAAAGCATTCAGGCCTGTCTCCAAGCCGTACTGCGCGGAAAATTGATCCTAGGCGTCTGTCAAAATTTAAAGGACAATCGCTTGGATTTTTCCTATTATGACGCATCCGGTCGCAAGGTCGATGAGCAGTTCGTAAATCATGGCATGTCGCCATTCAACCCAGGCTTCCTGAATGAATATAAGGTTGGCATTAAGCTCAATGACAACTGCGTACTTTGCATCGCAGTATCTCCAGACGATAAAGATAGACCATGTTGGTTCGGTATTATGCGCGATAGTGATTTCATCCAGACAAATAATCGCTATTACGATTTACTGAAAGATTACAATCCGCAATCCAATGATTACTGGCTTGCGTACTGGTATGTTGATAACATTAACTATGACAATTGTGATGAGCCGGAAACTCACCGTGATATGTTTACACAATTTCATAATGTATATAATATGTTAAGAGTCGTAAAATAAAGGGCTCTGAAAATCCCTACTACAACGGGGAGAGGACAACTATTTACGCAAATTGCTTTAATTTACACAATATTAAACATGATGCGGGGTTGTTTCCTGTGGCTGCCCTGTGATTCAGCCACCGGGAGCTGGCGGCAGCGGCTGTGCTGCGGGCGGGGTTGCGGAGCTAACCGATTGCATGACCGCCTGTTGGACGGGCCGTGGTAAGCAAGGCCCATGGGCTGACCAGTTCGACAAGTTCGTTCACTGCAACCAGATCGTTCTCAATTTGATATGATTGGGTCAATCATCCGGCTATGGTTGGTCGGGCATCTGGTGCGCTGTTTGGAGTGCCGTCGAGAGTGATAATAGCACGCAAACCGCTGGATTTTGCAGGTTGTTCGGCTCCAACCGGTGTATTAATCGTACCTGCAAATCAAAAGCAGGTTGGCATGTGCGGGGATTGTCGGGGGTACGCATTCGACGATGATATTTTTCGGGGTTGAGGGGGTCAGGGTGAACCTATGGCGATTTACTTGGACGATGAGCCGTTTCATTTTGTCGGCGGCAACCTGGGGGCGGTGCTGGATGCCGCCAATAAACGGGTGCAAAAAGAAGGTCGTGTGATCGTCGAAGTGCATGTGGGTGAACGCACCCTGGTGGGCGAAGCGCTTCGGGCAGCCCGTGATGAAAGTTTTCATCATCATGAAGTCAAACTCATCTCCGCTGACCCGTCGGAACTGGCGTTGTCCACGTTGCGGCAGGTGCGCGATTTACTGACCGAAGCGCGTGAAGGGTTTGGGGCCGCAGCCGAGGCTTTTCAAACCGACGATGGGGCGACGGGCATGAGTCGTTTGGGTAAGGCGATGGACATTTGGCATCAATTGCCCACGGCCATTCTGCACTCAGCCGGGCTACTGAATATCAACCTGGACCAAATGCCCGCGGAGTTGTCGCTCAATGATGCGTCCAACGCATTGGCGGACCAACTGCGCCAGTTGCGCGAACATGTGCAGAATAATGACACCGTGGCCCTGGCGGATTCATTGGCATACGAATGGCCGAATACAGCCGAACGCTGGGACCGCATCCTTGTGGCGCTGATCAACCGCATTGAATTGAGGCCGTGAAAAATATTTCCACCCGTCATGTTTCACCGATCATCCTGTCATGAAACTACGCATCAGCATCGACGGCGGATCACGCGGAAACCCCGGCCCGGCAGCCTGTGGTGTCGCCATCGACCGACTGACCGACGCAGGCATTGAACCGATCATGCAGGCTGGTTTTTTTCTGGGTCGATTGACCAACAACGTCGCCGAGTACCATGGCCTGCTCAAAGCCCTTGAATACGCTGACAAACTCAAACCCGATGAAATCGAAATCGTCAGTGATTCGCAACTCATGGTGATGCAGATCACCGGCCAATACAAGGTCAAGGCCCCGCAATTAAAACCTTTGGTCGAACAGGCCAGGGAACAGTTACGGCCATTTGGCAAGTGGTCGATCCGTCATGTCTATCGTGAAGCCAACACCCGTGCGGACCAACTGGCCAACCTGGCGATGGACAAAAAACGCGATGTCTGGTTGATTCAGGATGGTAAACCAGTCGCGGCCAACACCGATCATGATCGCGTCGTTAAAAATGATCATGCGTCCCCAAAATCATCATCACTAACAGGCACGCCTGCATCGTCACAGCGTCAGTCACCCGCCGATGAATCGTCAGCGCCGCGCAAGGTGTTGGTTGAATATTTGAATGACCCGCCGATGCAATGCCCGGTGACGGTGGCGCAGGAACATCACTTTGCTTTTACAGAGGTGACCCCGCCGGGCATGTGTATTCATGCAGCAAAATCGGTGTTGGATGCACTCACCCATATTGGCCCATTGCCGCGACAAGTGACGTGCAAACGATGCCGATTGCCGATGAGTTTGACGAAGGTGTGAAAAGCGGGTGTGTGTGGCTTCGCCGAACTCAGCGATGGGTTCGACAAAGCTGCGGATGGTATCCGCCGTCTTCATTGAAAAAAATGATTCAATAGTCACCCAGTACAACCGACCGACGATACCATCGTCGGCTTTTTTCATCAGTACTTACGCATCGGTGACCACCAGCACATGCACCTTGCCTGGACCGTGCACACCGGTGACCAGTACGCCTTCGATGTCCGCGGTTTTGCTGGGGCCGGTGATGAATACCGTCGAACTGGGCAGTGTTGAGTTTTCACTGCATGGCAAGCGGTTCAGGTAGTCCATCAAATCAGGCATGATGTCACTGTTTCGCACCACCGCAATATGCACCGGCGGCACAAGTGACAACCCGCGACTGTGACCGGCATCGCTGCTGCAAACCAACGTCCCTGACTCCGCAATCGCTGCATGAACATCGGTGATGCCTGCATCGACATCAAACATCGGTCGCAGGTTTTCATCGTCGCGCCAGTTGTGTACGTTGACCCCCTTGCGTCGCAACGCATCGCCCAACCCCAACAATTCAGGCACACTGCCCACACCGATGACCACGGTTTTCAATTGCAGCGAATCGACCAGGGCCATGAGTTCACGCAACAGTTTGCCGGTGGTGACGACCTGCACCTTCATGCCGACATCGCTGGCACGTTTAATGAACAATGACAAGGGTGATGCATGATTCACCTGCGTCGTTGCATCACCCAAAGCTGTTGTGTTGGTCATCGGCACTGTACGCACCAGTTCCACCGACACCGTCGGTGGCACGGGGGCGTCACCTGCATTGACTCGATCACCTCGACCCAATGCAGCGCGAACCCGTTTCATGAAAGCATCATGACTCATGCCGGGTAAAACGCTTAAACTTTTTTGTTCTTTGGGCTTGTGCATTGACCTTCAGTTGTATATCGATTCTGTTCACGCCTGATCATCGTCGGCCGCGACGAAGATCAGGATTCACATCGAACATTACACCCCATTTTCGTTTCATCCTGATCTTGCTGGCGGCCCAGCAAGATCAGGCGTGATGATCCATTCATATCAACTTCTTTTCAGCACTTCATCTTCACACATCGCGTTTGGCCCACCAGGCACGAAAATCACGGCTCGTCGGTGTCGGCAAATCGCGCGCCTGCGTCCAACCATCCAGCGGCGGCGGTGCCTTGTCGAGCCAGCGACGGTCAGCATACTTTGCATCATCACCCCCTCGGCCAACCGCATCATCGTTGACATCACCATCACGCCCCGCCCACCAACGCAACATCCAGCGTTGCATACGATTGACACATCGATACAAGAGCGGGTGTTGCAACGACCTCGCCCACAAACCAAACACCAATCGCTCACGCCAATCATTCAACCCCCTGCTCACAGCCTGCCCACGATGCCAGGTTAAAAATCGAGGGATATCAATTTTCACCGGGCACACTTCGTAACACGCCCCGCACAGCGAACTGGCCTGCGCCAAATCGGGGTAATGTTCCAGGCCACGCAGTGCAGGCGTCAATATCGCGCCGATCGGCCCGGAATACACCGCCCCATACGCATGACCCCCAGCCTTGCGATACACCGGGCAGGTATTCAAACACGCGCCACAACGAATGCATCGCAACATTTCACGGGTTGACGCATCGAGTAA
This sequence comes from uncultured Phycisphaeraceae bacterium, assembly GCA_964427135.1. Classification (GTDB taxonomy): domain Bacteria; phylum Planctomycetota; class Phycisphaerae; order Phycisphaerales; family Phycisphaeraceae; genus JAJXSS01. Next base: position 7,599 of record CAYRTH010000067.1, read on the forward strand.
TTTTGTCCGACCGTTGTCGAGTAACACGATATGCAATTCGCGTGGTCCGCCATGGTCATGGGTACGGCGCGGCCCGGTGATCAGGTGTGTGTAAACCGTCAAAGGCTGAGCCGTCGAACTGCGTGCCAGTACCTTGAGCATCACCCCCAGATGCTGCATCGTCGGCACCAGTTTTTCAATGCCCACCACGGCCACATGCACCGGTGGCACACTCGTGCACATGCGACCATTCCCCTCATTGGTGCAAAGTACCAGCGTGCCTGTTTCCGCAACCAAAAAGTTGCCGCCGCTGATGCCCAGGTCCGCCTGCCGATATTTATCACGCAGATAGTTGCGGGCAATCATCGTCAGTTTTTCCGGGTCTTCCTCATACGGCACGCCCAGTGCCTTTTGCATCGCCCGGCCGGTTGCTTTGCGGTCTTTGTGAATCATCGCGGTCACAATGTGCGACGGGGCATCGTTATCAATCTGCAAAATGAATTCCGCCAGGTCGGTTTCAATCGTTTCACACCCGATCGCTTCGAGGGCGGGTAACAATTGAATTTCTTCCGTCACCATCGACTTGGCTTTGACGCATAATTTGCAACTGTTTTGTCGCGCGATGCTGGTGACGATTTCATTGGCTTGCAGCGCATCATCGGCAAAATGCACCTGTACCCCCGCACCCTCGGCCCGCTCGACAAACTGCTGCAAATAAAAATCAAGGTGATCGAGGGTGTGCTGCTTGATGTCCGCTGACAGGGTGCGCAGCAATTCAGTTTTTTCACCAAAATCACGGGCAAAGGCTTCACGGCGTTTTTGATCTTTGAGGACGGTGGCCTGGTGTAACGCCTCCTGCAAGGCAACATCATTCACCGCTTGCGAGGCACGCGATTTGAACTCATACGGCAACGGCGGAAACAATTTTTCATGACCACTCATGCCTTCGCCTCCGCACTGCTGACTTGACTTTGACTCATCGTCGTACGTGGTAACAAACCCATCGCCTCGGCCAAAAGTTCCGCCAAACTCAGGTAATGCAAAGGCACGTTCATCCGCCGACTCATGCCCGCAATGTTCATCGTGCAGCCGGGTTCATTGCTCACCACCATGCTCGCCCCCGTTGCCGCCAGACATTGCACTTTGTCTTTTGCCATCGCCCCCGAAACCTCCGGCATTTTCATCGCAAACGTGCCGCCAAACCCGCAGCATTGATCGCTGCGTTCCGCCAATTTCACCGTCAACCCCTGCACCTGCGCCAGCAACTGCAATACCGCCTGTTCACCACTGCAATACTTTTTCCCGTCCACACTCAGCTGCGCAAGTTCCGGTGACACCGTGCCAATACCGCGATTGTGACATGAATAGTGATACGTCACCGTCCCCGGCCAGGTCGGCTGATAGGCTCGCAAATCCGCCTTGAGTTGGCGCGTCAAAAAACCGCTGAACTCATGGGTTTTATCTGTCAGTTGATGCACAGCCCGACCGTAAGCCGGGTCATCGCCGAGCAGTTCGTGATAATGATGTTTGATCGTCGCTGCGCACGAAGCCGAGGGCGTGACCACCACATCATATGGCTCGAACACCCGCACAAAGTGTTTGGCCAACTCACGTGCCTGATCACGATACCCGTTGTTGAACATCGGCTGGCCGCAGCAGGTCTGCGCGGTTGGAAACTCAACTTCACACCCCAGTTTTTCCAACACCTTCGCCGCAGCAATCCCCGCACGGGGGTAAAAGCTGTCGGTCAGACAGGTGACAAAAAACGCAACGCGCATCATTCAAGTGTAGCATTTGCACGAAGAGCTGGGCACAGAAATAATTTTCAACACAGAGGTCACGAAGGTCACAGAGTTGAACCTATGAGCGTTGCAACACCACGGATAGACCTTGCAAGTCAATGTATGAATCGATTGCTTTTCAAGCGTTATTCTGAACCAATCGATTGATGATCGTAAGCAGTTGATTCAACAGGCTGGTTTTGCTCGCCTGCTTCTCTGTGCCCTCTGTGACCTCTGTGACCTCTGTGTTGAATTTTCTTGCTCTGCGCGTCATTGCTTGAACACTGCATCAATCCGTCGGCAATTCGAGCAGCACAAATCGTTCAACCTCACCACTTCGCAAACTCATGCGTACACCTTTGCGCAGGTCATGTTTGTTCAGTTCACCGACCAGTTGTTCGACGCTGGTGACCTTGACACCCATGACATCGGTGATGACACTGCCACGGGTGATGCGTTCGGCTGCCGCCGCCGAGTTGGGCCGAACATTCATCACCACCACGCCCTCGACAAACGGCACACGAAAACGTTCCGCCAGTTCACGACCCATCGTCGCCACGTTTTCAAACCCCAGTTTGTTCAGCAGCTCTCGGCTGACCGTTTCAGGGTTACGTCGTTCACCCATACCGCTGCGCTCACCGGTCATCGCCACCTGATCGGGCAACACCGCGATGGTCGCAACCTTTTCGCTGATCTGACCATTGCGGTAAATTTCCAGCCTCACCTGTTTCCCCGGCGGCAGGTCCGCCACCAGGTTGCGTAATTCATCGGGGTTGCTCACCGCTTTGCCATCGACTTTGGTGATGATGTCGCCGCGCTGAACACCAGCCTCGGCTGCGGGTCCGCCTTCGATCGGGTTGGTCACCAGCACCCCCTTGCCGTCGTAGCCGAAGGTGCGTGCCATGCGCGGGTCCAGTTCTTCAATGAAAATACCCAGGTACCCACGCTGCACTTTGCCCGTGGCAATCAGTTCATCGACCACCCGTTTGACCATATCAACCGGTATCGCAAAACCCAGCCCGTTGAACGCGCCCGTCTGCGTGGCGATGGCGGTGTTCATGCCCACCACCTGCCCGTAAATATTGGTCAGCGGCCCGCCTGAATTACCGGGGTTGATGGCTGCATCGGTCTGAATGAAATTTTCATACCCCTGACGACCAGCCAATATGCCCAGTTGCCGACCTTTGCCCGACACGATGCCCTGACTCATCGAAAACTCAAAACGAAACGGCGCCCCGAAGGCAAACACGATTTCCCCCTGATCCACCGGTTCAGTTGCCAGCGTCGCCGCGTGTAATTTTGCTGCATCCACCTTCAGCACCGCGACATCGGTTTTCGGGTCGGTACCCTTGACCGTGGCGGTGAGGGTTTCGCCATTGTAAAAACGCACTTCAATGCGGTCAGCTTCCTCGATCACGTGATTGTTGGTGATGATGTAGCCGTCGTTGCTGTAAATCCAACCTGAACCTGAACCGACCTGCCGGGGCACGTTGTAACGATCCATGTTGCCGCCATCACGTTGGCGCGATGAAGGTTCATCGTCCTGGGGCGTCTGCTCCTCCATGCCATCCTCACCACCGGGGGGCACCAACTCCGGCGGCAAACCGCGCGGTCCAAAAAACCGCCTGAAAAAATCTTCCTCCAACATCCGCCTTTGCGGGGTTGCGCTCGACCCTCGCTTGAATACCTGAATGTAAACCACACTGGGTTCGACCACCCGTGCCACATCCTTGAACGATCGACTCAACTCCGCCAGCGATACGTTCTCGCGCAGTCCATCCTTGATCAGGCTGATCTCCTGCAGGCGATTTTCATATGCAAGCCGACGTGCAATCCCCGGCCCAGCCAGTACCACGACCAGCGCCACCAGCAACAACACCAAAGCCGGGCCATACCAGCGAAACGTCCTCATGGGTCACTCCTCAAACACTTCTGATGCCAAGGTTCGTTCGTTGATCAATCATACGTCATCGGCTGAAAATGGTTCAATCGCTTTGATAAATGATTGAGTGACCGAGTGTTTGTATTTGCTGATGTTTAGCGCGGACGCTTTGCGTCGGCGGTTTTGACGCCGTGCCCTTCAGGGCCGGATCCATGGGTGAGTCGGTTTCGAAATATCCGGGGCTAAAGCCCTCGGCGTCTGGGGTTATTCTTTGAAAAATCATCCTGAACTTGCTCGCATGAGGAAAGCGTGTGCGATCCACACGCTTACGAAGTTCAGGCGTGAATATTTTGTAAATCACCACTTCACCAAATCGCCAAATCACTCAGTATCAACCGCTCGTTGCCACTCGCGGCTCTGATGGTTTGCGCACTTGGCCACTCGGCCACTTCCCTTATCACCCCCCGCTCATCTTGTACGGATGATCCTCGCGCAAGTACTTGCCGCTTGCCACCAGTTCCACCCACTCCCTCGCAGCGCTGGTGATATTCTGCCCCACCGTCCCCATCGGGCGTGCAAACGATGGATGATGGTCGCTCATGCCCAATAAATCCTGCAACACCACCACATGCCCGTGACAGCCCGGCCCGGCCCCGCAGCCAATCACGGGGATGCCCACCTTTTCCATCACCGCCTGCGATGCCTCCGCGGTGCACTGCTCCAACAACAGCATCACTGCGCCCTGATCTTCCATCATGCGTGCTTCATCGACCAGTGTCTGTATCTGCTCAGCCGTGCGCCCCGCCACCATCGCGGTACGAATGCCCACATAGCGCACCATCTGCGGTCGCCAACCCAGGTGCGCCACCACCGGAATACTCGCCCTGCTGAGTTTGCCCACCAGTTCCGCATGTCGCCCGTCCACCTCCAGCTTCACCACATCCGCCAACCCCTCGACCAAAAACCGCCCCGCATTGCGTATCGCCTCCGCATCATCCGCCTGATAACTCATGAAGGGCATATCGCCCATCAATAAACAATCCGGTGCTCCGCGACGCACCCCAGCCGTGAGCGTGATCAGAAAATCCAACGGCGCAAAAATCGATTGATCGTGCCCCAGTATCACCTGCGCCGCTGAGTCCCCTACCAAAAGCGTTGGTACTCCGGCCCGTGACAGCCACCTGGCCGTGGTCGCGTCGTAACAGGTCAGCATGGCAAACTTGCGCGATTCCTTCACCCAATCACGAATCACCCGCAAAGTCACACGCTGCGTCGCACCGGGCGATGATGAACCTGATGATGGTGTTACACTCATGCTCTGATTTTAATGCATATCGAACAACAAAGCCCATTCATCAATTACACCCGGATAAACCAAAGCCCAGCCATGGCCATGGCTGGGTCTTTGAACGATCCATCCTCATCGCAACCATCAAATCACACCATGCTACGCCGCTGTTTTCTGGTTGTGATCGAGTTTGAATCGATTGACCAGCGACTGTAACTGCTCGGCCCGTGATGACAATTGCGATGCAGCCGTGGCCGCCTGATTGGCGCCTTCGGTGGCCTGCCTGGTCACCGCACTGATCGATTCGACATTGCGTGACACCTGTTCACCTGCAGCCGATTGTTCTTCCGCCGCCGCTGCGATTGAACGAATCATGTCCGCCACGCCTTTTGCCTTGTCCACAATTTGCTGCAAGCTCACGCCCGCCTGGGTAGCCAATTCCACGCCCGTGGTCACCTGCTGCGTCCCTGCGTTCATGCGTTCCACCGCCTGGCCGGTTTCCGTCTGAATCGCCTGAATCGAACCACCAATTTCCTCCGTCGCCTTGGTCGTGCGGTCCGCCAGTTTGCGCACTTCATCCGCCACCACCGCAAACCCGCGCCCATGTTCACCAGCCCTTGCTGCTTCAATCGCCGCATTAAGTGCCAGCAAATTGGTCTGATCCGCGATGTCGTTGATCACCTGAATAATCTGCCCGATCTGTTGTCCGCGTTTACCCAGTTCCTGCACCGATGTCGCACTGGCCGACACCGCCTGATGAATCCCCTGCATGCCGCTGATGGTCTGTTTCACCACCGTGCCGCCCTCTTCCGCCGTCTTGCCGCTGTCCGCAGCGTGATTGGCAGCCTCCGCGCTCTTGCGTGCCACTTCCACCACAGAGGCACTCATCTCCTCAATCGCCGAGCTGATCTGACTGACCTGTTGCGTCTGTTCACTCATGCCCGTGGCCATCTGTTCGCTGCTGGCTGCAATCTCCGTCGCCGCTGACGCCACTTCCCTGCTCACCATCGCCACATCTGAAATCAGGGTATGCAGCTTCTCCAAAAACGTGTTGAACCACTTTGACATTTCCCCCACTTCATCCTGACTGCGAACCTCCAGCCGTTTGGTCAGGTCGCCCTCACCCTGGGCGATGTCCATCAGCATGTCCACCACTTTGCGTATCGGCTTGGTGATCGTTCCCGCTATAAACCACACCAATATGAATCCACCAATGACGATGACCACCGTCACCCCGCTCACCAGCATGATCAATTGACTTTCACTGGCCAACACCGAATCGCGCAACGCCCCTGCTGCAATCGACCAGCCGTTGGTCCCAGGTATTGGCGCATAACCGAAAAAGCGATGCTTGCCCATGAACGGGTACTGTTCAAAACCCTTATCGCCCTTCATCATCCGCTGCATCATCGCCGCCAATTCCACGAACTCGGGTTTGGTTTTCGCTTCTTCCACAAAATTGCGCTGTTGCAGCACAAAGTCCTTGTTGTCATGGACGATCAGCGCCCCCTTCCTGTCGATGATGTAGGCATACCCGCCTTCACCAAAACGAATATTGTCGATCACTTCATTCAAAATCGTCGCCGGCAAACGCGCGATCAGTACCGCTGCCACCTTTCCCGCGTCATCCTTGATCGGTGCAGCCACCATCATCACCGCAGTGTTGGTGACTTTGCTGATGATCACATCCGACATGGTCGTCTGCCCCGCAAACGCGTGATCGATGTAATCGCGCCCCGACAGGTCCGCGGTGGTTTCATCGATATACCTAGCCTTTCGATCCGCACTCACCACCGCCATGGCCAGGTAACCCACTCGTTTAATTTCCTGTTCCAACCCCGGCTTCTGCAATTTCCAATCCATACTGCGAATCACATTGCGACCGGCAATCCCTTCCAGCACCGTATGATGATGGTTCACATTCGCCGTCACGAGGTTGGCGCCTTGGGTCGCCATCTGCACCAGTGCATCGCCGGACGTATGCGTCAGCGCCCGCCTTGCATAATTGGTCGCCACCACCGCCAGCGTCACACAGGCCACCACCAACAACGGCCCAAAGGTGCACAGCAACTTGGTACGAATCGAAAAAAGTTTGAACATGATGCCTCCCTGGTACAAATAGCATGGCTGTCTGACCGGACAACCACGCCCCCGAAACCCTGGTTTACCCAACAATACAACTGTCACGCTGCACCCACAGCGTGATCCGTTTCGTTTCGTCACCGCTTTCGGAATGCTGTATCGCACAACTTCTCGATACAACACCCCGAACTTGTGTCCAAGTCACCCAAACACCCCTGACTTGAACGAACATGAACCATCAACATTGTCGGATCAAAAGACCCGTGAGTTTAATCAAAAGACCATGAGTGTTTTCACCATTTTGCCTGACACACAAGTTAGCGCCGCGACTTGTCGCGTCTGATATGTTTAGCGCGGACGCTTTGCGTCGGCGCTGTTCCGATATCGGGCTGCCCGTTGCAAAATGATCTTTTTCTTGCGCTGCAGCAGTTCGTTCTGCTCCGGCCAAAGCATGCTCGGTAAATCATCCAACGCAAACCAGCGTGCCTTATGTCGATGCTTTTTCAAATCCGTGGGCTGCCGACCCGCATGTTCGGTGACAAACAAATAGTAATGCACCGTCACCCATTTCTTTTGGCTGAAGGTCAATCGACTGCGCTGTCCGAGTTTGCCCAAACTCACCAGGTGATCGACGCCTGCTTCCTCCAACGCTTCCCGCCGGGCAGCCTGCACCATCGTTTCGCCCGGGTCGATGCCACCTTTGGGCAGCACATAACCGGGGTAATCCGCCTCCCGCGCCAATGCCACCAACCATTTTCTTTGACGCGCGTCCCAACGCAACACCACCCCCCCCGCACTGGTGCGCAACACCACCTTGGCTGGTTTGCGATACCAGCTCCGATCGATCAGGGTTGATGACTTTGATTTCATAGGGGTTCGTCAAATGGCAAACCATCGACAATCACAATTTGACGCCGTGCCCTTCAGGGCCGGATTATGGGGCTGGTAGCTAGTAGCTAGGTGGCTGGGCAGAACATCCTTGTAATCATCTCTTTCCAAGCCCCTAGTCCCCAGTTCCCTCTTCACTTGGCCACTTGACCACTCGACCACTTGGCCACTTCTTTTCACGCCACCTGTTCGGCCAGTGCCTGCGGAAACGTCACTTCCAACCAGACCGTGTCCGCTTCCAATCGCACCTTCGCCTCATCGCTGTGAGCCGGCACCAAAAGCGTATCCCCCGCTGCAAAGGTCACCGGCTCCGCCCCGTTGCCCGGTGTCAATACCCCCATGCCCTGCAGCACCATCCAAACCGCAGGCTGATCGTAGGGCACTTCCTGTTCATAGCCCTCACCCATACGAATTTTTTCAATGCGGAAAAATTCACAGGTCACCAGCCTTGATACCGTCGTGTGCAACCCCGCAATGTGCGATCGTTTTTCATATTGC
>CAYRTH010000068.1:0-15731 GCA_964427135.1 uncultured Phycisphaeraceae bacterium
ACTGGTGACGATCGCGCCCTTGGGTAGCTCGTTGATGGTTGAAAGTCCGGGTTGGTAACGCCCATCCACAAAGACCAGCATGGCCGACCATTCCCCCGCCAAGCGCAGTGCCTTGATCTGCGCATGGGTCAGCGTGCTGTCGGCTGTGTTCCCCGCAGGCTGCCAGGGGGTTTGCACCAGTTCCTTGAGGTTGGTGTAGCGCCACGCTTCATGATCGCCATCGGGCCAACCCTGCCGATGAAAATGCGCAAGACCTTCTTCGCGCAGCCGATTCAGCCAGGGGCGTGCTTGGCCAACCTGCCGGGCCTGCAACACCTGATGCTGCGTCGTGAATCGATCCGTGGTAATGATGGGAGTGTCCAGGGCGGTCATCGTCTTATTCCCGTTGGGCGATTAATACCATAAGCAAACGCATTCTTGTTCGCATGGATAATGGATGATGTATGATGGATAATGTTGGAATAAGTAGTACGAATACCAACTCTGTACATGATCCATTATCCTTTATCCATCATCCATTCTTTACACTTTTGCCGCTTCTTCCTCATACGCTGCGTAACCGTTGGCTTCGAGTTCCAGGGCCAGTTCCTTGCCACCGGAGCGGGCGATGCGTCCATCGACCAGCACGTGGACATAGTCGGGCACGATGTATTCAAGTAGCCGTTGGTAGTGCGTGATGACCAGAAACGAGCGATCCTTGTTGCGCATGGCGTTGACCCCCTGGGCCACGATACGCAAGGCATCGATATCCAACCCCGAATCGGTTTCATCGAGTACCGCGAAGGTTGGTTCCAGCACCGCCATTTGATAGACTTCGTTGCGCTTCTTTTCCCCGCCGGAGAACCCTTCGTTGACCGCACGCTTGAGGAAATCAGGGTCCAGGTCCACCACCCTGGCCTTCTCCCGCAGCAGCTTCAGGGCACTCACCGCATCGAGTTCGGGTTGCCCGCGGTGTTTGCGCATGGCATTCAATGCGGAGCGCAGAAACAACGTCTGATTCACGCCCGGTATTTCCACCGGGTATTGAAACGCTAAAAACAACCCTTCCGCAGCGCGCTCGTGAATATCCATCTCGATCAGGTTCTTGCCCTGAAACAGGATTTCACCTTCGGTGATTTCATAGTCTTCCCGCCCGGCCAACACCTGCGCCAGGGTACTTTTCCCCGAACCGTTGGGGCCCATGATCGAATGTACCTCGCCGGGCTTGATGGTCAGCGTCAGCCCTTTCAAAATCTCCCGGCCATCGATGTTGGCATGTAAGTTTCGAATCTCCAGCATGGTGCAAACTCCTGATAACAATTTTGTTGGCCGTGATGCAATTTGTTGGCCACGAAGACACGAAGGACACGAACAAGAGTAAGACGGCAAGAGCAAATTTTAAGAATTCACCGCAGAGGGCGCAGAGAACGCAGAGATAACTCCAAAAAACATGAAGTCGCAAAATATCATTTTCATGTCGGTTCCTCTCTGCGATCTCCGCGATCTCTGCGGTGAATTCCGATGTATTAAAATCTTATAAAAAGACAGATACTAATACACCTACACATCCTCCAATATTCTTCGTGTCTTCGTGGCAAAATTGCCCTGTCTTGGTTCTGCGATGCCATACTATTGTTCATGGTGGGTCCGCTCACGGACTCGCTTGACCCACCCTACCTTCCGTCACTTGACCACTTCTTTCTCATCCCACACTTCCTTCCAGACTGATCGCCAGTAGTTTGTTGGCCTCGACCGCGAATTCCATCGGTAGTTCCTTGAACACTTCCTTGACAAAGCCGTTGACGATCAGGTTGACCGCCTGTTCGGTCTCCAAGCCGCGTTGCTGGCAGTAAAAAAGCTGGTCTTCGGCGATTTTGCTCGTCGAAGCCTCGTGCTCGGCTGAACTGCTTGGGTTCTGCACCTGAATGTACGGGAACGTGTGCGCCCCGCAGGCCGAACCGATCAGCAGCGAATCGCATTGCGTAAAGTTTCGGCTGTGGGCAGCGCCCGGAAGCATTTTCACCAGCCCGCGATAAGCGTTATGCCCCTTGCCCGCTGCGATGCCCTTGCTCACAATCGTGCTGCGCGTGCGCTTGCCGATGTGAATCATTTTCGTGCCGGTGTCCGCCTGCTGGTGACCGTTGGTGACAGCCACGGAATAAAACTCACCCACGCTGTCATCGCCCTGCAAAATGCACGAAGGGTATTTCCAGGTGATGGCGGAGCCTGTTTCCACCTGCGTCCAACTGATGTGCGATCGCTCCCCACGACAAGCCCCGCGCTTGGTCACAAAGTTGTAAATACCGCCTTTGCCCTCTGCATCACCGGGGTACCAGTTTTGAATCGTGGAGTATTTGATCGTGGCGTTTTTCATGGCCACCAGTTCCACCACCGCTGCGTGAAGCTGGTTTTCATCGCGCATCGGGGCGGTACACCCTTCCAAATACGATACGTAGCTATCGTCATCCGCAATGATCAAGGTGCGTTCAAATTGCCCGGTGTTGGCGGCATTGATCCGAAAATAGGTGGACAGTTCCATCGGGCAGCGCACGCCCTTGGGGATGTACACAAACGAACCATCCGTGAACACCGCGCTGTTGAGCGTGGCAAAGTAATTGTCCGAATAGGGCACCACCGAACCAAGGTATTCCCGCACCAGTTCGGGGTGTTCCTTCACCGCTTCACTGATCGAGCAAAAAATGATGCCATGTTTTTTGAGTTCCTCACGAAAGGTCGTGGCCACGGAAACCGAGTCGAAGACCGCATCCACCGCAATCTTTGGTTGACCTTCACCGGCTTGCCCCCCGGTCGCTGCGTCCTTGTCGTCCACCACCCCGGCCAATTTTTTCTGTTCGCTGATCGGAATGCCCAGCTTTTCGTAAGTGGCGCGCACCTGCGGATCGATTTCATCCAAACTTTGAAGGTTGGGTTTCTTCTTGGGCGCTGAGTAATAGCTGACCGCCTGGTAGTCAATCGGCCCATACCCATAGGGCAAAAACGGCCAATCGGGTTGCTTCATCGTCAGCCAATGTCGATAAGCCTTTAGCCGCCAGTCCAGCAGCCATTGCGGTTCGCCCTTTTTGGCGGATATCTGGGCAATCACGTCCTCATTCAACCCCGGCGGGAGCGTCTCCTGCTCCACATCCGTCACAAACCCGTACTTGTACGGCTGCTTGGCAAGTGTCTCTAAATCCTGTGTTTGCGTCGTCATGCCCATACTCCACAACGTCATTGAGTTTGATTCTCAACTCACGGATAATAATAGCACCAAAAGAATGCTAATTTCCACCCCGTGCATGAAAAAACATGTGTTGCTCACCCATAGTCAAAGCACCGCGGGTTACCACCCGCGGCTATGAAGAACAAAGTGTTCGTCCGTCTAGCCGCGGGTGGCAACCCGCGGGCCGATGTGGCACCGCCGCCCTCGGCGGTGGGTTTGTCGCGGGGGATTCACCCAGCCGGGGGCGGCTGGGCTACACGACTGAACCTCATCACTGATACCACTTGGCTAAATCGCTGATCGTCAGCCCCTGCAGGTTGGCGCGGGTGTGGTGGGCTTTTTGGACCAGTTCGACCGGGCCGGTGGTGGTAAGCCCCAGCGTCCATAGCCCGGCCCCCTTTGCAGCCGCGATGCCCGCAGCAGTGTCTTCGATCGCCAGGCAATCCGTCGGTTGCAAGTTCAAGCGTGCATTTTTTTGCTGCAACTGCGCCAAAGCCATTTGATAGGTTTGCGGATCGGGCTTGGACTGTTGCACCATGTCGGCTGTGACGATGGTCGTAAACAGTATTGTCAGGCCCAGTCGTTCGAGGATCAAATCAATATCCCTTCGCGTGGCCCCTGAAGCAATTGCGATCGGCCCGTGAGTGGCTGCCTGTTGTACAAACTCGATCGTGCCCGGAAAACTGGTCACGCCCTCGGCGACGACCTGTTCGAACAGGTCACCCTTGTGCTGAATCAGGTCTTTGAGTTGTTGCGGATCATCGGCATCGCGTCGGCCATGCTGTGTCAGAATCGTGCGCAGAGCATCACGATCATCAAACCCGACGTACTGGTCGAGGTATTGCTGGTAAGTGAAGTGAATATTCATCGGCTCGACGGTGCGAAGCAATGCCCGCCAGTGCAGGGGTTCGCTGTCGGCGATGACGCCGTCGAAATCGAAAATGATGGCGCGGATCATAATTTGTATCCAAGGCCTGTGTTGTGTGATGCAAGCAGTGCGAATGATATGAAAAAAATCAAACCCTGATCAGCCGGTTGCTTGAAAAAATACAGTGAAACTATTTCAACACAGAGTTCACAGAGAACACAGAGAAGCAGGGCAGCATTTTGTACGACTGGCATCACGAGCAAATCAGTATCAGATATGACCTCAAACAAAATCCGCTTTGCATTTTCATTGCCGAGTCAATTTTGGGCTTGGTGTTGAATGCAATAGTCATGACTGCTGTCATCGTTCTGCTCTGTGATCTCTGTGCCCTCTGTGTTGAATCCTTGTCCAGCAAAATGATTGCACGACGCGAAAGGGGAAAAAGAGGATCGGTGTTCGCCGCACCGACCCTCCAAGCCGGGCTGTCGTACCCCAAACGGGGACCACCACAGCCACGCTTTTTAGATCGGCTCTTTGCACAAGTGGGTTCACCCGGCGGGCCTTGTTTGTCTTAAAACTCCTGAATTTTCGAAGGTTTCACAGGTTTGTCGAAAAAACCATCATTTCGTTTGGTAACGGTTAATTCACATGCACCGCTGACCGATGAGTCTGTTAGCCGAGACGATGTGGAGATCGGATCGGCGTAGTGCTTCCCAGGAGAAAGCTATGTCACGCCAGAAGGACGTTTTGACCACCGGTGAGGTGGCTCGTTTGTGCAACGTCGCTCCCCGCACGGTCAGCAAGTGGTTCGACTCCGGGTCGCTCCGCGGCTACCGAATTCCCGGTTCCAAGGATCGTCGCATTCCGATGTCGAGCCTGGTCCGCTTCATGAAGGAACACAACATTCCTTTGGACGGACTGAAAACCGGTCGTACCCGCGTGCTGATCGTCGATGGCGAATCGGAAATCGTCAACGTCCTTGAAAAAGTGCTCGGCGAACAGGCCAACTATCAAGTACACATCGCCCATAGCGGTTTTGCCGCCGGGTTGGAGTGTCAGAAGTTTCAGCCGCATGTGCTGCTTTTGGACATGCATCTGCCGGATGTCAAGGCTGAAGACCTGCTCAAAGCTGTGCGCGACAACCCTGATCTGCAACTGACCAAGGTGATCGCCATGAGCGGCAAACTCACCGACGGTCAGGCCAACCAGCTCACCCAAAACGGGTTCGACGGTTACCTGAAAAAGCCCTTCCATGTGCGTCAGGTGATCGAAGCGATTGAAGACGCCGTGGCCATTGTGTATTGATGAAGTTCGAAGTGGCCAAGTGGCCGAGTGGCCAAGTGATAGTGAATCAACCACGCCTGAACTTCACGTCCGTGAAGTTCAGGATTGTTTTTTAAGAACAACCCATCATATGGCACCGCCGCCCTCGGCGGTGTGATGGCAAAGCGGCGGATGGCATCCGCCGTCTTCGGTTGTTGAATTGTTATTGATTCAAAAATAACCGCCGATGACATCGGCGGCTTTATCGCCCCTTCATCGCCAGCATCAACTGGTCATACGCTTGTTCGATGCCTTGTGGAATCACCCTCACCCCGGCCACGACGCTGGTGAAATTGGTGTCGCCGTTCCAGCGTGGCACGATGTGCACATGCACATGCCCCGGCAAGCCCGCCCCCGCACAACGCCCCAGGTTGATGCCCACATTAAAGCCCTGCGGGTTATAAGCAATGCGTAAAACCTGCTGAGCTTTGACCACCAGTTCCATCAAGCCTGCTCGCTGGCTTGCCGTGAGGTGTTCCAACTCGCCAACGTGTTCCGCCGGTGCCACCAGCAGGTGACCCGAGGTGTACGGATAGCGATTGAGCACGATCATGCCTTGATCATCGTGATGCAACACCAGCCGCTGACGCCTCAAACCGGCATCGCCCTGGGTATGAGCACAGGCACATAAAAAACAGTCACTGGTTTTGGGCGTGGGCACACCATCCACCGTCGTCGCGGAACCCTGCGGCGTGGCCGGGTCCAGTTGATGAATATATTCCATGCGCCAGGGCGCCCAAAGGTTGTGGTTTTGCATGGGGGTAGTTTAATCCATGTCGGGGATGAGTCATCCATTGGGTTCAGTGAACGAACCAAGCCGATGGCGGAAACCCAAACCATGAAAAACATTGACGCCGAGGGCTTTAGCCCCGGATCAATCCCCGAATCATCATCCGGTCCTAAAGGGCTCGGCGTCACATTCACCAATCCACCGATTCTTCTTTTCGTTCGCGCATGAAAAAACCCACGCCCGGGAACGTGGGTTTTTGAATCACGCATGTTTGATTGGACACATCATGCGACCTGCCGACGACGCACTAGCAACATCGCGGTGGACATGGTCAGCACCACCAGTGTGCCCGGTTCAGGCACCAGCGTCGGGGCGATGCGTTCCAAGCTCGAGCCCGCAGCCGCCAGTTCAAAGTCGTACGCCAAACCCAACAGGTCGGCTTCGCTCCAGTGACGTCCGACGAAAATCACGCCAAAGGGTGTGCCATCCAACCCCGGGTCGCTGCTTGCGTAGTAACCGGCAGGCACAATCACGCCCGGCGTACCCAGTATGTTGATCACGCCTTGAATCAGCGGCACGTTGTTGCTGCCACCAGGTGCAGCCGTCGCCAGCGTCGGCGGAGCCGAGCCGTTGATCGGCCAGAGCAGCGCATCGAGGTTCAGGTCATCCATGATCTGATCGAACCGGGCCAGCAACCCATCACGCCAGTTGATCCAGGCGATGCCCGCTGCGGTGGTGCGCGTGTCGGTGGTGTTGGACGAAGTCGGTGCACCCCCGGTGAGGTTGCGGTACACCGCCGGCTTACCCAAAGCGGTAATCTGATCGCGGTATTCCTCAATCGTCGAAAACGGCGTGGTCGGTCCAAGGCTCTGCAAATACGACCACTGGTCATACGAAAACGAACTGGGGGCGCTGGGCTGGGTCAAAAAGTAATTCACCCAGTTGGTCGTGGTGAAAATATCATCACGCACAATCGTCGCGCCTTGCGCTTCGGCCAGGTTGACCGCAGCATCGTACAAAGCCTGCGTCGGTGCATCCGGGGCGCGGAACGGTGTGACTAGGTTGCCCTGACTGGTGATGACCTGAAATTGCGGGTCAAAGTAACCGATGCGTTTGCCCTGCAAAGCGGTCGCTGACAATTTACTGGTAAAGCCGCCGGTGGGAACCTGTGAACCAGCGGAAAGCGGATCGCGTGCCGAGGGACCATAAATAGCATCGAGGGTTACGGCTGCGTCATACACGGTTTTGGCGATGGGGCCTGCCACATCACGGAAGCTGCCGTTGAGGGGATAAATGCCGTCGATGGGCACGCCGCCATGGGTCGGTCGCACGCCTACCAGTGATTGAAACCCCGAAGGGTTGTGAATCGATCGACCGGTCTCCGTGCCCAAGCCAAGCACCGCAAACGAGGCGTTCACGGCCGTCGCGGTGCCACCCGATGAACCCCCCGGCGCACGATTGCGATTGTGGGCGTTATAGGTGCTGTCACGAATGCTGGTATTGCCGACCACCCCGCCCAGCACCGTGCTGTTGGAACGCAAACCGTCCTGCGCAAAGTCCGGCAAATTGGTTTTGCCGATGATGACCGCCCCGGCATCGATCAATCGCTGAGTCACCGAAGCGTGCTGACTCGGAATGATGTCGATACCGTTGAACTTGGAACTGAAGCCGATGTACCCGTTGGTGGTCACCAACCCGGCGTAGTCCATGTTGTCCTTGATCACCACCGGCACACCATGCAGCGGCGAACGAATGTTGCCCAAAGCGCGCTCGGCATCCATCTGTGCCGCATACGCCAGGGCACTGGGGTTGAACGAAATAAAAGCGTTGTAGGCGTAGTCCCACGCGCTGGTCCGATCCAAAAAAGCATTGACCAGATCGACGGACGTAAACGAATTGGCCGCAAAACCAGCTTCGATGTCCGCCACGGTCATTTCCACCACATCAATGGTCGCCTGCACCGGCGTCGCCATGATGCTCAATGCCAGCAACGCAGACCCTGTTCCTCCACTGATCGACTCCCACATGCGCATACCGTCTCCCTTTCTAGGCACATTGGCCTTGATTGACTTCCCGCCACGAATAAGCAAAGAACAGCCGCGATGAACATCGGGACGATGTCACCACGCACCCTCGAAAGCCCCGAAATGTGTGATCGTGCCTCACCCCTGATCGTCAGTCCCTGCACGTTTATCAGGCAGAAACCTCAGTTGAAAAGATGAATATGCAAAGCAAGTGCCAAGGTTTGGGTGGGGCAGGCCTCTGGCCTGTCAATGAGCCGAAGGCTCATGTTGATGTAGCGTGAAGTTCAGGATTGTTTTTTTGAAAAACCAATCATGTGGCACCACCGCCTCGGCGGTGTGATGGCAAAGCGGCGGATGGTATCCGCCGTCTTCAAGTAATGAATCGTTGTTGATCCAAAACGGACCGCCGATGTCATCGGCGGCTTTGCATGACCCAGCCCAGGGCGCCCCCGGGGGCTGGGCTACAACTTCAGATGCGGGTGCCTGTCGGCAGCGATTGTGGCTGCCCACAGTAGTAAACTTCTGTGGCACAGACGTGCCACAGCCACCGCAGCCGAATACCATTTCTTCACTCGGCCACTCGGCCACTCGGCCACTTGATCACTTGATCACTTGAGCAACAACTCAGCGATTTGCACCGCGTTGAGGGCTGCCCCTTTGCGCAACTGATCGCCAGCCACGAACAGGTGCAGCCCGGTGTTGCCCGGTTGGCTCAGGTCACGACGAATGCGACCGACGTACACATCGTCCTTGCCCGAAGCGTCGAGCGGCGTCGGAAACCGATTGTTCACCCGGTCATCGACGAGCGACACCCCCGGGGCTTTGCTTAAAATTCCACGAGCCTCGTTTTCCGTCATCGGTTTTTCAAACGTCAGGCAAATGCTCTCGGCATGCGCCCGCATCACCGGCACACGCACACATGTGGCCGCGATTTTCGGCGCCCCCGGCAAATCAAACGGATCGACCTGCACACTGCTGCCCGTGCCCTTGAAATAGCCCCAAATTTTATGCGTTTCATGCACCAGCTTCATCTCTTCTTCGTTGTACCCATTGGGACCCAGCGCAGAATTGTGGCTAAACAGATTGAACGCATATTGCTGTTTGAAAATTTTCGGCTGTGCTGGTTTGCCGGCCAATACATCACGCGCCTGGTCTTCCAATTCCATCATCGCGGCATAACCGGCCCCGCTGGCGGCCTGATACGTACTGACCACCATGCGCTGCACTTTGGCGGCTTTGTGCAACGGCGTCACCGGCACCA
Source organism: uncultured Phycisphaeraceae bacterium (assembly GCA_964427135.1). Classification (GTDB taxonomy): domain Bacteria; phylum Planctomycetota; class Phycisphaerae; order Phycisphaerales; family Phycisphaeraceae; genus JAJXSS01. Next base: position 9,406 of record CAYRTH010000068.1, read on the forward strand.
GGGCGATGATGGTCGAGCAATTGGGGTTGGCGATGATCGCACCCTTGCCTGAGCCGAGTTTGATGTGACTCATAGCCTCTGGGTTCACTTCGGGAATGACCAGCGGAATGGCCGGGTCCTGCCGATAGGCTGAGCTGTTATCGACGATCACCGTCCCGGCATCGATCGCGGCAGCGGCATACTTTTTGGTGATGCCCGCACCTGCCGAGAACAGGGCGATATCCACCCCTTTGAAACTGGCATCGGTCAGTTCCTCGACCTTGTAGGTTTTGCCCTTGAAGGTCATGTCCTTGCCGGCACTGCGGGCGCTTGCCAGCATTTTGAGGTTGGCAAAGGGGAAGTTGCGTTGTTCCAACACGGCTAAAAATTCCTGGCCCACCGCGCCGGTCACACCGACCACCGCCACACAGGGCGCGCTGGAACGCGAGGCTGAACCACCCGATTGAGCATGCATCGCCGAGGTCATAAGGGTCCCTTTCTGCAAAGTTCAGCATTATATCAGCCGATCGGATGAAGTTCAGGGCGCGTGATTCATCGAGCTCAGGTGTAAACAAACTGAGCCGAGGCGGTGCATTTTCCCCCGGCGATCAGCCGAACCCAGTGCGCGGAAAACCCGGACGGAAATTCATGATGCACATAACCACGGGCGGGCACACGCAATTTGGCGTAGGTTCGAAAATCGCCACATCCCAGAAAATCAACTTCGACGGTGAACGCAACGGGCTTGGTGGAGTCGTTGGTCAGGTGCAGGCATTTTTGATCGAAGCCGGTCATCAGGTAGGGGTCGGAGACCTGACCGGTTTTGAGTTTGTCGTTCCACCAGGGGCCGCCCCAACCGGCTGGTTTGCCGAATTGCCAGAGGTCGTCGGTTTTGCCCAGCCACAAACCGGACTGCGGTTCACCGGTGGTGGGCGATTGGCCATGCGATGGGCTGGCGTTGTCACTGCCCATGACCAGCAGGCCGCGGTAAGTGCAAAAATCGGGGATGACCCACAGGTGCGTGGAAACAGGTCGCACACCCCAGACACGATTGCCGTAGGCCCAGGGCGACAGTTCGTAGAACATGCCATGATGGTCCATGAGGAACCGTTCATGTTCGACTTCGCGGATGCGTGGCCACTCGGTCTGCCATTTGTGATCGAAGGTGTGCGAGGCTTTGGGCAGTCGGTAAGTGCGCCAGGTTTGATCGTTGTGGGTGTACACCTTCATGATCGCCGAGGCACGGTCCCACCCGGTGGCGAACATGGTGGGGGCGAACTCGTGTCGCCCGGTGATGCAGGTGAAGGGTTTGCGTTCGAGGATACGCCAGGGGTGATCCGGGTTGCCGTCCCACTCGGCCAGTCGGCCTTGTGAACGCTGGCCGGCCCAGTCGGGTTCGTGATATTCATTGCTGCAAACGACCAGGCGCCCGAAACTGGCATAACAATCTTTGTAATGCGTGCGGTGTTCCGGTTCGGTGTCCAAAGCCTTTTGCAGATCAACCACCAGCCGACATTCGAGCGTGCGCATGTTGAGTTCAAACAGTTCACCCTCCATGCAGAGTACATACACCTTGTTATTCGGGTCGGAAAGGTGTTTGCACGTGCCGCAGACGCGCAGGGGTTGCAATTCGGGGACGGTGCGAATGTGATGATCCGCATCGATCACATGCGGGCCGATGACGATCTGGTTGGAGGGGAAATGGACGAAACGATTGGTGTACGTGCCATCGATGCCACGGGTTTCGGGCACGACTTCCATGGTGAAATCTTCGTGGATGCGTCGCAGCGATACGCCACGCCCGCTTTTTTCTTTATGCGAGTTGTAGTTGAGCACATACAACTTGCCGGCCCAGGGCATCAGGCAACCCACTCCACATTCACTGCGCGGCGGACCCAGGTCACCCACCTGCGCCAGACTCGGCACCACACCACTGAATTGCAATAGCTTCGCGGGAATCGACTTTGACATTCTTTTACTCTTTCGTGGTTGGAGATTGCGTGTGTGATGAATCGATCACGTCACTGACGGCGATGGTTTGCGCGGCACTGATCAGACGGGTGACCAATGGCCGCACCTGTTGTGCTTTGATCGGACCGGAAAGGGCGATGGCGGCATAGGCGGGTTGGTGCGTTTGCGGAATCACCACCCCCAGCGAAAGCTGGTCGGCGGGTTGCATGACCTGTGCGTAGCCTTGTTCACGGGTTTGTCTGAGTAGCGCAAACAGGTCGGCCAGCTTTTCCGACTGACGTTGCATGACGTTACGTTGCGGGGCATACAACCGGCGGATTTCGCTTTGGGTGGATTGCGACAAGAGCGCCAAACCGATGGCGGAACGTGCTGCGGGGTAGAGGCCAGCCCGGCCGATGGCCTGGATGCTGCTCATTCCGGGGGCGGCATGATAGAGATAACAAACCTGATCGCGCCAGAGCACACCCAGGGCGACGATCAACCCGGTTTCGCCCAGTTGTTCCAATGGTTGTGCCGCTCGTCGCAGCAAGCCCGAACCAAACAGACTTTGCGCCGCCAGAACGTGAATGCCCGGCCCGACGTGATATTTCTTTTCCGTGTTCTGATGAGTCAGACCCAGATGCGCCAGCGTTTTGAGCAGACGATTGACTCGGGTGGTTTCCAGGCCCAGTTGCCGCGCCAGTTCGCGGACACCCAGGGGTTCACCGGCTGCGGCCACGGCCCCCAGGCACGCCAGGCCGTCGATGAGGCTTTGATTGGGCTGGGCGGGAAGTTTCATGATGTTGCTATAATAGCAACATTAGGAGATACGTCAAAGGATACTTTGGACGGTTTGAGGTTGGCCGATGTGGCGTCTTACCCCCCCTCGCCCTCCGGGAAAGGGTGACGAGTTACGCGCGCAAGTGGCGGACGAGTCGGGTGAGGGCGCAGCTTGAATAAGGTGCTTTCTGTTTCGCGCATATCCACAGACGCCCCCACCCTGACCTTCGCCACGGCGAATCTTCGACTCTCCCGGAGGGAGAGGGGATAAAGACGATCCGATACATCTGATTTGAACATGCTCTAAACACCGCCGAAGGCGGCGGTGCCACATTACTCAGCGGTTTGTTTGGCGGGATACATGAGTGAGGCAGCGACGGACAGCGCCAAAATGATGCCGATGATGGACAGTGATATGGATGTGGGTATGTGCATGGACCAGGGCAGCCAATGGTAATACTCAGCGGCTTCCAGCAGCATTTTCACACCGACGAACGCGAGGATGGCCGCCAATCCGAAATGCAGCAGGTGAAACTTTTCCAGTAACCCCGACAGGGCAAAGTAGAGTGCCCGCAGCCCGAGAATGGCGAAGATGTTGGACGAGTAGGCAAGGAACATGTCGCTTTGCTGAGTGACCGGATCACGGATCACGCCAATCACGGCAGGCACGCTGTCCACGGCGAAGACCACATCCGTGGTTTCAATGGCGATGAGCACGACAAACAGGGGCGTGGCCATGAACTTGCCCTGATGCCGGGTGAAAAATTTGCCATCGTCGGTGGGGGGGCTGACGGGTATGATTTTGCGCACCAGTTTGACGATGGGGTTGTGTTCGGGGTGAACCTGCTCGTCGTTTTTGAACGCCATTTTGAAGCCGGTGTAGAGCAGGAACGCGCCGAAGACAAAGAGCATCCAATGAAGCTGGTTGATGAGTGCGACGCCCAGCACGATGAAAATGATGCGCATGACCACCGCCCCGACGATGCCCCAGAAAAGCACGCGATGTTGATACTTGCGCGGGACCTGGAAATAGGTGAACAGTAAAAGGAAGACAAAAAGATTGTCCACAGAGAGGGATTTTTCCAGGAGGTAGCCTGCGGTGAACTTGAGGGCATCGTCGTAGCCGCGCCAGGGGATGAGCAGAGCGTTGAAGACCAGGGCGATGCCGATCCAGAAAATCGACCAGCCGATGGCTTCGCGGAACTCGATGACGTGGGCTTTGCGGTTGAAGACAAACAGGTCCAGCGCCAGCAGGCAAGCGACCAGCAGATTGAAGGCAACCCAGGGAAACCAGGGGTGGGCAATGATGTCGGCCAGTGCGGCAAGGAGGTGTGGCATAAAAGGATTCCAAAGATGAAATGACAGCATAGACGAAAGTGAGCGGGGGCGGTAGGTCGGCAGGATGAGACAGACTATATTGGAACCGTCAAAACTTCGCGAAGCAAGGGGTTGGCCACGAAGGCGCGAAGGACACGAAGAAGAGGAGCAAAACCGTGCTGCATCAGCACCGATCGTTTAGCCTCGCCGCTTGTCGGCGAGGTAATACACCGCGGCAACTTATTCACCTTGAATCATGTTTCGCCCAACTCAAACCACACGGGTTACCGTCTTGTTCTTCTTCGTGTCCTTCGTGCCTTTGTGGCGCAACTCTGTTCGGCGATTTGGCGCATTAACCAATCGCGCAGCGGTGTGTGACATTGTCGGCTGGTTTGCCCGGTAGAGCGTCAGCGTTTACACTCCGCAATCGCTGAGTAAAAGGAAATCGCCTTGCGTTTTGCACTGATTGATCGTGTGCTGGAACACACACCGACGCAGGGGTCGGTGGGGGGGAAATTGTGGGCGATCAAGCAGGTGAGCATGGCGGAGGAGTATTTGCAGGACCATTTTCCAAGGTTTCCGGTTTTGCCGGGGGTGATGATGCTGGAAGCGATGGTGCAGGCGGGTCGTGAGCTTTTGCAGTTGGAAAACGGGGGAGAGCCGATGCCTCGGCCGATGGTTTTGGGGGAGGTTCGCAATGTGCGGTACGCGAATATGGTGCGACCGGGGCAGGCGCTGGTGGTGGAGGTGGCGATGAAAAATGCCCAGCCGGATGAAGAGGGCAGGTTCGAGTTCACGGGGGTTGGAACGGTGGAAGGACAGGTGGCGGTGCAGGGCAAGTTCAGCTTGCAACCGCTTTCGGATGAGGATTATTCACTTAGCCCTGGGTCAATGACCGGGGGCTGAATGAGCGATCATCTTCAATCAGGGATGATCGGTGATGCCAGGCGCAATGGTGGATGGATGTGAGTGATTGGGCGGATGACGGGAAACGAAAGAATCACGGAGCCAGTGAAAATGGGTATGTCGCAGGATGAAGTATTTGCGAAGGTGAAGGAAGTGCTGGTCGATGCCTTGGGCGCGGATGAGGAAGACATCACGCCCCAGTCCAAGCTCGTGGCTGACCTGGGCGCCGAGTCGATCGACTTTCTGGACATCGTGTTCCGGTTGGAAAAAGCCTTTGGCATCAAAATTCAGCAGAGCGAGCTGTTCCCGGAAAATGTGCTTTCCGACCCCAATTATGTACAGGATGGCAAGGTGACGGACCTGGGGCTGGAGGAGTTGAAAAAGCGGTTGCCTCATGCGGATTTGACTGCGTTTGCCGCCAGCCGAAAGGTGAGCGAGTTTTCCAACGTGTTCACGGTGGATGCGATTGCGAAATTTGTGCAGTCGAAGATCGGGTGAAGGATGAGGAAGTGGTCAAGTGGCCAGGTGGTCAAGTAGATAAATATTTCGAATTTCGGATTTCGAATTTCGAATTTGAAAACCTGTCGTAGCGATGGGTTGTTTCAATTCGATCATTTCGAAATTCGCAATTCGACATTCGAAATTCACATGCGTTGGATTTGGATTGATCGCATCCTCGAGCTGGAAAAAGCCCGCCGCTGTGTGGCGGTGAAAAATATTTCATTGGCCGAGGAGGTGCTGCATGATCACTTTCCCGCCACCCGCGCCCACGGCCCGTTACCTGTGCTGCCCAACACGCTGATCATCGAGGGCATGGCTCAGACGGCGGGCATCATGGTTGGTCACGCCAATGACTTTCGGGAAAAAGTCATACTGGCCAAAATCGGCAAAGCCAAGTTCACGGCTGCGGCCCTGCCGGGCTTTACCCTGCGTTTCACCGCCAATATGGAACGCATCGACCCCAGCGGCGCATCGACCAGTGGCATCGTCGAACGCATCGACCCGGCTCGCCCCGATCAACCGGCTGTGCCCTTGGCGCAGATTGAGTTAATGTTCAGCCACATTGATAGAAACATGGCGGGGCTGTCGTTCCCGGAGTTCAATTTTGTGTTCACCGATCAGTTCATGGATTTGCTGGAACGCAGTGGCATCCGGGTGAAAGAATGAATTTGACGCCGAGCCCTTCAGGGCCGGATGTTTGGGGGAATTGCAGCGATATATCCGGGGCTAGGTTTTACGGACAATCACACCAGTCAGAATCGTGGGTGCGCGGGTGCCACACAGCGTCCCGCTTTGTGGGCGCTGTGTGCTTTGTGGCACCGCCGCCCCCGGCGGTGTGCTAGTGCAGGGTGATTTACCCAGCCGAGGGCGGCTGGGCTACTCAGGTCGTCGAC
>CAYRTH010000069.1:0-15512 GCA_964427135.1 uncultured Phycisphaeraceae bacterium
TCCACTCAGAACACCGTTGTGCCCGGCGGGACAGTGGAAGTCGATGGCAAACGCTACCCCGACTATGCCAACTGCGTGGACATCAGCACGACCGGGGCGCAAAAGGAAATGATCATTCCTTCGTTGTTGGCGGTCACGATTCCCGTGGTCACAGGTCTGATCTTGGGCGTGTCGGGGGTCATGGGCCTGCTGGCCGGGGCGACTGCCTGTGGCTTTGCCGTGGGTATTTTCATGGCTAACGCCGGCGGTGCCTGGGACAACGCCAAGAAATATATTGAAGCTGGCAACCTGGGTGGCAAACGCAGCGAAGCGCACAAGGCCACCGTCGTCGGTGATACCGTGGGCGATCCCTTCAAGGACACCTCCGGCCCGTCGCTCAACATTTTGATCAAACTCATGAGCATTGTGTCGGTGGTCTTCGCTGGCCTGGTGGTCAAGTTCTCCCCCATGATCAGCAGCCTGCTGGGTATGGGTTGATAATGATGGTTGAAGACCTGACCAAATGACCCAGTGAAGCAGAAGTCAAGTGCTTGTACTCAACCAAAGTCCCCGGTCGTCGCAACGATCGGGGACTTTGGCTTGGCTGAAAACCGATGTTTGACGCCGTGCCCTTTAGGGCCGGATGCTCAAAATTGATCCGGGGCTAAAGCCCTCGGCGTCAGTGCTTGTTGAAAAACAATCCTGAACTTCACAAATGAGGAAAGCGTGTGCGATCCACACGCTTGTGAAGTTCAGGCGTGGTTATGACAACAATTATCCAATCGCCTTATCACAAACCGATACCCGGGCCCTCGACCTATCGGTCTCGTTCCCGGCTTGATGTATTTCACTTGACCACTTGGCCACTGGGCCACTGGGCCACTGGGCCACTTCTTTCCGCACTCGACCACTTGGCCACGGGGTCGTGATGAGATATTGTGACGCAGCAGATGAAGCATTTACGTCAAAATCACTGGGTTGGATGGGTGCTGAGCTTTTTGTTGCTTGGTTGGGTTTACCAGCCGACGACGGCATATGCGCAGGGGCAGGGACTGTGGGCGACCGGCGAGGGTGAACATTGGTGGATCGTGCGTCCGGAAGCGGACAACGTTTCGTTGAGTGTGCTGCATCGTCATGCAAGCGATGAACCGGGACAGTTGCGTGTGGCACGGAAAGTCACCGGCCGACCCGCGCGTGGGGGGGTAGCGAACTTCAACGATCGACTCTGGCTGGTGTACGACAACAAAATGGTGCAATCAATACGCGGCATACCTGGGGGCGCAGGCACGGGCAGGCCGACGGGCATGTGGGAATGGGTGACGCGGGTGGAAGCGAGTTTGCCCATCGGTGTGCAGATTGAATCATTGACTGCTGATGCACAGGGGCCTTGGGCGCTGGTGAGGGTGGAAGCGCCAGAGGTGCTGACGCGGGTGGAAGCATTGATGCGCGCCACCTCAGCGGCGGTGCAGCAACAAGGTGAAACAACGACGAACAGTGACAGCAACGACACTTCCACCGGCCAGTCAACCACGCAGTCACCACCGACGGATACAAACCAGGGGGATACTTCGTCGGCGAATGCGGCGACCCCGGCCGGTGTTGCTGTGATTGATGCGTCGCTTATGAACGTGCAACAGGCAACGATGCTGCCGACGCAACGGCTGGTTCGGCTGGTTCGGTCAGTGTGGGAAATGGTGGAATTACCCGCCCAGTGGATGAGTGAGCAGGGCAAATTGGCGGGGTCGTGGGTGGTGATGACCGGGCCGGGACGCAATGAACCGGTGTTGGTGCAATGGTGGACGTTACAACCGACGGGGGGGAATGCACCTGATCATCACTTGCGCTGGTTCACCCGACAGCAGGCTGGCAACGCTGGTGAAGGAGGTGGTAACTCAGCAGCACCGGCAGTTGCAGGGGCAACCTCATGGCACATGAGTGAGTACACGATCAGGGGTGAGTCGATCGGAGCGATGCAGGCCCTGGCGGTCGATGGACAACTGGTGGCGGGACAGCGTATCAATGAACCGGCGGGCATAGCCGTGCGATTGCATTTGTTACGACCCGAGGGCAGGGTCGAAATGGGGGTGCTGCGGTTGAGTGAGGCCGACGCAGGGGCGACATGGTCGCTGTTACCAGCGGGGCGCACAACTGCACTGCTTGCCCAGCGCGATGCCAAAAATTGGCACTGGTCGGCAATGAATTTACGCGGCGAACTGACGCAGTCGGAAACGGTATTGTCAGAAACAGCGATCACGCCTTGGGAGCAGTACGTCAATCAGATGATTTTGGTGGTGGTGCTGGTGGTGGCGACACTGATGATGTTTGTTTTCTGGCGACGTGAACCGGTGGATGCACAGATAAAACTGCCCAAAGAGTGGACGGTGGCGGTTTTTTCAACACGTGCGATGGCGGGATTGGTGGATTTGGGGCCTTGCGTGGGTGTGAGCTTTGCATACTTTGGCGTTGATTGGCTGACGGGTTTGCACTACTGGCCGGGACGCAGCGGCGGGTTGGAAAACATTTTGCCCGGGGCCGCAGCGATCGGTTTGTATGTGCTGCACACAACGTTAACGGAACTGTTCACCGGTCGAACACTGGGCAAAATGATTTTCGGATTGCGGGTGGTCAATTTGCGGGGTTCGCCGCCGCACCTTTGGCAGGTACTGGGACGCAATGGTTTGAAGGTGTTGGATTTGATCGCATGGCCGCTGCTCATTCTGCCGATCATCAGCCCGCAGCGACAGCGTTTGGGGGACATGGTGGCCAAAACATTGGTGGTGATGCCCACACCCCCGGAGCCCCCGGAATCGCCCCAGCCGCCGGATACGCACGATGATACGGACAACCAACGCCGTAACGACAATGAGTGAGCAGCCAGCGACAAACTCGAAGCAACCGCGACCGGCGGTGGTGCTGGTGTCCGGCGGACTGGACAGTGCCGTCACCTTGGCGATTGCCCGGCAGCAGGGTTACCAGTGTCATGCGCTGTCGTTTGATTATGGCCAGCGACATCGCGTGGAACTTGAAGCAGCACGACGGGTGGGTGAGCAACTGGGGGTGATATCGCATCGCTGGGTGAAACTGGATTTGCGTGCGTTTGGTCATAGTGCGCTGACCGATGACATTGATGTACCCAAGGATCGCGCCGAAAGCGACATGACCGGCGACATACCGGTGACGTATGTGCCAGCCCGCAATACGATTTTTTTGGCGCATGCACTGGCCCTGGCGGAGGTGATCGAGGCGGCGGATGTGTTCATCGGGGTGAATGCGGTGGACTATTCAGGCTACCCGGATTGTCGGCCAAAGTTCATCGAAGCCTTCACACACATGGCCAACCTGGCGACCAAGGCTGGGGTGCAGGCGACCGCACAGGGACGACATTGGCTGACGATTCACACCCCGCTGCTGACTTGGTCGAAAGTACGCATCATCGAAGAAGGCTTGAAACTCGGCGTTGATTTTGCCCAGACGCACAGCTGTTACGACCCCGACAAAAACGGACAAGCCTGCGGACATTGTGATGCGTGCCTGCTGCGTATCCGTGCCTTTGCGCAACTGGGCATGCAAGACCCGGTGATCGCCGAATAAAGGGGATAAGTACATTTGTTTTGCATCGTGGAGAAGTCAGAGATTCAAAGAGGTTTGCGACTGGAGGCAGGGCCGATTCAAAGGAATTGCGGTTTGACCCAGCCACCAGCTTCAAGCCCCCAGCACCTTGAATTTGGAAAGCAACATGCCAGGCTACCAGGCGATCATTTTTGACATGGACGGTTTGATGGTGGATACCGAGCGGCTGTACTTCGCCTGCAATCATGAAATAGCAGCGCGGTATGGGAAAAGTGTCGGGCATGATGTATTACGGCAGATGATGGGGCGGGCGCCGTTGGAATCGATCGGTCTATTTTGCGAAGCCTTGCAAATAAGCCAATCACCGGCAGCGATACTGGCGGAACGAGAAGAACTGATGGTGGCACGTTTGCGCGGTGGTTTCACAGCCATGCCCGGTTTGCGGGAATTGATTGAGCATGTGAACGGGCGATATCGCCTGGCCATTGCCACCGGTTCGCCGCAGCGATTTTTGGACATCATCGTCGATCAGTTGAAATTGCGTGATCATTTTGAAGTGCTGCAAACCAGCGACGGCATCCGACAGGGTAAACCCCACCCGGAAATTTACCTGCGTGCGATGGCACGACTGGGGGTGCGGGGCGAACATTGCATTGTACTGGAAGATTCCCCCAACGGGGTGAAAGCCGGCCGGGCGGCTGGGGCGTATGTGATTGCCGTGCCCAATGAACACACGCAGGATGGTGATCTGTCCGCGGCCCATGTGCGTGTGCGTGATTTGCATGCAGCGCGACAACATCTGATGGCGTTGGAAGTAGGTTAAAGTGATTGGCATTGAATGTTGAAGCCATTTAAACCTCACCCCCTCCGGGGGAGGTGGCTTGGTCCTTGGCTTGATTCCGGTGACGAAAATAAAAAACCTCCCTTGCGGGAGGTTTAGAGAGTCGAATCAATCAAGGCGAATTTAGCGGGCGTTGCGACGACGGGGGAAGGCTAGGAGACCCGCACCCAGAGCCAAGAGACCCAGCGAGGCAGGCTCAGGAATGACCTGCGATTGTTCGCTGATGGTGGCCGACTTGCCAGCACCGAGCATCAGGTTCCATTGAGCAGCAAAGGCAACGTCAATTGCCGTGCCATCTTGGTTCTGACCACCGACCACACCAGCGGTGTTGGTCAGGTCAGGCGAGCCACCGGTCAACTTGCCCAGCAGGGAAGCAGCAGTGCTCACTTCGATAGCTGTGGGTGCGTTCAACCCACCGTAGTTGGTTTGCATTTCGCTGATGTTCGTGGGGTTGGTTCCGTAGCGGTCCCACTGACGAACACCGTTGCCCGTGGCTTTCTTCTGAGCGAATTCAAAGCCGTTGGGATTCTGGGGGTCAATGAAGGGATCAATGTTGTTGTCAACGTAAGGATTACCAGCCGTTGGCATCACGTTGGTAACGCCGGTCAGGGTGTAGTCACTGTAGCTGAAGAGTGACAGGTTGAGGTCGCTGCCGGAGGTATTCACGACGCGAACACTACGGTTGAGCGTGCCACCCCAGCTAGCTGCACCACCACCCACGAGGGTGTACGTCACTTCCATACGGAAAGAAGAGTGAACGTAGTCGATACGTGCGGTATTGGCTGTGGTAAACACAGGGTTCAGCGTGGCGACGGTCCCCGTGTTGATTTCGCTGGCCGAGCCGCTGCCACCGACACGGTAGAAGAAGGTCTGCTGAACTGCATCCTGAATTTTGTCGCCACCACCATCACGGAACAGATAGTAGAGACCCGAGAGCGGAGTGGCGCTGGTCCCGCCGGAGGTCAAGGTTGACCCATACGAGATTGCCGCCTGGTTCAGGCCGCTGGTGAGGCTGACACTGGCAGCTTCCGCCAGTGAAAGACCCATCACCGAAGCCACGATCGCCGCTGTTGCCGTTAAAGTTCCCCTCATCATGGTCAAGCCCTTTGTGCTGAATTGATTGGTGTTCTTTTTCCCGTCCATGACCCGACTCCCATTCTCACGTATTCAGATGTTTATTGCAACCGCTATTTGTGAAGAATCGATTACCGGCTACGACGACCGGTCAAACGCATACCCAACATCATCACACCAGCCATACCCAGAGCAGCGGTGATGGGTTCAGGAATCACACTGCCGGTCAGAGTGATGTTGCTGCTGAACTGCACGGGCAATTGGTTATTGAGGTCCCAAGACAAGGTCGTGCCCACTTCGGTCGGAACGACAAAGTCGCCGCCGAAGCTGTCATTGGTCACCGTGACGACCTGTTCGTAGCCAACCAAGAAGTTGGCGGTCTGTGTCAGGTCATCCGAACCCAGGGCGTTGAAATCCATCGCCAAGGTATCGCCCAAGAAGTTGATGGTCAGCAGGCCCATAGGAGCCGTGGGGCTACCGCCAATGCTGTACTGAAATAGGCTCTGATCCGCAGTGAGAATGCTCGTCACGGGAACAGGATTCAGTACAAACCCCGTGTAGCTCAGACCAGCCGGAGCCAGAGCATTCACCGAGTTGAAAACCCAGTTGGTGAAGGTGACGGTGGTCGGATCAAAATCGATGCTGCCGCCAGTGCCGGTCAGCGTAATCGCCATCGATGACGAAGCCGTGGCCAGCAGAAGGCCGCCTGCGATTGCCAGTGAATGAATCTTGCTTGCTTTCATGTCTCTTGCCCCTCTTTCCTAAAGGTGACTCGACGTTTAACGATCGCTCCCACTCTACACGATATATCAACCAAAATTAATTCTGGTGTAAACGCTTGGATCGGTGGTATGCGTCTCCCTCCACCTTTCTGCACGCTCATCCAGCCCTCGAAACCCAACCGAACAACCCGACATTGAATTCTGCCCGACCCATAGAGAGTAAACCACGCAGACCGCAATGTCAACCTATTAAGAAAAAATATTATTCCCTGGCAGCCTTTGAGATTTGCCTTACCCGACTTTAAATGCATGGCACGAATGTGATCGTAAATCATTCATAAATAAATATTTACAGATATTCAATAAGTCGTACGTCGTGTCGTGTGGCAGCGCAGGCTCACCAAAAGTCAACAAAATTATCATCATGATCACATGGTTCCCCAGGCCGAGGGTGTGGGGCTTTGGTCAACTTACGACCCTGTGATCCAGGACCGTTTTGTATGGTTCTGACTCGCCAGGGGGCACCCGGCAACACAAGGATGATCTTCGCTTGGTCACACAGAACGCAGAACAATCAATGAGGGCAAGTCCCCCTTATATTTTGAAGCACCGCGGGTTGCCACCCGCGGCTACGAAGCATGAAGGCATTGTTCTGTCTCGTCGCAGCTACGCGGGCATGTCAACGCTCTTGATAGCCGCAGGTGGAAACCTGCGGGTGATTGAATTGGGCGAAATGCGATATCAGGTGAACAGGCAGCCGCAATGGAATACTGGAATACGTCGCCAACAAGCGGCGAGGCTAAACGATTGGACCTGATGCTGCGTTGACTTTGTTTATTTATTCAACCACTTCGCAGCCCATCCTGCCATCTGTTACGAGGCGGTGAACTTCGTTTAGTTTCCATTTTTCAATGTATGCGTATTTTTTCTTGACAAATCATCGCTTTGGGTTATATTTAACAATGTTCATTTCAATCCGAGGTCGGGTTGTCCGTGGGCGACAGCCGCGTCTCGGAGGTCTTTAACTGGAGGAGGTTCTTATGCGTTTTATGTTGACAGGTCTTTTGGTGGCGGTGGCGACTCCCGTGATTTCCGTGAATGCTTCGCCGATCGTGTTCTTGGATTCGTTCACCGTGAGCACGGCCCCGCAAACCGACATCAACTTTGAACAGGCGACACGGCAATCGGGCACGATTCTTTCGACCATGACCAAGCCGATTAGTGACACCGGCAACCGTAGCACCACCATCACCAAGCGAGTGAGTGGCTTTGGCTCCGATGGCGTTCTGACCTTCAACGGCAACCCCGCCAACGTCAGCCAAACCTCGGTGGACCTGGCTGCCAACTTCGCCCCGGCGATTGCTGGCAAGTTGTACGAAATTTCATTGCAGGCTTTGTTTACCTCCGGCACGGCCAATGCCATCAACTTTGCCGCCAATAACTTCGTGGGTATCACGCTGCGTGATACCCCTGCGGCTCAGACCGGTTTTAATGCTCAGTTCGATGTGGTGTTCGCCATTCGACCCAACGGTGACTGGGTTTTCTACGATGACAGCGCTGCCCCGGTCCAATCCGGCAGCCTCGGTGCACTCAACCTGTATAACAACACCGATCCGTTCGGCATGAAACTGGTCATCGACGAAACCGGTGGCACGCCGACCGCCAAACCGATCTACATTTCCCCTGCCGGAGTTGAAACCGTGCTGGGTACGTTCAACATTGACTTTGAAGACGCTACGGTACGTCGATTACAGGTTTTCGGTTCGGAAACCAGCAACCAACTGGCGCATCTGACTTTCGTGGACAATCTGACCATTGCCATTCCCGAACCGGGCGTGGCTTCGATTCTCATGGCCATGGGCGCGACCGGTTTGCTGGCCCGTCGTCGTCGGGCGTGATGATTGGGTTTTCAAATTCGATTCAAAAATTGGCCGGCACGAGTCGCACCATGCACTCGTGCCGGTTTTTTTATGTGGTTCATCGGGTGATTTGAGTGAACGCCGTGTACCTGTGGCACCGCCGCCTCGGCGGTGTTCTGATCAAAGCGGCGGAGGGTATCCGCCGTCTTGCGCCGGGGGCCTGTGGGCAGGCGATTTTGACTGCCCACAGCAGGATGGTTCTATGGCACGCAGACGTGCCACAGCCACCCGCCGCCGATACCATCGGCGGCTTTGCCTTGTAGTCCGGCCTCAAGGGCACGGCGTCAAGTCATAAACAAATACAATGACTTGACCACTTTTTCATCGCCGACGCATCGTCAGCAAGGTTACCCCGAACATCAGCAGCACCGCCGAGGCTGGTTCAGGGATGTTGGTGAGCATGATGCTCGTGGGCGTGTAAACCAGGTGATAACCGTTTGGCGCCAGGGTTGAACCGTTGAAGGTGACAGCACTGAATCGCCCGTAATCGTGACCCGAATCCAAAAAGCGAAACAGGGTGTACGTGCCGGTGAGTTGACCGCTCGCATACACCAACGCCAAGGTGTCGTTGCTCGCTGTCAGGTCCAGTTGGCCAGCCAACAGGTCCACCAAATCGGCGACTCCCGCAGCAGCAAGGTTGAAGGTGAAAGTGCTGCCCTCAGCGGGTCGCAGGTCGTAGGTTTGCAAGGCCAACGTACCGATATTGTTGCCAGCGGGGTTCCATTGGCCGTGCAGTTGGAGGGTGTTGTCTTGGGCTATTTTGGGGAGCAGTTCGACGGGGCCGACTTCCTGCACCACGCGCGACGGAATATTTTTGCCCTGTAACACGTTGACGACATTGTCACGCACGGTGTATCCGCCGGCGGTGGGCAGTAAGCGACCGGGCCAAGTGGTGTCGAGTTCCTGCTGCGTGGTATTTTTCATGCGCAACAAGGCTTCACCGACGTTGCCGGTGACGATGTTGTCGTAAACGTGAATGTTGTCAAAGTGGTAGGGCACGGTGGGGTTTTGCACCGCCACGCGGGGGTCGATGCCGACGAGCCGATTGATGTCACCATTGACAACATTGGCGGTGGCCAGCACATTTTCACCGGTGATTTGAATGACGTTGGACAGTCGGCCGTTGATGCTGTTGCCGTGGGTGACGATGTACTTGGCGTTGCGTTCCTCAGCCCTGTCGAGTTTGCCGTTTTCGTTGACATCTTCGGAAAAGTCATCGTTGGTGAGGAACAGGAACCCCCCAGCCGCGTAATTGGGGCCGACGACGGTGTTGTTGATCATGCCCGAAGCGTGTGCCCCGTCGAGGTACGTGGCATACACGGCTCCGCCCTTGAACGTGCTGTTGCGCACCCAAATGTTATTCAAGCCCATGTGGCCTTCGATGTTGCCCGCGTGGCCGGAGGTGGGTTTGAAATAGTTTTGAAAGGTGCAATCGTCGAACACGACATCGTACACCCGTTTGAGCTGAATGGCGGTGGCATTGGTGCCCTGATTCTGGCCATCGAAGGTCAGCCCTTTGAAGTAAAAATTGCGGGTGGGGTTTTTGTAAGCTTCCCACTGAGCCGGATCGCGTGGCTGCCCCTTGCCGCTGATGGCCTTGTCAAAGTCACCATAATTGAGCGCCAGCGAAGTCACCGATACGTATGATTTGCCGGTGATCGTAGCCCCCTGCTCGGCGACGATGTGCACGTTGTTGCGTGCAACGATTTGAAACGAAGAATAAGTGCCCGGGGCCAGTTTGATCGTGCCACCACTTGCAGGCAGGTTGTTGATAGCATTTTGAATGCTCTGCCCGGCAGACAGGTGAACCGTGTGCGTTGGCGAAACGATCTGCGGAGCGTAAGCGGGGGAAGCGGGGTTGAAACAATGGTCCGCCCACCAGTCGCGGACGTCTGCGTCGTAATCCGGCAGCAGCGCCGGCACCGCTTGCACAACCGTCGGCAGAGCCAGTAAAGGCAACCCCGCCAAAGCCACCTGTAATAGGTATTTGGAATGGTTCATCCGCCCGCCTCCTTTGCCCCAAACCCTGCAACGCCCCACACCAACCGCCCTCCACAAGCTCAATATACCCTCGAATTAAACAATGTTCAAGTTTTTTGCGTGTGACTGATGTGGCACCGCCGCCCTCGGCGGTGTTCTGAATAAAGCGGCGGACGGCATCCGCCGACTTCGAATGATGAAAGATCGCCCAAACAACAACCGACCGCCGATATCATCGGCGGCTTTGTTACCCCAGCCGAGGACGGCTGGGCTACAACGTGTGATTCACCCAGCCATTCGGCCCTCAAGGGCACGGCGTCAAGTGCTCAACAAATTGGGCGATTACAAGTATGGGCCACAGCGTAAAGCCAGGGTGGTGATATGTAATCGTGATCAACCGCCGATGAATTTATATCGGCCCCACACGTTGCCACCCTCCGCCCAGACAGGTGAAGCCTGTGAGCCGAGGTTGTCCTCGACGTGATAGAGGAATCCGCCGTGGCCGTCGAAGAACACGGCATTGACACCGCGACCATGACGGGTGAACGGGCCGTTGTTGGTGTGGTTGCCGGCATTTTCCAATTCATGGCGATGTTCGGTCTGACTGTTGCCCTGATCGGTCACCAAGGCGACGGTGTTGGGCCGATCCCAGGCGGTGATTTGCCGCAGTCCGTAGCCCCAGGTGTTGTTGTAGCCGTAACGGGCACCGCTGTTGTAGGCGTAGCTGTAAAGGAAGCTTCCATCGCTATCGGGGAAGCGATCGGTCGGACAGATGAAAACCTTGCTGATCTGGTCGATGTAGTCACCCAGTTTGCCGGGGTCGAACCATTTGGGGCCTGCCCACGAAGGTTGATAGGCACTGGGGAAAAAGTCCTTGTTATCGCCTGCATAAAGCTGAAAGGCGAAACCAATCTGTCGCAGGTTGCCCAGGCACTTGGTACTGTTGGCCGCTTCACGGGCAGCCCCCAAGGCTGGCAGCAACAACGCCACCAGCAGTGCGATGATGGAAATGACCACCAGCAGTTCGATCAATGTGAAGCCCTGATTCCTTAAACGTGACATGGCAGGCTCCTTGCGAAAGGGTTGCGAATCGAGTCAATCCGAGCCGCGAATGGCAATGAGCGGTTTTTGACAACCACTCGCTTCCGCTCGTGGCTCCGTTCAACCCTGAAACTGGGGGCGACCCTGATTAAGCCCGGCGACGCGGCATCAGCAACAGCCCACCCAAGGTCAGCAGGCCCAGGGTCGCCGGTTCGGGAATGGGCGTGATCACCTGATCCAGCGCCGAACCCATTTTGATTTCGTCAAACGCCACGCGATTGTTGATGCCAAAAGCGGACACCGTCCACAAACGCATGTAATCATCCGCGCCAAGGTTGACCACAAACGTGTTATTGGGCTGATGGGTCACCTTGAGCAGGCTGTTGACATCCAGCACCGATTCGTTGATCGGGCCGAGTTTGATGGCGTCCCAGTCCGAAGCTCGCAACATCCACATCGTGCCGGTGTTGCTGCTGAAGGTCGGTCCATTAAGGTTGGTGAACTTGCTGATCACCAGGTAGGTGGTGTTGGCCTGCACCAAGTTGCCTGAAGCCGAACCTGTACCGTTATCCGCACCCACGGCTGCGTTATCCGGGGCGTTATCGCCAAACAGCGTCACCGGTCTGCTTTGCAATTTCTGCCCACCGCTGAAAGGGGCGTCCGCGATTGACAGATGCGATTCGTTGGCGAACGATCCGCTCTGCCGTTGCTGGAACAAAAAGCTGACAAACAGATCGCTGCCCGAAGGCACTGACAGTGTCGATGGTAACTGACGACCGGCGATAAAGGCGTTGTAGTTACCACCATCATTATTGTTGTTGACCAGTTCCACCGCGTTGCCCAGCACCGGATAGTCGCTCAAGGTCAGCCCGGCCACGATGTTGGCGGCATTGATCGAACCATTGGACCATCCGCCCGTAGCCCAGGCGCGGGTGGTGTCCCATGTCCCGCCGTTCAGCCCGACCAGTGATTGTCCCACCTGATAATCAAACCCTTCATACAACATCGCCGCGTGCGCCGGGGCGGACCAACCCGCCCATGCCAGTAAACCCAAACTCATCCATTGACTGAACGTTTTCATCGTCTGTCCTCCAGTAAAAAAATGACTGCGAACCTTCATGCCAAGTCCTCCTTTGGCAACCGAAGTGGTTCTCATGGCTGTGACATTGATCCACGTTGAATACGCTTCACATGAATAGCCCCATCAACGAACACCCGTCAGACAACGCTGCGCACCGAAGCGCGTTCCACCAAGGTCGGTCGAATGGTGATCTGTTGCACCGTCTGACGTGGGTGTTCCAGTCGCTCGATCAGCCTTTGCACCAGGGCACGCATCTGCTGCTGCGCCTGATTGTCCACCGTCGTCAACGGCGGCGGCAGATAAGCCGTCTCCGGCAAATTGTCATACCCCACCATCGACAAATCCCCCGGCACCGACACGCCCGCTTCATGCAGCGCCCGGTAAGCCGTCATCGCCACCTGATCGTTGTGACAGATCACCGCCGTCGGTCGCGTGGCCGGGTCCGCATTTTTCCAACAATTCACGAAGCCAACGCAGCTTTGATAAAAATCATCGAAACGCCCCGTGTCCGCCTGCCAAATGAACCACTCCGGCTGCAATAAGCCACGATCTGCAAACATGCGATAAACCGGGTAATCCGGGTTGGGTTGATCGGGTCGTAAACGTGACGGCGGAGCGCAAAGGTAACCAATCCTTCGATGGCCGTGATCCAACAAATACTCGATGGCCATGCCTTTGCCAGCTTCGTGATCCAATGCCACGTTATCGAAGTTGCTGTCACAAAAGCCGCCGAAAAGCACCGTCGGCAGTCGGCCACGCAAAACATGATGATGCTGTTCCAAGTCGATGGCTTCATACACCGGGCCGATGATCAAACCTTCCACCTGATCGCCATCAAGTTGCTGGATGAGTCGGCGTTCCTGCTCGGGGTTGCCTTCGGTCACAGCCAATTGCATGCGGTAGGTGCGGGAACGCAATTCCTGTTCAACGAAGTTGGCGACTCGCGCCCAAAAAGGGTTGGAAAAATCACGGGTCAGCAGCAGGCCAATCAGCCCCGATCGGCCACGAGCCATGACCTGAGCCGCCCGTGAAGGCGTGTAACCCAGGGTACGCACCGCCTTGAGCACCCGATCACGTGTTGCCCGGCTGTATTTGTCACTGATATTGCGATTGAGAATGTCCGACACCGTCGTGCGCGCCAAACCAGCAGCACTGGCGACCTGTTCCAAGGTCACGCGACGTGGAGGATTGACGACATCGAGTTGTTCGGAGCGTTCCGACATCATTTTTAATATACTCGGAGCGATCCGAAAGTCAAGGGTTGGCGGTAAAAAAAATGGCCTCGACCGTCGCTGCCGGGGCAGTCGTGAGCAAGGTCACCGAATAACCGGGCAGGGTCAATAGGCCCGTTGGGGGATTGGGTGAAATTACGACGGCTTTGCCGGTGGTGATGGTCGATTCATCAATGATGCGCCCGCTGATGTTCGTATCCCCCGACACCCCCAGCAGCTCGACGGCATCGCCGGCTACAAGCGTGGCGCGACGCGGCGTTTTGTTCATCAACAGCAGCGAACGACTGCCATCGTCGCGCTGTACCGCCAGGGCCTCGACATGGTCGGCAAAGTCGCTTTGACTGGTGACCATGGTGCCGGTGAGCAGCGGACGCGACCAAAGGTAAAGCACCCCGGCTGGGCGAAGCTGATTCTCCGGTCCGAGCATCCCGTAAATGCCGTCCTTGACATGCCACTTGGCGATACCACTGACGCCCAGTTCCGCCAACCGTTTGACCACCAGGGCATCGAACACCGCACCCAGGTGATTGACCATGCGTGGGTCGCGTGTCTGCCATGACCAGCTGACATTGAACTCGGTGAGGTAGGTTTCGACTTTGCGCTGCGGAGCGTGCCTGGCCAAACCGTCGAGCACGGTTTGCGCGTGATCGCGCATTGTGTCGGGCTTGGCCAGGACCTGGGCATTGGGGTCGCTGGCATTGCCCGAGGCGTAATTGTGCCAGGTCATGAAATCAATCTGGCTGACGCTGGCCTTGAGGTATGACTCGACCCAGCTTGGTTTGGGCCAGGTCATGGCCGGGCCGCCGACTTTGGCCTGCGGGTCCGCCTGACGAATCGCCAGCTTGATCCTGTTCTGCAACCGCCAAAGGTCGCCCAGTCGATTTTCTTTTTCGTAACTGTTGTCCAGTTCGTTGAGCACTTCCCACCACTGAACCTTCCGCCCCACTTCTTCCTTCATGATGCGAGCTAATTCCCCACAAAATGCTGTAAATTCCGCTTCCTTATCCCCCGGCAACGTCGGCCCATCGTGAAACCACTGCGGCCATTTGGGGATGTTGATCATGATCTGCGCATCGCCATAACCATCGGCCGTGGCCGCAAACGCCTGTTTGATTTTGGCAACGTCCCACTTGCGGGTCGCCGCATCCGTCCAACGGTCCGAAAGCCCCGCGTGATGAATACGGATGAACGCCGGTTGCAGCTTTTGCATGAACGCATTGAACCCGGCATTCATCGCACGCTCCGGCTCGCTGATGTCATAGTCGTTCACACCCCAGTGCAGCAACGTGATCGGGGCCACCGGCTTGCCCCAATCGACACTCAGCACAATCGCCACCGGGGGTGATACGTTGTCAGCCGTGTAACTGGGCGTGGCCGTCAATTGATTCACCACCGCATCAGGGACGTTGATTGCATTGCCCGCCGCCGCTGCGGGTACGGGCTGTGTGGGTGTCGCTGCGGCTGCCCCTGCCCCGGGGGCGGGGGCAGGGCCGGGGGCGCCGATCACGACGCAATCGATCATCGGGTTCTGTTCCATCTTGCCTCCGCGAATGATCAGCAGGGATGACCCCAGTTGCTCTCGGGTGAACTTACCAAAGGAACTCCACTTCCAGTCGTTGGGTTGATCCCAAATCCATTGCAATTCTTTTTGCTGTCCCCCCACCACCGCTTTGAGTTGCAACGGCCCCCCTTTATGACGCACATGAATTTCCAGGCCGTCGCCTTCCTTGGGCGTGGCGACTTCGAACATCGGTTCCCATTCCTTGTCGCTGGTCACCGCCTTGCCCCCCGATGCCCCGGCTGAGCCTACCACCTGCACCGTGCTTTTGGGCAGGTTCGATTCTGCCTCCAACAACACCCCCGGTGGCGCCCCGATATCGTTGGCGCTGACCGTCGCAACGCTGCTGAAACACAGCATGCCCAGCAAAGTCACGAAAAACATGGCAGCCAAAGTCTTTTGATCTTCCGCCATCGCAAGCTCCTTACTACCGGTTTATATTGGTTATATATGGTTATTTTTAAGTGATCGGAGCGCTCCGATATATTACCATGGTTTTTGATCAAGGCAAATGA
>CAYRTH010000070.1:0-15459 GCA_964427135.1 uncultured Phycisphaeraceae bacterium
GCGGACTCGCTTGACCCACCCTACCTTCCGGCACTTGACCACTTGACCACTCGACCACTCGGCCACTTTTTTATTTATCGGGGTCAATCGCCAGGTCGCCGACTTCGAGGGTGCGCATGCGTCGCCAGGTGACCACGAGCAAGGTCAGCAGAAACGCCTGCACGGCAAAGCCGATGACGATGGCGGTCAAAATCAACGCCTGCGGCAAGGGATCGACGTAAGTTGTGTAGGGCAGGCCATGCTCCAATATCGGCGGCAACTTGCCCATGGGCGAACGGCTGGCGTTGAGGATGGCAAGGTTGGCGCCATGGCCCAGCAGGAACACGCCCATGCAGACGCCTTTCAATTCCCGGCCGAGCATCATGTAGATGGCCACGGCAAAGATGATGCCGACCATCAGGGAGGTCAGTATGGTCATGATCGCAGCTCCTTGATCAGGGCCTCGATCATGGCCACGACCACGCCGGCCACGGTGAGCATCACGCCCAGGTCAAAGAGCATGACGCTGGCCCAGTGAAACTTGCCCATGTTGGTGGTGCCATCGAGGCTGGGCAGGGGCAGGTAACCGTTGTTGGAAGTGAAAAAGGGTAGGCCGAAGAACAACGCACCAGCCCCGGTGATCAGGGCGAAGAACAAACCGACGGCGATGGTGCAGCGTTGAATGGTTTGCATGTGGGGCGAGCCGATGTCACCACCGTAGGCCATGCGTGCGATGATGAAGGCGACGGCCAGGACAAGGCCGCCGACGAACCCGCCGCCGGGGGTCTGGTGACCCTTGAAGTAAATGAACACCCCGAACGCCAGGGACAGCGGTACGAGGATGCGACCAGCGGTTTGCAGAATGAGGGTGGTCATGGTTGTTTGGTATCAATCATCATGGGGCATCGATGCCGAGTGTTTTGGCTTTTGACGCCGAGGGCTTTAGCCCCGGATATCCGGCCCTGAAGGGCACGGCGTCATTTTCATATCAGTACGGCAGGCGTCATGCGTATTCACTCACTCGACACGAATTTTGGGCGCCGGTTTTTTGGGTTTACTCAATAAGGCCCAGACGCCCAGTGCGGCCAGGCCCAGTACGGTGATTTCGCCCATGGTGTCGAAGCCTCGGCCATCGACGAGAATGACGTTGACCACGTTGGCACCCCCGCCGCCTTTGTGCAGCGTGATGGCATGCGGGTCATGGGCCAGGGTGTCATCTTTTTTACCGGTGCCGAAGCTGGACAGGTGCCCGATGCCGCGATCGACCACGCCGCCTTGCAAGGCGGGTTGATCATCGTGCACGTGAGCGGTGTCGTCACCCTTGTGACTGTTACGCAGAAAGAATTCACCCAAATGGGCAAAGCGCTGACCATCGGGCTTGGTGAACGCATCGGTCATCAGCGGTTGCGGACCCAGCGAGCTGGTGAGCGTCAGCCAGAAGGCGACCAACCCGACGGATATGCCGATCATCGCCCGGGGCAGTACCTGCATTTCTTTTTTGGCGGGCACGCTGGGCAGCAGACTCAGCACCAGTAAAAACAGAATGAGCGACACAATTTCGATGCTGATTTGGGTGAGCGCCAGGTCCGGCGCCTGATACAGGTAATAGACAGCCACGACGGAAAAACCGCAGGCCCCGAGCACCAGCACCCGGGTGGGCCTGTCACCGACCAGTGGCATGAGCAGGGCAGTGACGCAGACGAAGGTGGTCCAAATGTAGGCTGGCACCATGTCGGACCAGTTGGCCAGTTCAGCCCATTGAGCATCGATGGCCGAGGGCACTTGCAGGTTGTTTAAGTTAAAGCCGATGGACCAGGCGAAGATACCCACGATAAACAGGCTGACCATGGCTACGTAAGCAGCGCTGTGACCGGTTTGCACCAGGCCAAAGACCTTGCCCCCGCCTTTGGTGCACAGGTTGTAAAAGCCGGGGTAAATACCATCGTGCGGGTCCGCCCAGCCATGGAAGCTGACCTTACGCAAGCCCAGCGCGATGCCCAAAGCCATGGCTGCCAGACTCATGTACAAGGGCACACTGGGGTGAAGGAATGCGTCCCAGGTCATGGGCAATTTTTCGAGGGAGGAAAACTTGTAGTTCAAACTTTCGGGTCGTTCGAGCAGGCCGAAAAGCTGGGTGTGCAAACCGGGGACGATGCCGCCCAGGTATTGGAAAAGCACCAGTGCCAGACCGGGGAACCAGAGCATCCACGACCAGAAGCCGGTTTCGTGGGCATGATCGTGACCGTGACCCCCGGCATGTGCGCCTGCATGGCTGGACGCATGAGCAGCGGTGTCAGCGGCGTGTGCATGAGCATGAGTACCATGCGCAGGCACATGCGCTGCGTGACCCTGCTGGGCACGCTGATTTTCATCGACTTCACTGTGATGCGGGTCGGGTTCGGCGTGACCCTGAATGTCATGCCTTGGTTTGGTCAGCACCAGCACACGGAACAGTTTGATGAAGATGGCGACGTTGAACATGCCCGTGGCCACGCCCGCAGCGATCAGCGCCCAGAAGGCCGGGTGATGCGTTGCTTCGTAGGCATGCCAGATTTGATAAAAGAAAAGTTCTTTCGCGGTGAAACTAAGCGTCAGCGGACCGGCAGCCATGGCGTAGGCGGCTAGTAACAGGATCACCGTCATCAGTCGGAACTGCCCGCCCTTGTGATAAAGCCCGCGCAGCTCGGCCAATTCACGGGTCAGCGCCAGGTGACCAATCGCCCCGGCCAGTATGAACAAGGGGGCTTTGTAGAGGGCGTGATTCAAAATTTGGGTCACGTCCCAAAGCAGGTTCGGCTCACCTTTAAACTCGATCGCGGACAAACCATACATGGTCATCAGCAAGCCAAGCTGACTCACCGTGGTGTAAGCGAAAATTTGTTTGAGGTCGGTTTTACGGAAGGCGACGTAGGCCCCGTACACCATCGTCACCCCGCCCAGCGGCACGATCAGATACGGCCAAAGGGGCAGTACATCGGCGAGCATCGGCCAGAGACGACCGGTCAGGTACACGCCGGCTTTCACCATGGTCGCTGAGTGCAGATAAGCCGACACGGGTGTCGGTGCAGCCATGGCCCCAGGTAGCCAGAAGTGAAACGGCCACTGGGCGCTTTTGGTGGCCGCCCCCAAAAAAATCAGAATGAAACTGGTCACCGTGAGCGGATCAGCCGTGAGCTTGCCTGCTTCGTGAAGCTGCATCAAGGCGGAGAACGACCATGCTTCGGTGTGCAGCCCCAGCAGAATCAACCCCCCCATCAAACCCAGGCCGCCCAGCCCGGTGGTGATGAAGGCCTGCATCGCTTTTTTCACGGCTGCGGCATCGTCGCGTTCCCACCCGATCAATAAAAACGAACTGATCGAGGTCATCTCCCAAAACAAGAGCATCAACATGAAATTATCGGACAAAGCCACGCCCAGCATGGCGGTCATGAACAACATCAGGCAGGGGTAAAAGCGATACAGGCTGTCATGGTCTTTGCCGAAGTACCCACGGGCGTAAAAGGTGATACCAATGCCCACCACCGCCACCAGCAACGCAAAAAACAACCCGAAACGGTCCGGCTGAAAAGCCAGGTTCAACTGCACCGTCGGCATCCAGCTTTGCGCCAAAGCACCGGCTTGTTGCAACGTGGTCGGGTCCACCCCGTGATGCTGAATGTGCAGCACCAGCAGCGTGACGGCGGAAACCGGTCCGAGAATGGCCAATAGCACCCGTGGCAACAAAGCCTTGCGGGGAAGCAAAAGGCTCAGCAGCCCGCACAACACCGGACTGACGATTGCCAACAACAGCCAATGCAAAGGTTGCATCAAAATCGCCCTGGTCTTGGTGTGGTCACTGACGGGAAAAGCCCATGCAGGTGCCACAGCATACAACAAACGCGGAAACTTCGTCCCTGTTATTTCGGCATTTGTCGTACAAAAACTTGCGTGAAAGGAAGTGGTCGAGTGGTCTGAATTTCGGATTTCGGATTTCGAATTTCGAATTTAGCGGGAGGCCCCGCTGTTGAAGCCGTCGGATTTATCAAGCCAAGGACGAGGAACGTAGTGACGAGGACTTGGGTATGGTTTGCTTGGTGATGAAGGGATGCTTGCATCTTTCACGCCTGATCTTTGGGGCCGCCCAAAGATCAGGATGGTTTTTCAAATAACCACGGACGATGTGTCTGCCAGTGCCATGACCTATCGCCAAAAAAGCACCGCGGGTTGCCACCCGCGGCTAGACGGATCAATACGCAGTCTTCATAGCCGCGGGTGGTAACCCGCGGTGAGTTGATCAGTGGCACACGGCGCCGACGCAAAGCGTCTGCGCTAAACATTTTGAATCACTTGAGCATCGGCACGAGGGTGACATAGACGCCGCAGATGATGGCACTGGTGATCACGCCGGAGATGCTCGCCCCCAGTGCTTCGGGCAGAATCAATTCACCCGGTGCGTCCTTTTGCACCATTTTCTGAGCGACCTTGGCGGTGGTGGGCACGCATGACACGCCGGCGATACCGATGATGGGGTTGTAGCGTCGTTTTTTGAGAAAGTAGAGCGCATATCCGCCGGCAATGCCCCCCATCCCCGAAATCACCAGTGCCAATACCCCCAGCACCAGCAACTTCAAGACCACCGGATCGAGCAACGTTTTGGCTCCGCAAAGCACCCCCAGCATCAGCCCCAAAAACATCGTCGCCCCGTACAGAAACACATTTTCAAACAGATTGATGTACGGCTTGATTTCCGACTCGCGGACCGCCACGCCCAGAAACAGGGACAAAAACAGCGGGGCCGCCATGGGGAACAATAAGCACAAAATGGCGCAGGCCACCACCGCAAAAGTGAGTTTTTCGCCGCTGGTGATCACCGGCCCGGCCTTTTTCTCCGTGCGCGTGGCGCGCAGGGCTTTGGGCACCAGCAGTTTGATCATGTACGGATATCCGCCGTAGGCCAAGCCCAGGTACAGGTAACTCACCACCGTGATCGGCACAAATAAATCCGGCGCCAGTTTCAACGTCGTGAACATCACCATCGGACCATCGGCCGAGCCGATCATCGCCACCGAGGCCGCTTCCCCGTAACTCATCCCCAATCCCACCGCAATCGGAAACACCAAAATCGTGCCCAGTTCCGCACACAACGCCAAAAACATGCTTTCCATCGGCCGCGCCAACACAAACCCGACATCCAGCAACACCCCGATGCCCATAAACACCAGACACGCAATCAGCCCGTTGGGGAACGTAAATGTGTACACCGGCTGCAAAAAGTCCAGTTGCAGCATGTACAAAACGTTGTCGGTTTTGGTGACCATTGGTTCGATGATCAGTGTGCCCTGGGGCCGTTCTGATTTGGGTAAATCCTCCAAACTCACCTGCGGTTTTTCGGCGGATCGATCGGTCGTGAACGGTGCCGACTGAGCATTGCCTCCGATCGTCGCAGACGGGTCCGCCGACTGCACCAGCGCACTTGTCGGTACATCCCGTTCCAAATGTTGCACCGTGATCGGGTCCAAAAACATCACCCCGGCGTTGACCGCGATCATGCCCATGCCCATCGGTATCATCAGCAGCGGTTCGAGCGTGCCTTTTTTGCCCAGGTAAACCAGCACCATGCCCAGTACGATCAGCCCCAGGCGCGTGAACATGGCCACCGGATCGCTGGCAAACAGCGTGTCCAGGCCTTGAAAAAATTCCAGCGGATTGCCCAGGTTCATGTTCGATCCTTGCAGGTTGCGGACTTGCTCGGTGGGGGTCCGGGCGTGTATTTCGTTTGTCAGTGACGATCCATACCCGGGCCCTCGGCTTACCAGCCTCGTTCCCGGCTTGATGTCTTAATATCCGAAATCCGACGGCTTCAACAGCGGGTCCTCCCGCTAAATCCGAAATTCGTCCCGTTCCCGGCCTGGTTTTCAATACCTCAACCCGGCTTTATTCACGGCTCGCCTTTGAACTGTTTCAAGGCTTTGCCCAGCAGTTTGATCAGCATGGCCACGCCAATCGAAATCACAATCGCAATCAGATACACCATGCCCGCGCCGCGCAGGGCCGACGAAATCGAAGCCTCCGCCAGTGTCGTTGCCGCGTTGGGGTGCAATGCGGTCGCTCCCCCAGCTTGCGTCAACGTCGGCCAAGACCACAACACATAAAACCCCATGGCCAGGTACACCCAGTTTGGAATGGTTCCCCAACGTTTCATGGTTGAATCCTTCGTTCTACTCGAACCCGGTTACGTTCGCCACGCCAATGCGCATGCAAACATTGGGCCAAGGGCCCTCCGATATCAGATCGGAGCAATTCCAGCCTGTCTTGCACAGGCCAGGGTCCATTTTGCCAATAAGGGGGAAATTGCTCAGCCCGCTCCCGCGCGGAGCGTTCAAGCCACAGTGTACTACCAATTCCCCCGTACGCAACCATCTCCAGCATATTTTGTCCGATGATTAACGGGCGTTCACACGGATTTATCGGTACATTTCACCGGTCATGCAAATTACTTTTGCCGATGACTGCACGCTCAGTCTCGATGCGCCACGGGTGATGGGCATCCTCAATGTCACCCCCGACAGTTTTTCCGATGGCGGCCAATTCGTTCATGTCGATGCCGCGGTCAACCATGGGTTGCAAATGATCGAGCAGGGAGCTAACCTCATCGACCTGGGCGGGGAATCGACACGTCCCGGTTCACAACCCGTACCTGCTGATGAGCAAAGGCGTCGGGTACTGCCGGTGATCGAAAAACTTTGTGCCCGGATGAAACAAACCGGTCGCGCTGTGCCGATCAGCATTGACACGCAACACCCCATCGTCGCCGAGGCAGCGATCAATGCCGGGGCGATGATGGTCAACGATGTGAATGCCGGTCGCTCACCGGGCATGTTGGAATTGGTCGCTCGGCTTGACGTACCCATCGTGCTGATGCACATGCAAGGTTCGCCCGCCACGATGCAGGTCGATCCGCACTACGACGATGTGGTGCATCAAGTAATCGCGTACCTGTACGATCGTGCTGCGGCAGCCATGAACGTCGGCGTTCAACCTGAAAAAATCATCCTCGACCCGGGCATCGGCTTTGGTAAAACCGTCGAACACAATTTAACCTTGCTGGCTCAACTACATCAATTGACAGCACTGGGTTACCCGGTGCTTTTGGGGGTCAGTCGCAAACGTTTTTTAGGCAAGCTTGGTCGTCTGGCAACGGCTACCCAGCCGCCTTCACCGACTGAACTGGTGCCCGGCAGTCTGGCCGTGGCCGTGAATGCCATGGCCCAAGGGGTGCGCCTTTTTCGTGTGCATGATGTGGCCGAACATCGCCAGGCCCTGGATGCCGCCTGGGCGGTGCAGCAACACAGGTAAATGGTCGGAACCAAGCCAAGGACGAGGAACGCAGTGACGAGGACTTGGGTAATCGGAGAAGTGGTCGAGTGGCCAAGTGGTTGAGGGAATGATCTCCGCATAGCCGCGGGTGGCAACCCGCGGTGGTTTGCGTTGGGCGGAAAGTGATACACAGTGAATAGGTTCCCGCAATGTAATAACTCGCCGACAAGCGGCGAGGCTAAACAATCTGTGCGGATGCGCCAAACTGATTTATTCTCTTCTTCGTGGCCTTCGTGGCTTCGTGGCCAATCTTTCGGCGGTCAGAAATGCGGATTGGCTTGCAGAATATCCGCCGATTTCACTTCAAAAATATTGAGTTTGAGTGCCGGGTCGTAGCGTGATGTGCCGATCAATCCGACGACCTGACCCAGGTACACCTTGGGGTCGAGTTTGTCGGAGGGCTGCACGTAAGCCACCGTGCGACGACTCGAGGCGTCCAGCAATCGGTACAACATCGGCATACGCTGACCGTCGTACACAGCCGAGCCGACCAACTGGCCCACGGCATCGTAATACTTGCCTTCACCGGGCACGCCCGTCTGCGGCGCATTGGCGCGACGTTCCGATTCGATACGCACGGAGACGATGCTTTCCTGCCGCTGATCCAGTTCGCTGCGCAGGCTCGACAAATCTTTCAACTGCGTTGCGAGCTTTTGATTTCGGTCTAATTGCATCAGGCGGACGACGATGCTGCGGGTTTCGGCGGGCAATAGCGTGGTATCACTTTGCAGGGCACGGTAGGCGACGATTAGTTCATCATGCGGTTGGTTTTCGAGCGGCTGAGCCATGGCTTCACGGAAGCGTTGTTCCAATTCGGCAAACGCGGCAGCCGAGCGACGCACCACCGGGGCCGGAACCGGGGCGGGGGTAATGGTGACGGGTGAAGGTGCGGGTGCAGGGGTGACCGCAGGGGTTTCGATCAGTGGCACGGTGGGCGTGACGGTCAGGGCTGGGGTTTCAACGACAGGGGTTGCAGGCGTGGCAACCACTGGCGTCGTCGTCGGGGCAGCGGGGGTCACTGTCACCGTGGTGGTTGCCGGCGTCGTGGCGGTCACGGCTGGGGCAGGGGTCGGCGTGGTAACGGTGACAGCAGGTGCAGCAGGCGTGGCTGTCGATGAAGGTTGAGGCGAAGGCTGCGGCACTGCGGGGGGTGGGGTGATCATGGGGGCTGGTGCGACCAGCGTTGTCGTTGGAGCCGCTGGAGCAGCCGTGGTGACGGCTGGTGCCGGCGGAGTCACCGCAACCACCGGCGCGACGGGCGTGGCCAAGGCCGGTGCACTGGCATCAGCTCGACGCAATGCGGTCGGTGCGACATACACCGAAGCACCCGCCGGCGGAGTGATGCGATAAAACCGACCTTCATCACCAAGCACCTGCACGGTTTTGCCACGTTCCAGGTTGAGTTGGCGACGCCAATGTTTATTGGGGCTGGCGTTGTCCGTTTCAATGCTCGCGGCAAACACTGGTGCATTATCAACATTCACCGTTGCCGATTTGCCATCGGCTGACAACTGCACCTGTGACTTTTCAATCACCGAAGCGCTGCCCGCAGGCGGTGCGATGCGATACCAGCCGAACACCACTTCCTCCACCGTCACTTGCGAGCCTTTGGGCAGTCGAGCCACGGCATAAAACGGGTTGCCGCCACCGGCTCGCACCACGGCATTATCTTCCACAATCACGCCGGTGAACGCCCCATCCTGCGCCAGGCCCGGTTGCACCCAGACCAGACACACCAGTACCTGAACCATCAGCAGCGACAACCATTTCAAACCCAGCGAGCGACTCTTGTACGTCTTCATTTTTATACTCCCTGAACAATAGCGTCATGTGCTTGCGTGATACTTGTTGAACCATCAGCATCGTACCACTGTGCGACGCGGTCGAACAGTACGCATCGCCGGATTGTGTGCCAACCATCGGCACGGGCAAACGCCCAACCATGGCCATGCCTGAGCGTTGTATCTTGCAACGGGTAAACTGATTGGTATGAGCCTTCCACGTTTTCATCGTGAACATACTGCGCTGCTGGTGATCGACATGCAGGAGCGTTTGCTGCCGATGATGTACGACTTTCAATCGGTGCAGCAGCAGGTGTCCCGGCTGATCGATGGTGCCAACGTACTGAAACTGCCAGTATTGGTCACCGAGCAGTACAAAAAAGGGCTGGGCAATACACTGCCCGAAATCGATGCCCGCTTGCAAGCGGTGATTCATCGTGAAGAAAAAACCCGCTTTTCCGCCTGCACCCCCGCCTTGCGCCAGCAACTGGCAGCACTGCGCGGCGGGCATGTGCTGGTGTGCGGCATCGAGGCCCATGTCTGCGTGCTGCAAACCTGTCTTGATTTGGTCGAAGCGGGGTTTGTCGCCGGCGTGGTGGTCGATGCGGTGGGTTCCCGCCGACCGACCGATCGTGACACAGCACTGCAGCGCATGATTCAGATGGGCGTGGTGCCCGTGACGGTCGAATCTGTGTTGTTGGAAATGACCCAGCAGGCCGGCACCGATTTATTCAAAGTCCTGTTGCCAGTGATCAAGTAAATGCAGTGCCAACGCATGTAGATCGGTTGAACGAGCCGCGTACCCACGGGGGCTAGCCGGGGCGAAGTATGGAAACCGGCAATATTGGACCTGTCCCGATATCTTCCCCGATATCTTCCCCTGCAATGTCGCCGACAGTTTTACTTATTGTCACGCGTGCTCATGCGCCAGTCATCGCTTCGGAACGGCACTGCAGGCAAACCTTCCTTGTTATACAGATTGCACTCGGGGTTATCCGCCCAGGCGTAACGCACTGCCACCGGCGCGGGCACAGCCTCGCTCTGCACGATCACCTTATCACCCTCGATCCCTGCCGTCGCCCAGTGCCATTTCTGATCGTCCCCCGCCAGGGCAAAGCCTTTGAGTTCATCACCTTTGACCATCAGGCCGGAGCCGATGTGGTTGAACGAAAGATACACTTGTGAACCGACAACCTGTATCGCCTGATATTGCGGGCCGCTGGGCACGACCTCATTTTTGACATACACACTGTGTATCGCCCATGCCGCCAGTCGCTTGCCCACATCCTGTTTGTTGCGGGGGTGAATGTCGTAAGCTTTACCGATATCGATCGTCACCGCCAGCCCGGCCATGGGCAGTTTGCTTGCCACCATAGCCTGTGCTTCACGGAGTTCAGCCCATTGACTTTCCCCAGGCACAGTCTTGCGGGATTTATGGTTGGCCAGTTGCACTTGCGCAAAGGGCAGCTCCGGCTGATTCCAAGCTTGACGCCAACTCACGATCAGGTCAGCCATGAGCTTGCGATACTGATATGCCCGCCCGGTGTTGGCTTCTCCCTGATACCAGATCACGCCCTTGATCGGCAGCGGCGTCAACGGATGAACCTTGGCGTTGTATAGTACGGATGCCAGGTTGGGGTGCTTCCCCGGCTCGGAGGGTTTTTCAGGTTTACGAGGTTCTGGCTTTCCCTCCGCCTTGGCCTTGTCAACCGCTTCCTGCCACTTGATCAGGTCTGCCTTGTACTTTTCTACCAGACCAGGGTATTGCTCGGGGTACGTTCGGGCGCGTTCCAAAATGGTTGCATAATCCGCGTCGGCTTGGAGCGTCGCTATCGGTGTCCACGCCTCAGCCGGGGTTCCACCCCATGATGAATTGACCAGACCGATCGGCACATTTAACCGTTGATGCAATTCACGACCGAAGAAGTAACCCACAGCCGTCAGATTACCAGCGGTTTGCGGACTGACGATCACCCAACTGCCTTTGACATCTTCCTGAGGCTGGTCGGCCGTGACCGAAGCGCTGGTGAAACTACGCATCATCGGATAGTCTGCCGCAGCGATTTCTTCCTCGGCGTGGTTGCTGTTTTTGACGAGCCACTGCATGTTCGACTGACCCGAACAAAACCACAGGTCACCGGCCAGTATGTTGCTGATGGTGATCGTATTGCTGCCGGTGACAGTGACATTGGGCACCGGCCCCGCTGCTTGAGCAGGCAACTTCACCTGCCACTTGCCATCGTGACCGTCGATCGTCACGCTCGCCTCACCGCATTGCACGGTGACCTTTTCGTTGGGTTCCGTCCAGCCCCATATCACCATCGGCACATCGCGCTGCACCATCATGTTGTCGCTGAGCACAGCGGGCAAACGCACTTCCGCCAAGGTTTGGGCGACGCAGCACAGAAAGCTCAATGTTGCGATTGACCCGATGTGTGAATGTCGCATGAAAAATACTCCGGGTGAATCAAATCGTTTGATGATTCGATGCTTTAATAGTTTATCCAACTAACATGTCTGATCGTTGTCGAAGATCGCGATCATCTTTCTTCGAACAATCACCCCGTGGGTTGCCGCTTGCGGTTGGCCTGACAATCAACAACCATGCAACACATGTTAATGCCTTCATGGCTGCGGGTGAAATGCACTGTCTTGCGCTTCGTACCCCGGTGGCTTGACACCGTCCTGTGATTTGGACACTTCTTTATGCACGGCGCAGCGTCAATTGGGACGTGTTGGGTTTGCTCAATACCCCGGCCAGGTCCAGCCCGGTTTGCACTGCCTGACTCACCGCCAGACCGTTCATGGTCTGCGGATATTGGTACAAAAGCAGCGTATCCCCCCGGCCTTCGATGGTCATCTCCTTGTTGCTGCGCAAAAGCGAACGCACGGGTAAAGTGAACAGTTGACGCACCAGCAGGGCATCGCTGCCGATGAGGGTGTTATGACGTGAAAAGGCGTCGCCGAAAACAATGTCATGGGCGGCCCCGGTGGCGAACGTGCGCGTCCAAAAATTTTTGGGCACCACAATGAACTTGGGTAAATCCAACGTCGGCAGGGACAGCATCACCAGCGTGATGTGCAACTCGGCGTTGTCGAGTTTGCTGAATGGGTCGCCGCGCAGGTCCGCCACCCAGAGCGTGCCCTCGCCATCGGCCGTGGCTGCCCCTTCATAAAAACGCAGCACCCGCCAGTGGGCCGAGTGATGCAATTCCAATGGTTGCAATCGTTCCATCACCCGTTGGGCGAGCGCGTCGCTGATTTCAATGGGTGCCAGTTGCAAACGCTTTTGCATGTTGGCTAGGGTTCGACCGCGATGATGTGATAAAAGCGCCCAACCCAGAGCGACGAGTCCAAGCACAAGCAGGCCGCCAGCCAAAATTGCAAGCGCCGGCCAAAGCAGGCCCTGGGTGGGATCAGCCGAGGGTGTGAACATGGCGTGGTCCCTGCCCCCCCAAGGTTGATATCATTTTAACCATATGCCTCACGCAACACCATCCTTATTTTTATGGTGGTTGCGGCGAAATGAACTCCACCCACCCATGAATGACGCCGAGGGCTTCAGCCCCGGATCGATTCTCAAATATCCGGCCCTGAAGGGCACGGCGTCAATAACACTGCCATTCATTCGTTCTTGGCTTGTAAAAATCCGAAATCCGAAATTCGAAATCATCCCCCGCCCGTCGGCATCACGGCGCGTAATCGTCCGACCACCTGTGGTATCACTTCGATCGCCTGTTCAATGTCGTCAGCAGTGGTATCACGGCTCAGCGAAAATCGCACCGACCCATGCGCGATGTTTTCGGGGATACCCATCGCCAGCAGCACCGGTGAAGGTTCCAATGACCCGCTGGAACAAGCCGCCCCAGCCGAGGCATACACCCCTCGTTCCGACAGCCCCAACAAAATCGCCTCCGCCTCCAGCGACGCAAAACCCAGGTTGGTCGTGTTCCATAATCGTGGTGCGTTCACCGAGTGAACCACCGTGCCCGGCAGCGCAGCACATACCCCTTGTTCCAATCGATCACGCAACGCCTTTTGTGTTTTCAAGCGTGATTCATCGTTGATAAACGCAAGGGCCAGTTCCGCGGCGATGCCCATGCCGACGATGCCGGGGGTGTTTTCCGTGCCGCCACGACGATCGCGCTCCTGCGGCCCGCCGAGTTGTTGCGGCTTCAAACGCACACCTTGTCGAACATAAAGAGCACCGATCCCTTTGGGGCCGTGAAACTTGTGGCCTGCCAGAGTGAGTAAATCCGCCTGCACTTCCCGCACATTCACCGGCAACTTGCCCACCGCCTGCATCGCATCCACATGTAAATACACCCGCCGCTGACTTCGATGTTGGCTGAAGGCTGACGATGGGGCCGACGCTTTGGCAGCCTCTGATTTGCCGACACCGCAACGATAGTCGTGAATGATTTTCGCCAGTTCACCCACCGGCTGAATCACCCCCGTTTCATTATTCGCCCACTGCACACTCACCAAAATCACCCGATGTGCCTCACCCTCTTCCCGCAAAATGTTGGCCAGGTTCTGCGCTTCAATTCGCCCTTCCCGGTCCACCGGCAAGTACACCACCTTCACCCCACCTGCCGCCAAAGCCTCCGTCGGCGCACGCACCGCTGAGTGTTCGATTTTGCTGGTCACCAGCAACGGCGCAGCGCTGTCGTGGGTCGAACCGGTTAAACCTGATTTCGCTAATGCCGACCCAAGTAAGCCCAACAGTGCCAGGTTGTTGGCTTCGGTCCCCCCGGAGGTGAAAATCAGTTCACGTTCATGGCAGCCGATCAATTTTGCCACGTTCGATCGTGCCAGTTCCACTTCATGGCGGACTGCCTGTCCCGCGCGATGCACACTCGAAGGGTTGGCCCACTGTTCCCGCATCATCCGCTCGACCGCTTGGACCACCTGCGGGGCTGGCTCTGTCGTCGCGTTGCTATCCAAATAAATACTCATGTGAATCCTCTGAACAATCCCCTCTCCCCTTGGGAGAGGGTTAGGGTGAGGGCCGAACTTTTATTGGATATTCCGTATTCTAAGGTCTTTCCTTGATCGGCCCTCACCCGGCCTCGGTCGCCGCGGCGACACTCAGCCACCCTCTCCCACGGGGAGAGGGATTTTTTGAACCTTCATATCAAGACCCAATTGTAGGAATTATCTTTGTATAAAACAGGTTGGAATCGTCTATTGCTTGCAGTATGATGTCCACCCCGTCAAACGGTCGATGATTTAACATGGGGCATGGTGTGGGGCGCGACTGGCGGTTTTTTTTATGGATGATCATATTCCTCCAACCACCCCGAATGTCCCTGAGGCTGCGTCCACCACGGCGATTCCCCCGGTCCCCCCAGCCCAGCGTATCCTCGTGGCCGAGGACGAACACCTGATCGCGGTCGATCTGGCCAACCAGTTGCAGGCCCTGGGCTTTGAAGTCATTGGCCCCGCTGCCAACGGCGCCCAAGCCATCGAATTGGCCAAGGTTCACCAACCCGATCTGGCTTTGCTCGATATTCGCATGCCTGAAATGGACGGCCTGGCCGCAGCCGGTGTGCTGTTTTGCCAGATGAATATACCGGTGGTGATTATCAGTGCCTATTCCGATGCCGACTACCTGGATATCGCCACCCGCGTCGGCGTGTTTGGTTACATGCTCAAACCCGTCACCCGTGAAACCCTGCGTGTCAACATAGCCGTGGCTTGGGCGCGATATCAGCAACATTTGAAACTGCGTCAGCGCATCGGTGAACTGGAAAACACGCTCGAAGAACGCAAACTCATCGAAAAAGCCAAGGGTTTGCTCATGCAGAAAATGGGCATCAGCGAAGCCGAGGCATTGAACCGTTTACGCCGCAAAGCCCGCGATTCCCGCCGGCGCATGGCCGACCTGGCGCAGGCCATTTTGGAAGCACACGATCTTTTTGAAACCTGAACGTAATTTTTTAAGTTGATTCAGAAACATTGCCGATGTAATATCCGTGAAATGACTGACTGGCCCCGAATGCCAGCAACAGTCATGCGTCCATGACGCCGCCGTTGGTTGCCCGACCCCCCCCAGCCAACGGCGTTTTTCTTGCGCCGTTATTCCTTGCTGCGGTTGCGTCGCACCAATCAACGTAAAAGTCGATTCGCCTCGTACTTCATCGCGGCGAGTTGCGTTCATTCGACCCGGTTCATCACAACTTCAAGCGACTCAGACACAGGTATTCCCCGGGGGGGTGAATACCTGTGTTTTTTTCTGCCCAAATCATTTTTTTCAGCAACAACATCTAAAAACTGACGCCGAGGGCTCTAGTACTACAGTCGCGCATCTGAATTGGCCGATGATCCCACGAATTAACCC
>CAYRTH010000071.1:0-15174 GCA_964427135.1 uncultured Phycisphaeraceae bacterium
CGCCAACGTGTTGCTCTTCGACGGCAAAGCCTTTGTCACCAAGGCCCAATTCCCCGTCGGCGGCATCGTCAAATCCGTGACGAGTTCCATGGCCAACACCCTGGCCACCAAGTGGACCAGCCTCGGCCTGGAAGGCACCTGCCCGATCAAATCCGGCGACCCCTACATCGACCTGAACCTCAACAACGGCAAAGCCGACGTACTGCCCACCTTCAACGGCACCAGCGTCACCGTCAAGGCCAGTGCCGACCTGTCCAATGCCGTGCTCAAGTTTGCCGACGGCTTGACTCAGAAGTTCGACGGCCTATCAGGCACCAGCAAAACCTTCACCGGCACCGGCGCTTATGCTGGCAAAACCATCGCCGGCGTCTGGGTGAAGACCGGCCCCAATCAGAGCGGCGACAGCCCCGGTTATGGCACCTACTACGGAGCCGACGGCTCCGGTGGCACCGAATGCACCCTCGACTTCTTCTTCGCCGAACGCCATCAGACCGAATCCAACTTCCGCATCGACACCAGCATCAACCTGCAACCCAAACCCATCACCACCGTCAGCCCGCTCTATGATTGATCTGAGTTGAAACGCAACACGACCGTTACATCACGCAAAGCCCAGGCATTGCCATGCCTGGGCTTTATTTTCACTGTGATATTTGTTGTAGCCCAGCTCCCGGGGGCGCCCCCGGCTGGGTGAATAAAACCGCCGATGACTTCGGCGGTCTGTGGCGTCAGTTCACTGATGCAGGCAAAGATGAAAGACGGCGGATACCATCCGCCGCTTTGTTAAAAACCCACCGCCGAGGGCGGCGGTGCCACAACGGGCCATGGCCATGATGCTCATCATTCACAAAAACCGTCGAATGATCAACGTGTCGTTCTGCCCGCCAAAGCCAAAACTGTTGGACAAACAAACTTCGACCTTCGTCTTGCGCGGCGCGTTGGGTACATAATCCAAATCACAGTTCGGGTCCGGGTTTTGATAATTTATCGTCGGCGGAAGCACCTGATCCCTGATCGCCAATACACAAGTGATCAATTCCACCGCCCCCGCCGCTGCGATCAAATGCCCCAGCATCGACTTCACGCTGCTCATCGGTGTCTTTTTCGCATCATCCCCAAAAGCGGTTTTCACAGCCGTGGTTTCCGTCGAGTCATTTTCTTTGGTGCTGGTCCCGTGTGCGGATATGTAGTCGATGTCACCCGTGGTCAGCCCCGCATCCGTCAATGCTTGTTTCATGGACGACACCGCCCCGTGGCCGTCTTCGGGGATGTCAGTGATACGAAACGCATCCGCCGACGAACCGTAACCGACCACTTCACACAAAATCGGTGCATTGCGGGCTTGTGCGTGTTCCAACGTTTCCAAAATGATCATGCCCGCACCTTCGCCCATGACAAACCCATCGCGTTCACGATCAAACGGACGGGAGGCATGCATGCAGTCATCATTGCGCGTCGATAGGGCGGTGAGTCGATTGAACCCGGTGACGCCCAGGGGGTGAATCATGGTGTGCGCTCCGCCGGTGATCATCACGTCGGCATCGCCGGTGCGCAAAATTTCCATCGCTTCGCCGATGGCCTGGGTGGATGCGGCACAAGCGGTCAGACAATTATGCACCGGCCCCATCGCGCCGAATTCCAGCGCCAGGTGCGTCACGGGCATGTTGGGTTCCTGCCCCACTTCACGCTGCACATTCATGCACGCCTTGGCAGCCTTGACCCACGCCACCGCATCCAGCGCCCGCTTTTCCGCGTTCCACCCGGCCAGGTTCGAGCTGACATAATTTTCAAAATCAGGCACCCCTTCCCCCGCCCCCAGATAAATGCCCAGTCGTTCACGCTTCAGCCCGGCGAACTTGTCCAACCCCGCACTGCGCCAGGCTTGCACCGCTGCACCCAGGGCAAACCCGACATGATCGCCGACGTCGCCATGTACCGATGGGTCGCTGACATACGCACGCCAGTCGTAGTTTTTCACCTGTGCTGAAAAACGTGTCGGAAAGGTCGATGCGTCAAATTTCAACGTCGGCCCAACCCCCGATTCACAGCGCAACAGCGCCGACCAGGCCGTTTCAATATCGTGACCCAGCGGCGTGATCCAGCCCATGCCGGTGATGACGATCCGCGGACGATTGCTGCCTGTAACCATTGGTTCATTCTCGTGAATGTTTGGTCTTCCATTTGTGGCACCGCCGCCCTCGGCGGTGTGACGATCAAGGGTTGCCAACCCAGCCGGGGGCGGCTGGGCCACAACGACACCTTGCATCTGCGCTAATCAAATCCGAAATTCGAAATTCGAAATTTTCACATTTTCCGCAAAACCACCGCCACGTTCTGGCCGCCCAGTGAGGTCGTGGTCACCAGTACGTGATTCAACTTTGCTGCCCTTGCCGGTTGCGGTTTTGCAACATTGATCTGTGCTGGAATCATCTGTTCTGACAACGCCTTGGCGGCGATGCAAATATCCAGCGCCCCGGCTGCCGCCCCGCAATTGCCCAGCATCGGCTTGGTCGATACCACCGGCAATGTTTCTGATTCCAACCGGGCGCCAAACACACTTTGCAGAGCCGACCATTCCGCTGCGTCATACGCAGGCTCACCACTGCCAAGTGGCAACACCAGGTCGATGTCACCCGCTTGCACCTGTGCTTCGCGCAAGGCTGACCGCATCGCCAGTTGCATACCCATACCCTGCGGGTCGGGCGTCAGGTTGCGCTTGGCGCGATGCACCGTCTGGGCTGCCCCGAAACCCAGCACCTCTGCATACGCTTTTTTGCCCGGGGTGTTGCGTTTTTCAAAGGCGTCCAGCGCTTCGAGAATCACCAGTCCGCCGCCTTCACCCAGCACCATGCCTTTGGCATCCGCTATAAAAGGTTGCACCGCCTGTGTCGGTTGATCGTTGCTGGTAGTGTTCAAACGTCCGAGCATTTCCTGTCGCAGGAACGTCATGGGGTTGAGTTTACTTTCCGCGCCGCCGCAAAAGCTCGCATCGGCTGCACCGCGTTGCAACACCCGCATCGCTTCGCCCAGCGACAACCCGCTCGATGCCTCGGCACAGGTGATCGTGTTCGAAGGCCCCTGCGCATCGTGAATGATCGTCACATGACAGGCCAGCATGTTGGGCAGGTATTTGAGCAACCATAACGGGGTCAGTTGCTGCATGCCGCTGGCGCCCCACTTGTGAATATCCAGTTGCCCGGAGCCATCGTCTTTGCGGGCTTCAACCAGCGCCCCGGTGAGTTCATCCAATTCACAGGCGATCAGACCGGCGCCGATGTTGGCGCCCATGCGCTGTGCCGGGTACGACGTGGTTGCACCCCCACCTACGTCGCCAGCTTCCGGGGGCAGTGTGCCTTTGGTGATCAACCCCGCATCACGGGCCGCCAGGTCCGCTGCCGCCACCGCCAGTTCGATGTCGCGGGCCATGACCTTGATCGCCTTGCGGTAACTTTTGGGCACAAAACTGTTGACCTTAAAATCCCTGACCTCGGCTGCGATCTGACAATCGAACCCCGATGGGTCAAAGGCGGTGATACGTCCGATGCCGCTACGACCCGCACAGACCGCCTGCCAGTGAGCATCAATGCCGATGCCCAAAGCACTCACCGGCCCCAGTCCGCTGATGATCACACGTCTTGCCATAAGTCCCACAGTTTATCAGCAATAAAGAGGTGATGTGGTGATGTGGTGATGTGGTGAATCATCCACGCCTGAACTTCATCAGCGTGTGGATCACACACGCTTTCCTCATGCGATGAAGTTCAGGATTGTCATTCAAAGAAAAACGACATACGCGACAAGTCGCGGCGCTAACCTCGTTTTTCCGAAATCCGAAATCCGACGGCTTCAACAGCGGGGCCTCCCGCTAAATTCGAAATCACTTTACCCACCCAAATACGCCTGGCGCACCTTTTCATTGCTCGCCAAATTCGCAGCCCGATCATGCAGAGTTAATCGTCCGACTTCCAGCACGTAACCTTCCGATGCCACGGACAAGGCCATGCGAGCGTTTTGCTCGACCAGCAGTATCGTGGTGCCTTCGCGGTTGATCTGACGAATGATCTGAAAAATCAGGGCCACCAGTTGCGGCGCCAAACCCAGCGAGGGTTCATCCAAGAGCAGCAGCCGGGGGCGGGCGATCACTGCGCGGGCGATGGCCAGCATTTGCTGTTCACCCCCCGAAAGCGTGCCTGCATTTTGCTTGAGTCGTTCCTTCAAACGCGGGAACAGCGTCAGCGCATGATCATGATCGCTTTTCCACTGTCGATGATGCCCGCGTAAAAACGCACCGAGGCGCAGGTTTTCCTCCACCGTCAGGTTGGCGAAAATACCCCGGCCTTCGGGCACATGGGCAATACCCGCCGCCGCAATTTTTTCCGGCGACCAGCCCTTGATCGACCGTCCTTCAAAAAGCACATCGCCCCGCGTCGGCGAAAGTAACCCGCTGATGGTGCGCAAGGTGGTCGATTTCCCCGCACCGTTGGCGCCCAGCAGTGCCACCACCTGTCCCGCAGCCACCGACAAACTCACCCCATGCAGCGCCTCGATGGCCCCGTAATGCACCACCAGTTCACGGACCTCCAACAGCGGCACACTCATGTCGGCGCCTCCTGCTCAGCCGGTTGACCCAGGTACGCCTCAATGACCCTGGCATCATGACACACCACCACCGGCTTGCCTCGCGCGATGATCTGGCCATGATCCAGCACCGTGATTTCCTCCGCCAAACGGCGCACCATTTCCATGTCATGCTCGATCAGCAGCAGCGTCAGTTGGTGCTTGTCCCGCAGCTTGAGCAGCAAATGCAAAAGGTCGTTTTTTTCGCGCGGGTTCATGCCTGCCGCCGGTTCATCCAGTAACAGCACTTTGGGTTGTGTCGCCAGGGCACGGGCAATTTCCAACCGCCGTTGGTCGCCATAAGGCAGGTGTTTGGCAAGTTCATTGGCGCGCTGGTCCAGGCTCAATGCGGCAAGCAATTCGTGGGCCTGTGCGATGATTTGTTGTTCGCTCCGCACATGGGCCGGGGTGTGCAACAAGGCCTGCCACAGGCTGTGATGTTTGCGTACATGGCAACCGATGCGCACGTTGTCCAGCACAGTCAGTTCGCCGAACAAACGAATGTTTTGAAACGTGCGTGCGATGCCCGCCTGTGCAATGCGATGCGAGGGCAGCCCCGTCAGCAGTTGGTCCCCCAAATATATTTTTCCCTCATCGGGTTGATAGACACCGGTGATGATGTTGAACAGGGTTGTTTTACCCGCACCATTGGGGCCGATGATGCTGTGAATCGCGCCCGGTGCCAGCGCCAGATCAAAATCACGAAGCGCACACAGCCCGCCGAAGGAAAGCGCGATTCGTCGCAGTTCGAGGATGGGTGAAGTACAAGTCATGGGTTGGTGATCGGTCATCGTGAAGGTTGATTTTCAGAGCCACGAGCGGCAGCGAGTGGTTCTTGGAAAACCGCTCGTTACCACTCGCGGCTCTGAAACTTTCATGAACTGATCATTGGCACTTTTTGTTTTCGCGGTTTGACCTCCCACAACTCCCTAGTGCCCAGCAGGCCCTGGGGCCGAATGATCATGATCAGTATGAGCAATAGCGCGTAAAACACCATGCGATAATCCGCCAGGTTCACGCCCCCGCCCATCGGCAGGCTGCGCAGCGCTTCGGGCAAAATCGTCAGCATCGCCGCTGCCAATACCGCGCCACTGATCGAACCCAACCCGCCCAGCACCACCATGATCAAAATGTCGAACGATTTGAGGAAGCCCAGTTCACCGGGGTTGAGGGCTGAGCCGACCTGATGCGCAAAAAGGGCACCGGCAATGCCCGCAAAAAACGCCCCGATGACAAACGCCAATACCTTGTAGCGCGTCGTGGGCACCCCCATGGCCTGGGCTGCGATCGGGTTTTCACGAATCGATAAAAACGCCCTGCCATAGGTAGATTGCCGGAGTCGAAACGCACAGAGCAGCATCATCGCCACGAACAGCCAGACCCAGAAGTGCGTGGTGAAAAAGGTGACGCGGGTGAAACCCAATGCCCCGCCCAAATGCACCAAACGCTCCGGCCAGGGGGTGTTTTGCACTTCGCTTACGGTCATGAGCAAAGGTCGTGACTGTTGCAGCAACACCCGCACGATTTCCCCAAACCCCAACGTGACGATCGCCAGGTAATCGCCGCGCAACCGCAGGCTCGGCAACCCCACCATCAACCCCGCCAGGGCCGCGACCAGCCCCGCAGCGATACACGCCAGTAAAAACAAACCGTCGGCAGCCGTGACCCAAGGCCCGGTGTAGTCCGCCGGTGAACGGGTCCAACTCAGCACCCCCGGCAATAGTGCCGCATCACCCCACAACATGACCGATGCTCCGCCGTAGTAGGTGATCGCCGCTGCCGTGTACCCGCCCAGGGCCATGAACCCCGCGTGACCAATCGAAAATTGACCGGTGAACCCGTTCACGATCGTCAGCGAT
Organism: uncultured Phycisphaeraceae bacterium; assembly: GCA_964427135.1. Taxonomy (GTDB): domain Bacteria; phylum Planctomycetota; class Phycisphaerae; order Phycisphaerales; family Phycisphaeraceae; genus JAJXSS01. Next base: position 6,477 of record CAYRTH010000071.1, read on the forward strand.
ACCGCCAGAATGATGTTGATGCCGATGTCCAAAAGTATTTTCGCGTACAACGGCGGCAGCATCGGCGCAATGAGCAGGTGCATGACCAGCGCAAGCACCACCGCCATGAACACCGGCCAGGTGCTGTGCCACCACCACCAACGCGATGATGTCGCGGCGGCAACCGACTGGTGATGAGTAAGTGTGTCGTTCATTCAGTATCGTTCATGATGGTGTTCGATGCGCTAAAAGCAAACCAAAGAATTCAACACAGAGGTCACAGAGTGCACAGAGAGGCAAGCGAGCAAATCCAAGTTTCAACATCAACCGCTTGGTTCTGCTCTGTGACCTTCGTGTCCTTTGTGTTGAAAATCGGTTCTATTGAGTGGGCTACAACACGTGCAGTCAAGCTCCCCGTGGCACACGACCATGTTGGTTTGATGGTGTTCCATCTTCAAACTTTTTCGAGCACCGGTTTGCCCAGTAACCCCGACGGCCGCAAAAGCAATACCAGTATCAACAGGGCAAACACATACACATCGCGCAAATGCGGCGACAAATACGCAGCCCCGAAAAATTCGAGCAACCCAATCAACACCCCTCCGACCATCGCACCGCGAATGTTGCCGATGCCCCCGACCACTGCCGCCACGAACGCCTTCAAGCCCAGCATCATCCAGCTTGTGTCGGCTGGTTGTTGCAGGTTGCGATATTTGGGGTGACAGGCCAATAAAAACCCGCCCGCCGCGGCCAGTGCCGACCCCACGGCAAAGGTGAAACTCACCACCCGACCCACCGGCACACCCAGCAGCGAAGCCGTGCGCCGATCGTACGACACCGCGCGCATGGCCAGCCCGATGCGTGAACCAAACACCAAAAAATCAAGGGCTGTCATGAGTGCGATGGTGATGCCCAAAATCAGCACATCCAGCAAATGCACATCGACCCCCGCTGCCCGAAACAACACCGCATCGGGCAACAGCGCTGGCATGGGTCTTGGTTCGGTCCCGAAAAACAGACGAAACTGGCCGACATTTTGCAAAAACAGCGACACGCCGATGGCGGTGATCAGCACATTCAAACGCGGTGCGTGGCGCAGCGGTCGATACGCCAGTCGTTCGATGGTCATGCCCAGCACCGCGCAAAACGCCATGGCCACGGCCAGTACGAACAGTGCCGACCAAAGCGACGGCTCACTGCCGATCATGCCGTAGCCCAAACCTGTGGCCAGTAGCAACGACACCCATGCCCCGACCATGACGATGTCGCCGTGGGCGAAGTTGATGAACTGCAACACCCCGTAAACCATGGTGTAGCCCAACGCGACCAGGGCATACAAACTGCCCACCGATAAACCGTCCACCAGGGTTTGCAGAAATTTCGTCATCTATGTGTGGGCCACGAAGACACGAAGAACACGAAGAAGAATCAAACATTGGTTTCTTAATATTCAAAATCCGACGGTTTCAACAGCGGGTCCTCCCGCTAAATTCGAAATTCGAAATTCGAAATTTTCTGCGCACTTGACCACTTCATTTCCCCGGCGGCTCAATCATCATCACAAACACCGGCTCATTCGCCTTGATCTGCAAAATCACCATCGGTTTCACCGCATTGCGATCTGCATTAAGGCTGATGCGTCCGGTCACGCCCGCAAAGTCCCTGGTTTCACCGATGGCCTTGGCAAGGTCCTTGCCCGACAGTGATGGCGCTCGTTCCATCGCCGCAAACAACACGTTGGCGGCATCGTACCCCAACGCTGACAACGCGCCGGGGGCCACGCCGTATGCCTTTTTGTAAGCCTCGACGTAAGCCACCGATTCGGGCCGCTGATCTTCGGGGGCGTAGTGATTGGTGTAATAACTGCCATCCAGGGCGCCTTGAGCGAACTTGCCAAGGTCGGGCGTTTCCCACCCGTCACCGCCCAAAAATGGTTGCGTCATGCCCAGTCGCCGGGCTTGAATCGCAATCGAGGGCACATCGTTGTAGTACCCCGGTGTGAAAATAATTTCAGGCTGACTGTCACGAATCGAAGTGAGTTGCGCCGAAAAATCACGATCGCCACTGCTGTATGATTGTTCGCTGGTGATGCTGCCGCCCATCTGCGTGAAGGCTTTTCGGAAGGCTTCCGCCAGTCCGGTCGAGTAGGCCTGTTTTTGATCCAGCAGAATCGCTGCACGGGTGAACTTCAGTTTTTCAAAGGCGAACTTGGCTGCTGCGTAACCCTGATCCGGGTCGATGAAACAGACCCTGAAAATCATGTCGCCGACCTGGGTCACCTGCGGGTTGGTCGATGAGGGTGAAATCATCGGTACGCCATACTGCTGGGCAATCGGTGCAGCCGCCAGTGATAAAGTTGATGCAACCTCGCCCAGCACCGCCACCACTTGGTCATTGGTGATCAGTCGTGTGACCGCGGTGCCGACTTCCTGCGTTTTGCCCTGGTTGTCATAAACGATCAGTTCGATCAATCGACCATTGACCCCGCCCTGGGCATTGCGCTGCTGCACGGCCAGTTGCAAACCATCGCGCGTCGTTTGGCCGAACGTCGCAATCGGCCCGGTCAATGCCAGGTACGCACCCACCTTGATCGGTTTTTTCGAATCGTCAGCCGAGGGCGATGATGATTGGCCACAACCCGAAAGTGCCAAGGGCAACACCATCGCGATGAACACTATCACCAACCAACTCAACAGCCCCCGACGCTCCGCTCCGATGCCCTTGTCAACCCCGGCGCATCGGTCGCGCTTGCTATACCCCATGACAACCTCCACATGATGAAAAAGGGTTTCCCAGTCGCCCATGTTATAGGCCCAAACCACCGCAGGGGCGAATCAGCCATGTGTGATTGATGATGTGCGATGATTGATAGACGAAGCCCGTGATGGTATCAGTGGGTGCCTGTGTGCAGACGTTTACGGATGCCCACAGTGGCATGATGTTCTGGCACCAAGCTGTGGCACGGCCACCCTTTCGAAGCATTTCACATTTTGCCACTTCTTCGAAATACCCGAGTCCTCAGCCTCCCCCGGGGGTCGGCTTCGTCCTCGGCTTGTCTTCAAATTCGAAATCCGAAATCCGAAATCCGAAATCCGAAATTTTCTACGCACTTGACCACTCGACCACTTGGCCACTTCTATCTTCGATCCACCACCCTCGGGTAACCCAACTTCTGCGTCAGTAATTGGTCCAACTGCGCAATCAGCCTTCGGGTCTCGCCGGGGTTGTGCTCCACACGAAAATCACCGGTCAGCACCGCCTGCCCCAGCAGGTCGTTGAACCCAGGGGTGCGATCCAGCAAGCGCAGCGATGAATCCCACAACGACAATCGCAATGTATCATCGCCCAATTCACCACGCGGAAAGACAAACCCCGCCCCACTGTAAATGCCCACCTGTTCGCTGCCAGCTCCACTGAATATGGCATAGTGAATCGTGGCGTTGATCGCATTCCGATCCACCGGCGTCTTGCCTGCTCGCGGTCGCCACTGCATTCGCAACGTCACCGCGCGTTCCGGTTTCTGCTCCGGTCCATCCATCAATACCAACGTCAATCGCTGCTGGTCATCAACACTGTAGTAAGCTGTCGCAAACGCCCCATCCAGCCGAACGCCATCGTTGCTGCGACTGCGCAGCGACAAATCACCCCCCATCGGCACCACCCCCGTGCAGGCTGACATGCATAATGTGCTCAACACCAGTACCAGCCAGCGAACATGTAAACCGGGGTTCATCTGCATCATCATGACTCCGTGCAATCACCATCACGCCACGATCATCACGCACCGACGGTCTTCTGATACGCCTCCGCACTCATCAATTGATTCAACTGCCCCGCATCCGTCGGCTTGAGTTTGATGATCCAACCTTTGTCGTAAGGGTCTTGGTTGATGATCGCGGGGTTGTCGATCACGGCTGCATTCACCTCAACCACTTCACCCGCCAAGCCCACATACATATCGCTCGTGGCCTTGACCGATTCAATTTCCCCGAACACCGCCCCTGCGACGATCACGCCGTTTTTGGTTTTCACCTCAACGAACGTGATGTCCGTGAGCTGATCGACCGCCACGCGACTGATGCCGACGCTCACCAGGCCCGTGGCCGCATCGAGCTTGTGCCATTCGTGCGTGTCCTTGTAACGACGATCCGAGGGTATATCCATGATGATTGATCTTCCGTTTTTTTTAATCGGGGTTTACGTCATCAGTACACTTGTGCTCGTGATGATAAATGAAAAAAGTCATTAACGCAGGGCGTGCATCAACATCAACAAAGCCGCCGATGGCATCGGCGGTCTGTTATGAAGTGTAATGCTGTGATGACTTGAAGACGGCGGATACCATCCGCCGCTTTGCAAAACCCACCGCCGAGGGCGGCGGTGCCACATTTTGTTTACGACCTTGTCACTGTTTGATGTCTGACTTTGTTTGTTGCGACATCACCCACGCCAGTACCACGCCCGTCAATGTCACCGTCGCCCACGCAATGTCGGGCCAACATCCATGCACCAGTTTGAGTAACGCGGGTGACCACTTTTTGTCAATGCCCAGCATCGCGTGAGCCATGTGCCCCCAGGCCAGGGCTGTGATCGTAAGGTGCAACCACAATCCGCTCATGCCCATGACCAACCACAGGGCTGACACCCCTGCCGCCCATAACAGGTAACGCTCGTGCATCTGCGGCAGCAGGGCGAACATGCACAACCACGGGGCCGTCATCGCCAGCAGCCAACCCTCCGCGTTCCGCAAGCGAAGTCGTGCCGCAATGATCGAGCAAATCAGCACACTCAGGGCAAATAAACCGATCAATGTCTGACGTGCGGTGAGCGTGATGGTGAAATCCAGCATCGACGACCATGAAGTTGCTGCATCGGGTAGCCGCAGGGTGAGCATCGTGTCGTGCAATTTCCAACCAAACGGACGATCGGACAATATGCGCGCAAGGTTCGCTGTCGGCCCCATCACCATCGCCTGATAATTGCGTGTGCCGTAGCCCAAACCGATCTGCGCCCAGGCGAAGCTGCCGCCGTGCAGCGCGCCTGCGGTGAACAAGCCAAACATGCACCACAAGGCCAGCCAGGTGACACTGGCGCGTCGCCACCATAACCAGCCTGTCAGCCCCCCGGCGGTGAGCAGCAACAGCGACCATACCAGCCAACCGTTGACCCATCCGTGCATGATCGTCATCAACAGCAGCAGCGGGGTAATCACCACGATGCTGCCCGTGAGCCAGGCCATCCAGCGTTTTGATCGCCCCCAATAAAACAAACAGGCACTGACCCCTGCCACGCCCATGAGCAATATAAGCCAAGTAACCCCCGACCCACTGTGTACCAAAAACGGACTGGTGACCATTGCCATGCCCAGTAACAACCCGACGATCAGCCGCACACCATCGAGCCATTGAAAGCGCAACAAGCTGACCAGCGCCATCATCGGCACCATCATCAGCACCTGCCCTTTGGCCAGACAACCGATGCCGATGAGCAGGCCCGCCGCCAGGGGCAGGTTACGCCAAAGCAACCACAGGGCACCGATGAACACCGGTAACACCCACACGTCCCACTGCGGCCAGGCGTGTGCATTCCACAATATTGCCGGGTTGAACCACAGCAGCATCGCCGTCAACCAGGGCAACACCCACCCATTCCAATACCGCCGCCAACGGGTGCTGTCGTCAGTCGGTGACGCTCGACGCACATCACGCACCAGTAAAAACGCAAACAATGCTGCCAGTAGTTCGCACCCCGTGTTCAACCGCAACATCGGCTGATGGTATTCATACGTGTTCTGCCAACCCGGGTTATCCGGGTAATGCTTTTGCGCGTACTTCACCCACTGCGTCACAATCCATAAACGAATCGGTGCGTAATCCAAGCCGTAGTTGGGTTGATCTTCGTGTCGTTTTTCACGGGCCAATCGATCGTACAACGGGCCAAGGCCTTCCCGCTGCGCCTGCGTTCCCCAATGAATGGCATTACGCGCATCGCCCTGAAATCGAATCGACTCGGTCGATTGCCATAAATGTTTGCGCAACTGCACCCCTTGCTGAATCGCTGCCCAGGTAAGCAAACTCAGCAGTATCAACAACGACAAAGGTACAAGGCGCGTTTTCACGTACCACGATCATACTTGACCCCTTTGCTTGGTGTCAGAGTTCGTGTGCTCAAGGTTGCAGAATAAGCACCGTTTCAGTTGCACATACACCGCGGGTTGCCACCCGCGGCTATGATGAAAGAATATTTTGAATCATGTCACACACGAATCAACTCCGCGTAGCCGCGGGTGGCAACCCGCGGCCTGTTGTCACATTCTTGATTGACGCAAAGGCAATCCTGAACTTCGTCGATGACGACGAAGTTCAGGCGTGAAAAGAACTCCACTTTTTTTCACTTGACACAGATCAATGTCATTTCACGGTTCATCGCCATGATGGAACGACCCGTTCGGAAGTGTCGTGCCAAGGTAAAGCACCACTCCAGCGGACCACAAGGAGCATCGTTCCATGTTCTGCAATCAATGTGAACAAGCGTTTCGCGGTGTCGGATGCAGCAATGAGGTCGGCGTGTGCGGTAAAAACGAAGACGTACAGGCGGTGCAGGAATTGATTCTCTACGGACTCAAAGGCATGGCTGCCTACGCCCATCACGCCCGACGACTTGGCAAGAGCGACCCGGACGTGGCAGCGTTTATCGAAGAAGCCCTTTTTGCCACGATGACCAACGTCAATTTCGACATCGATTCGCTGCTGGCAATGGCGCTGGAACTGGGTCAGAAAAACCTGCGCGTGATGGAGTTGCTGGATCAGGGTCACGTCGAAAAATTCGGTAAACCTCAGCCTGCACAGGTGCGTGAAGGCACACAGGCTGGTCCGGGCATATTGATCACCGGGCATGATTTGGTGGACCTGGCCGACCTGTTGCAACAACTCGAAGGTACGGACATCAAGGTTTATACGCATGGGGAAATGCTGCCAGGCCACATGTACCCCAAACTGCACAATCACCCGAACCTGGCCGGTCACTTTGGTACCGCCTGGCAAAATCAGAAGTCGGAGTTTGAAGCGTTTGCCGGGCCGATCGTTGCGACGACCAATTGCATTTTGATCCCCAAAGCCAGTTACAGCAACCGCGTGTTCACCACCCGCTGCACAGCCGTGCCCGGCGGAACACGTATTCCAGGCAATGATTTTTCACCGGTGATCGCAGCGGCAAAACGTTGCCCCCCACTGGTGGACGACATCGAACGCACCAGCACCGTCGGATTTCATCATTCGGTATTGCTCGAGGCGGCCCCGGCGATCATTGAAGGGGTGCAGCAGGGCAAAATCAGCCGATTTTATTTGATCGGCGGATGCGATGGCGCGGAACCCGGTCGCAATGCTTACTCCGACTTTGCCAAAGCTGCCCCGGCGGACTCGTTCATACTCACCCTGGGCTGCGGCAAGTACCGCATTCGTGAACATGACTACGGCACACTGCTGGGCCTGCCTCGGTTGCTGGATATGGGCCAGTGCAATGACGCCTACGGCGCGATCATCGTGGCGGTGCAGTTGGCCAAGGCGTTCAAGTGCGGGGTCAATGATCTTCCGCTGACGCTGATGATCAGTTGGTTTGAACAAAAAGCGGTGGCGGTGCTGCTGACGCTGCTGTCGCTGAATGTACGCGGCATCACCATCGGCCCGAATCCGCCTGCGTTTTTAACCCCCAATGTGCTCAAACTGCTGGCGGAAAAATATGACCTCAAACTCGCGGACAACGACACAACGCCCATGACCGTCAGTTGTAATTGATGACGCATGATGATGGCGACGCCAGAATGGGCCACGAAGACACGAAGCACACGAAGAAGACTGGAACAAGAAAAGTCCATTAACGCCGAGTCGCCAAGGCCAAGTGTTTGTTCACATGATCAAGTGGTCGGGTGAATGATCTCCGCATAGCCGCGGGTGGCAACCCGCGGTGCTTCCGCTATCGCTGGCTCGATTTGTTGACGGGTACTGATTCGGATACAAACAAAGGACCATGAAGACGCAACACCAAGGTTTGGGGATTACCTCACCCAAGGGTTTTAAGGCGGCTGGCGGGGCTTTTGGCATCAAGGTGTCGGGGAAGCCGGATATGGCCCTGATCGTGGCCGATGGGCCTTGCAGCGCAGCAGGCATGTTCACCACCAATCGGATGCAAAGCGCCCCGGTCATCATCGACCAGCGTCACCTGAAAGTGAGCAAGGGCAAGGCACAGGCGGTGATTGTCAATGCGGGCAATGCCAATGCCTCGACAGGACAGGCTGGCGAACGTGATGCAATTGCCATGTGCCAGCGCGTGGCGGAGCATTTGAGGATCGAGCCAAGCCGGGTGCTGGTGAGTTCAACGGGGGTGATCGGCCGGGCGTTGCCGATGGAAAAAATCAGCGGGGGCATTGATGCGCTGGTGACGCAACTGGGCACGGGCGAACATGCCGACGAGGCGGCGGCACGGGGCATCATGACCACGGATTTGGTGCCCAAGTCGGCGGGGGTGAAGTTGAAACTGGGCGTTAAAACCGTGACCATCGCGGGCATCGCCAAGGGCAGCGGCATGATCGCACCGAACCTGGCGACGATGCTGGTGTATGTGACCACCGATGCCGCCATCGCTCCCGGGCTGTTGCAAAAGGCATTGCGGGTTGCAGCACAAGCCAGTTTCAACCGTATCAGTGTCGATCAGCACACCAGCC
>CAYRTH010000072.1:0-7992 GCA_964427135.1 uncultured Phycisphaeraceae bacterium
GAACAATTGGCCCAGCGCGTCGCGGGAGGCGCCATCGGGGCAGCCATGCGGGCCCGTGAAGAAGGTTTGATTCGTCACCTGGTCGTATCCGCACACCTGGACGGCCCCAACATTCAGCGGGTGCTCGAAGCTGGCTATTTTGAAGGTATCACCCTGGGTTACAACGTACTCAACTTCCCCTTCCGTGCCCAGGGTTTGGCGGCTGCGGAAAAACTGCATCTGGGCGTGGCGACGATGAACCCGCTGGGCGGCGGCATGATCCCCAAACAAGCCGATCGCTTATCGTTTTTGAAAGGCCCCAAGGATACAAGCGTGGTCGAGGCAGCGATTCGTTTCAACGTGTCGCACTCAGCGGTCACCCTGGCGCTGGTGGGCATGGGCACCAAAGATGAAGTCGATGCAGCCGTGAACGCGGTGAAGGATTTTCAACCGTACACCCCTGAGCACATCGAAAAACTCAAGGCCCACATCAGTAAAGAATTCGACGGCTTCTGCACCGGGTGCGGGTATTGTCTGCCCTGTCCTGCCAACCTGTCGATTCCGCAACTCATGGATGCCTACAACCAGAAAATATTGGCAGGCAACGGAACAGGTCATGACGAGGGCAAAGCGGTCGCCAATCGTTTGAATTGGCAATGGGGTATGTCGCCGGAGGTGGCAGCCGACTGTTTGCATTGCGGCAAATGCGAAGAAGCCTGCACCCAGCATTTACAGATTCGTGAACGGCTGGAATACATCGCGGGCCTGGCTGGCAAGGGGTGATTGAAAGTGGTGATGTGGTGATGTGGTGATTTTGAATTTGACACGCCTGAACTTCGTCGTCCGACGAAGTTCAGGATGGTTTTCAAACCACCACCATTACTGACGCCGAGGGCTTTAGCCCCGGATGATTCAAATCGTATTGATCAAATCATCCGGCCCTAAAGGGCACGGCGTCAAACCCTCAATCAATAGAACCACTTCAACTATTGGGCATCAGTGGTGCGGGTTTGTTTTCATATTTAAGCGGTATCAGCAAACTGAACGTTGCCCCGCGACCGACATCACTCACCAGTTCGATACGACCCTGAAGCAATCGTGACAGTTCACGACAGATCGCCAGCCCCAGCCCGGAGCCACCATGTTCCTTGGTCACCGCCGAGTCCAACTGCGTGAACTTTTCGAATATTTTTTCGTGCATTTCCGGCGCGATGCCCGGCCCGTTGTCGGTCACGCTCACACACAATCGCGTGGTCGGCTCATTCACATTCGCATCGGCTGGGTGCAGACGAGCCTCGACACGCACCTGACCGCCTTCGGGCGTGAACTTGACTGCGTTGGCCAGAAAGTTGAAGAGCACCTGCTGAAACTTCCCCGCATCGGTTTCCACCATCGGCAGGTTCGGCTGCACACTCACCTGCATTTCAATCTTGCGTCGCTCGGCCTGGGGTTTCATCAGCGTCACCAAACCCTCCACCGTGTCGGCCACGCTCATCGGGTCCAGGTGCATGTCGATCCGACCGGCTTCGATTTTCGCCAGGTCCAGCAGGTCATTGATCAGGTCCAGCAATCGCCGACTCGAAATAATGATGTTGGCGACATAACGCTTGCGTTTTTCGTCCACCGGCCCGGTGCGCTCGCGCAGCGTTTCCTCCAACACCTCGGCAAACCCGACGATGGAATTCAACGGCGTACGCAACTCATGCGACACGTTGGCCAGAAACTCATTTTTGATTTTGTTGGTTTCATGCAGCGCCAAATTGCTGCGCGACAGTTCGACGAGTTTCAAGTCCAGGGTTTTATTCACATTGCGCAGCTGGTCCTGACTTTCCTTGAGCGTCTGCACCATGTGATTGAAGGTGTCGGACATTTGTTCGAATTCGTCACCGGTGTTGATGTCCGAGCGGATGTTCAGGTCGCCTTCGGAGATTTTTTGCGCGGTATCGCGCAGCACCCGCACCGGGGAAAGAATGATGCGCATGGTGATGAACCAGAACACGCCAATGGCCAGTAACCCCGCCACCAACCCGGCGGCCACGACGTACATGCGGTTGAGGGCAAGCTGTTTTTCCGCCTGCTCAGCACGCATCTGTAATAACAGCACCATTTCCAGCGGGTCCGCCAAACCGGGGGTTTCCAGCGACGGGGTCAGACGATTGGGTCCGCCGTTGCGCAGCCGAGGCAGGTCGGATTTACGAATGGCACGCACATATCGAAACGACGGACGCCCCGGCATCACATCAAAATACTCATCACGATCATTGCTGGTTTGAAACTGACGGATGGCTTTAGCCAATGAGTCATCCTGCGCCGCAGCCAGTTCGAGTTCATCCTTGCGGATCAGAGTCAGCAATAAACCCTGATCAAGGTTGTCGATGAGCGAGGTGGTGTTGAAATCAGGGACTGCCTCGGCCAGGTCGATTTTGCCCGCCAGCCAGGCATTGACCAACCTGCGTGCCGCTTCCTTATGCCCCTCGGCCACGAGCACCTGCATACGCACCCAGACCACCGCCAGGGCAGCCGTCAGAATAAGTACCACGGCCGCTCCAAAGAGCAGTTGACACTTGTTCGCCAGACTGATGCGTACCGCTTTGGCCACATCAGCATGATAAACCATTGGCTGAAAGAAGTGGTCGAGTGGTCGAGTGGTTTTGTTGGTTTATGCTTTGACGCCGTGCCCTTTAGGGCCGGATTCTTTGATCAGTACGATTTGAATGATCCGGGGCTAAAGCCCTCGGCGTCAGTTGAGATGCCACATCCTCCAATGTGTTGTTAAAAAAACCATACCCAAGGCCTCATTCGACACCTTCGGCGTCTCACTCGTCCTTGGCTTGTTTTTTTCACTGGGCCACTGGGCCACTGGGCCACTCGACCACTTCTGCTTCCTTTGCCGGGTCCAGCAGACTGCTGTAGGTCAATTGTTCGACGATTTGATTTTTGGCATCGACCAGCACGACCTTGGAGCAGTGCTGATCAACCTCGCGGGTGTCGAGCAGGCCGTAGCAGACGATGATGACTTTGTGACCCTTGGCGACCAGATGGGCCGCGGCACCGTTGATGCCGATGGTCCCGCTGCCAGGTTCCCCGCGAATGACGTAGGTTTCAAAGCGTTGTCCGTTGTCCAGGTCCAATACCTGCACCGCTTCATTGGGGCGAATGTCGGCGGCCTTGAGCAGGTCGGCATCGATGGTAATGGACCCGACATAATTCAGGTCACAGTAGGTGACCGTGGCGCGGTGAATCTTGGCTCGCAACAGCTTTCGCAGCATGGTGATGGTTCCCAGAGCGAACATCACATTCTAGCACAATCGCCCACGACAAGATCGGCTGCGAACGATATGAAAAAACCTTATACTTCAACCACTTCATCACTCATCAATGTCCCTCACGAAAGGATGGTGTTTCATGGTGCAACCGATGCGCGTCGCAGTGACCGGGGCCGCCGGGCAGATTGGTTACAGCCTGCTGTTTCGTATCGCCAAGGGTGACATGTTCGGGCCGACCACGCCTGTCATTCTGCAACTCTTGGAAATCCCCAACGAAAAGGCCTTGAAAGCGCTCGAAGGCGTGGCCATGGAACTCGAAGATTGTGCTTTCCCCCTGCTCAAGGGCATGGTGCTGACCAGTGACCCCAGCGTTGGTTTCAAGGACGCCAATTGGTGCTGTTTGGTGGGCGCCAAGCCGCGTGGCCCGGGCATGGAACGGGCGGACCTGCTCAAGGACAACGGCAAAATTTTCATCGATCAGGGCAAAATCATCGACACGGTGGCAGCCGACGATTGCCGTGTAGCCGTGGTGGGCAACCCCGCGAATACCAACTGCATGATCGCCGCCAGTCAGGCCAAGCGATTGCCCGCTGAGCGTTTCACCGCGATGGTGCGACTGGATCAGAACCGGGCCGTGGCTCAGATCGCTAAAAAAGCAGGGGTTGATTTCACGGCTGTGAAAGACATTTACATTTACGGCAACCACAGCCCGACCATGTTCCCCGCGTTTAAACACGCCCGCATCAACGGTCGTCCGGCCAAGGAAGTGATCTGCGATAAGGATTGGATTCACGGCACGTTTTTGGAATCGGTGGGTAAACGTGGGGCCGCCATCATCGCCGCCCGTGGTTTGTCCAGCGCTGCCTCGGCTGCCAATGCCTTGATTGATCATGTACGTGATTTGATGACGCCCGGGGCGATTCATTCGGTGGCGGTCAAGTCCAATGGTGCCTATGGGTTTGACCCCAACGTGTGGGCCGGGATGCCCGTGGTGACAACGACCCCCGGCAGCTATGAAATCGTGCCCGGCTATGAAATGTGCGACACCTGCAAAAGTAAAATTGCGATCACCAACAAAGAATTGGTGGATGAACGCGCGATGGTGTTGCCGATGCTGGGTTGAAGCAGCGACATCACGACGACAACAAACATAACCACGCCAACCGCTCTCGAAATGAGGGCGGTTTTTCATTGAAAAAGTGGTCGAGTGGTCAAGTGAATGATCAGTGTGTCGCCGCGGGTGGCAATCCGCGGCGTCTCAAATTCACGGGTTTATTGGGCTGGGCGTGGTGATCGTGGTGGGGGGCGTGGACGGCGCAGGGACCGGTTCCAGCAGCCAATCTTCCACCGGCAGCATCGCCTGCAGGTTGGTGATTTCCGCCTGGGCGTTTGCCAGTTGCAATTTCAAGGCTTCGATGGCTTTGAGTAAGTCACGATTGGTGTCACGCAAGAGCGAAACTTCCAGTTGCAGCAACTCCAGTTTTTGCGTCGGTTCAGCGGTCGGCGATGCGGCTGATGTCGCGGGTAAAGGCGGGGCAGACGGTGCAGGTGGCGAGATCAACGCGCTGGCGATGTCGATGGTATCAGTTGTTGAAGGCGAACCAACCGTGGTCGGGTCGCTGATTGGGGTTTTGGTTTCAGGCTGCATTGCGCCAGCATCGCTTGCCACCTCTGACGGATCAACCTCAGCAGCGACAGTTGGCACGGTCGATGGTTGAGCTGGGGCGTTGACGGTGGATGTAGGCGGGGTCGATCGGCTCACGCTGGCGTGCGTGGGACAGGTGCGACTGACCATCACCACCGCAGCGACAAGCGCCAACAGCGGCAACAAAGCCAGGAACGCCAGGAATCGGGTCATGGTCGTGCCCCAAAAAAATCAAACCCCAAATTCATATCGCATACGTTTCGTCATGATAACCATCGGTGAATGGCTGGAACTCGCATGAATATGCAGGGCAAACTCATGTTGATCGATTGAACGAGCCGCGACCGTCAGGGAGCGGTGTTTTTTCTGCCTCGATATACGCGATTCTTCAAAGCACCACTCGCTTCCGCTCGTGGCTCCGTGTGATTCCACACTAAACCCGCTGACCGAGGATGTGCCCTTTTTGTCATTTCTTCAGTTGAAGTATTATATAAAACAATGCCTCCATGCCCGTCGCCCGTCGATGAGTGTTGATCACCAATAAAAACAGAACCTGTAAAAAATCGGGTTATTGATACATGATCGGTCTGATTTGGACGATTTGGTCGTTTTTCGCCTCTATTTTTTTCAAAAAGCACTTGACCTTGGTTTTTTTCGGGCATAAATTATATAAGAGTTGGACTGGGAGACCTGATCAGCGTATGGCATCGACATGGAACTGACATCGCTGATCGGGTTGGAGGAGTCACGGCCTTTCAACAACCTCACGTACAGGCGGAAGGGAAGCACTTTCATTTTTTCAGGAACAAGGAGAACGCATCATGAAAAGAGTCGTCGCAACCGGTCTTGTGTTGGGAATGGGCACCCTCATCATGCTGCCCGCACAGAGTCAGGCAGTAACTTTTTACGAATGGAACCGAATCAGTCTGACCAGCACCGGGTTGGACCTGATCGGCACCAGTGCCACCCAACTGGGCGGTAACCCTTCGTCGATCACCATCGACGGCTCTACCGTTTACGTCGGTGCCAGCAGCCCGACGGGGCGTATTGCACAAATACTCAATGCCTTAGGCGGCCCGAGTGTCGGCGCGGTGTTTGGTGCAGGCACGGGCGGTACCACCAGCGGATGGACCGGCCTGGACCTGCAAGGCGGACAACTGGTTGGGGTGGAATCCAACGGCGGCACGCCTCGCCTGCGTTCCTTCACCGTCGGCAGCATTGTCAATGGGTATGCCGGTGATTGGACGGCTTTACCTGCGACATTTGCCGGGACATCGGGACAGAATCGTTGGGACGGCGTGGCCTTTGACCCGGGGTTCAGCAGCACCGGCGGCGGCGTGGCTGGATTGGCGCGAGGATCGGGACGGCGAATGCTCGCCGATGCAGCCACCGGCGGCGTGATTTATTCCAACACCGGCGGATCGGCCCCGGGCTTCATTTACTCAACCACGGAAACCAGTGCCCGTGACATCGACTTCGACCCCGACACCGGCGACGTGTATGTGCGCACCGAAGCAGGCGTTTGGCGGGGCAATCGTACCGGCGTCAACAGTATTGTGACGCCTTCCAATCCCCTGACCGCTGGGGCGGAAAAAATCGTCACTTTGACAGGCAACGTCGCTGCCAACAACAACCTCAAAATACTGGACAACCTCGGCGGCACGACCGACTACATCATCCTCAACGACAAGTCCGGCACCCTTGGCACCACCAACCCCTTTGACTCGGTGGTGAAATTGTTTAATGCCAGTGGTGCCACTGAAACGGCAACCTTCCTCAATGCCACCGGCTTGTTGCCCTTCACCCCGGTCACCGGATCGTCCACGCAGACAGGCATCTTCGACTTTGCCTGGGACAGCGCCACCGAAACCCTGGCGATCTCCGACTTCTCCAACAATCAGATTTACCTGTTCCGTACCGGTGTCATCCCCGAACCGACCACTTTTGCCCTGCTGGCTTTGTCCAGCGGCATCGTGATGCTTCGGCGTAAACGAGCCTAACCCCCCCTGCATCGTCGGGTTTAACCGCCCGTCGGTGCTTTTTCAGAAGTGGCCAAGTGGTCAAGTGGTCGAGTGTTTTAACCCCCTCTCCCCCCGGGAGAGGGGGGGGTGAGGGCGGAAGTGACGGCAAAACTGCCTATTTCGAATCGCATACAGGTTCCATCTCGCGTCCACTTGCGGAGTATTGATCATGAAACGACATGCAACCGCGTTTACGCTCATTGAATTACTGGTGGTGATTTCCATCATCGCGCTGTTGATCGGCATATTGCTGCCGGCGCTGGGGGCGGCACGCGAAAGCTCAAGGCAAAGCCAATGCGCCAGCAACATTCGTCAACTGGGCATTGCGTTGATTTCGTACTCAGCCGACAGCAAGAATAAGTTTCCGCGAAATGTCGGCGGTGTACCTGAGTGGTATCACGTGGATACGCTGGGTAGTTATCTGCCCCAGGCAATCGTGCTGGGTTCGGGTAACTTGGGGGGGCCGATTTTTGTCTGTGCAAGTGATCGAGAAGCCGCGGCACGCAGTTACGCCATGAACGTTTTTGCCAGCAGCCAGATCAGCAATCCGCCAGCCCTGCCCAGCGCCAATCGCGGCCAGTTATTTACAGCCGATGCCGTACCGGGTTCGAAATTGATTTTGCTGGGTGAGGCATGGTCAACAAATCCCGCGACGGTCAACGGGGTCACTAGGTGGTTCAGCCAAGCAACTATTGGCATGCCGCCGTCGGATGCTACTGCCACACCGGTGGGCAAACGATTTGGCGCAGGTGGCGGGTTGGGTACTCCGACACTCAATGCCACCCGTTATCCCCCCGGTGGTAACGCCCCGACGCAACTGGATTTCACCCGTCATCACCAGAACAAAAATGCCTTTGCCCCGCAACAGGGTGGTGCGATGCATCTGAGCTATATTGATGGCCATGCGTCCCTGCGTAAACTCGATGACCTGGTGCGCGATTGGAGCACCGGTACTAGCACACTCGATAGCATGTGGTCCCCCAACGACCCGAATTTCAACTGAAGTCTGCTGGCAGTTTACGACCGAGCTTGGGTGTGATTCAGTAAGCACAACAACAGACGCCGAGGGCTTTAGCCCCGG
>CAYRTH010000072.1:8092-15010 GCA_964427135.1 uncultured Phycisphaeraceae bacterium
GACGCCGAGGGCTTTAGCCCCGGATATCTGCGCGGTTCAACGATGATGATTCGTTCACCATGAAGGGGCACACAATCATCCGGCCCTCAAGGGCACGGCGTCATCCACCATACACACTTGGAAACAACCACCCTTCCCCCATCGACATTTCATCAACCCCGGCGCACAATGACCCATCATGCAACGCTTCTGTGGACGATTTTTTCTGAACCTGCTGATGATGATGTGTCTGTCAGTCAGCGGGTGTAATCGCAAAACATCATCCTCCACCGATGGCACGATTGAACTGGAATTGTGGACGCTGGCTTTGCGTCCGCGTTTCACGACGTACATGGAAGATTTATGCCACGGGTTTGAAAAAGAAAACCCGGGGGTGAAAGTGGTGTGGGTGGATGTGCCCTTTGAAGCCATGGGTCGCAAACTCGTGGCCTCGGCAGCCGCGGGACGGGCGCCCGATGTGGTGAACCTTTCCGATGGTGATTTTGCCCGCTTTGCGTCGCTGGGGGCGATGCTGGATTTGTCCCCTCATTTGAGTCAGCAAGTGAAACGTGAATATTTGCCCGGCGTGTTGCGCGTGGCCTTGCTACAAAATCAGTGGCAGGCGGTGCCCTGGTATTTGACCACGTCGGTTACTTTGGTGAACAGCGAACTTTTGGGGCAAGGCGGGTTGAAGGTGGAGACCGTTGGCCGAGATTGGAAGACGTTGCGTGCACAGGCGCGACAGTATCACAAGCAGACGGGCAAGTTTTTATTTTCGATGTCGTTGGGGCAGGAATCGGAACTGCCGGTGATGATGCTGGCCGACGGTTTGCCGATGCTGGTGGCCAAGGGAACTGATCGTTTGCAGGCCAATTTGCTGGACCCGGCGATCGTGGCGATGGTGCGTGATTGGGTGGCCTTGTACCGGGAGGGGGCGTTGCCACGCGAGGCGGCCACCGGCGGGCATGCGCACCTGGTTCGGCTGTATCAGGATGGGCAGATTGCGTGCGTGCAGGTGGGGGCCAATTTTTTGGTGCGGGTCAAGGACGCAGCCCCCAACATTTACCAGCACACGCAAGTGCTTGGCCCCATCACCGGGGAACTGGGTCGCGCGCATGTGGCGGTGATGCTGCTGGGGGTCACAAGGCAAAGCAAGCACCCGGAACTGGCGGCCAAGCTGGCGGCATATGTCACCCGTGCGACGCATCAACTGGCGTTTGGCAAAATCGTCAACATACTGCCCAGCACGTCGGCGAGTTTGGAAGATGCCCATTTTCAGCCGGTGATGGGTGATGGTGAAAACTGGGCGCAGGCCCTGGCAGGCGAAAAAGACAAACTGGTACAGGCGCGCTGGCAGTCGGCACGAGCCTTGCGTGAGGCGGTGGCGTTCACTCCGACGATCGAACCCTGGCCGGCGATGCGGCGGGTGTTCAACGAAAACATCAAGGCTGCGTTGCTGGAAGGCCGTGAGGTGGAAACGACATTGGGCGAAATTCAAACCCGTTGGAATCAGTTATTGGATGCAGCAAAACCGGTGGGGTTGGAAGCGTTGCCGCAAGAAGAGGAAGTGGCCAAGTGGTCGAGTGGTCAAGTGGCCAAGTAAACCCCCTCTCCCTCCGGGAGAGGGGGCCGAGCGGTCGCGGCGAGGCGGGGGAGGGCGGACCTTGATGGTGAAGTTGCCAGATGCGCCCTCACCCTAGCCTTCGCCACGGCGAATCTTCGACTCTCCCGAAGGGAGAGGGAACCAAGTCAAGTCAATAGGAGAAAGCAAACAACCTTTTGATGTAAGCAGTTTGTCTGAAAGTATGAATCACAATACACCACAACCTCAGGGCAAGCTCAGGCCGTATCGGACGTGGACGCCGTATGTGTTCATGTTGCCGGCGATGGTGGTGCTGGGGGTGTTTGTATTGGCGTCGATGGGGCAGGTGATTTATTACTCGTTCAACTCGTACACGGCGTTTGCCGGGCCTGAGTTTGTGGGGTTGGAAAATTATCAACGGCTGCTGTCGGATCGATTATTTTGGCTGTGTCTGGGCAACAGTTTTTTGTATTTGCTGGTGACGCCGGTGCTGATGGGCGTGAGTTTGTTGGCTGCGATGGTGGTGCATTCGGGGCTGCGTGGGTTGGGGGGGTTGCGGGCGCTTTTGTTTTTGCCGGTGGTGACGCCGACGATCGTGGCTGCGATAGCCTGGCGATTATTGCTCAATGAAGATGCGGGGCTGCTGAATCGTTGGCTGGAAACGTTGGGGTTAACGAGCGTGAACTGGCTCAGTGAACGGCCATGGACGCTGGCCAGCGCGATGCTGGTGACTTTGTGGAAGGGTTTTGGGTATTACATGATGGTGTTTTTAGCCGGGCTGCTGGCGGTGCCCAGGGAATTGGAAGAGGCGGCTGCGATCGACGGTGCGGGACGATGGGGTGTTTTTCGTCATGTGACGTTGCCGGCGTTGCAACCGGTGCTGATTCTGGTGACGATCATTTCGAGCATTTCCGCGCTCAAGGTGTTTGAGGAACTTTATGTGACGATCAAAGGGGCGCCCTTGTCGCATCAGACGGCTGTGCCGCTGATTTACGACATCGCGTTTGAACAGGGCGATTACGGGTTGGCCAGTGCCGTGGGCGTGACGCTGTTTTTGGTGGTGCTGGCGTTTTCGATGGTGCAGTTGAAATTGAGCGGAGAGGGAAGATGAAAATTTCGAATGTCGGATTTCGGATTTCGAATTTGTTTATCGCGGACGCTTTGCGTCGGCGCTTTTGGTTAGCGCCGCGATTTATCGCGTCTGTTGTAGCCCAGCCGCCCACGGCTGGGTGAATAAAGCCGCCGATGGCATCGGCGGTACGTTCGATCCGGTGAAAGTTGAATGAACGGTTCCAATAAAGACGGCGGATGCCATCCGCCGCTTTACAAACCCACCGCCGAGGGCGGCGGTGCCACACGGAAAAGATGCGACCGGATGAAGGGATCATTTTGAAAAACAATCGGCCCATTTTGCTTTCGATCAGCATGTACAGCCTGGCGGTGCTGCTGGCGCTGTTGGCGGTCGGGCCGGCGATCTGGTTGTTTGCGATCGCGCTGTCACCTGCTTCGCTGTCACTGTCGCAATTGCCGACACCCTCACAATTGACCCTTGATAATTTCAGGGGGGCTTGGAGCGAGGCACAATTACTGCGCCCGATCATCAATTCGATCATCATCACCGCTGCGCAGGCGGGGTTGAATGTGGTGCTTGCGTCCTTGGCGGCATACCCCCTGGCGTGCATGCAATTTCGCGGCAGGCAGGTGATTTTCATGTTGATGCTGGCGACGATCATGGTGCCTGAACAGGTGATTTTGGTGCCGGTGTTTCGCACGATCGTGGGCATGGGGCTTTATGACACGTTACTGGCGGTGGTGCTGCCGTTTTCGGTGACCGCTTTTGGGGTGTATTTATGTCGGCAGGCGTTTGCGAGCATTCCGCGTGAATTGGAGGAAGCCGCCCGCATGGACGGGGCGCATGCTCTGCAAATATGGTGGCACGTGATGCTGCCCCTGGCCAAACCAACTTTGGCGACGCTGGCGGTGTTCAGCGTGATCGGGGCGTGGTCGAACCTGCTTTGGCCGCTGGTGGTGTTGCAGGAGCAGCACAATTACACCCTGCCCGTGGCACTCAATCAGTTGCTGGGTGTGTTTGCGACCAATGTTCGCTACGCTTATGCGGGGTCAGCGCTGGCGCTGCTTCCGATGGTGCTCTTCTTTTTGCTGATGCAACGGTGGATGCAAAAGGGGTTGCTGGCCGGGGCGGTGAAAGGGTGAAGGAATTTTGAATTTCGGATTTAGCGGGATGACCCGCTGTTGAAGCCGTCGGATTTCGGATTTCGAATTTATTCAATCCGAAATTCGACATTCGACATTCGAAATTGATCGACATGGGACCATCATTTTTGCCATTGAACCAAACCATACCTTTGACCGTTGCCACTTTCGGCACCCTCGACTGGGCGGTGGTGGTGATTTACTGGCTGGCGATGATCGGTATTGCGTTATGGGCGGGCAAGCGTGACGCCAACGCGGAAAGTTTTTTTCTGGGCGGACGCAATTTACCGAGCTGGGCATTGGCGGTGTCGATCGTGGCGTCGGCGCTTTCGGCTGCGACGTTTATCGGGGCGCCGGACCAGGCCTATCGTGGTGATTTGTCGTACCTGATTTTGAACCTGGGCGGGTTTCTGGCGGTGTTCATCGTCGGTTTTTTGTTTGTGCCCAAACTGTACCAGGCGGGCACGATCACGATTTATGGTTATTTGGCGCAGCGATTCGGGCCTACGTCGCGCACGGCCGTGTCGCTGATGTTTTTATTCGGCCGATTACTGGCCTCGGGGGCAAGGCTGTTTCTGGCGGCGATACCGTTGTGTTTATTGATTTTTGGAACGCATCAACCGACGACCGGGCAATTGGTGATCGCCATTGGTCTGATCGGCGTCATCGGCACGTTTTACACAACCTTGGGGGGCATTCGCGCGGTGGTTTGGACGGACACGGTGCAATTGTCGCTGGTGGTTTTCGCAGTGCTGTTGTCGATCGGGTTATTGCTTTACAAGATACCGCTGTCGATCCCGGAAATTTATCAAACGCTGGCAACGCCGGGGACGGGCACGAGTGCGACCACGAGCAAGCTGCATTTTTGGGATTGGTCGTGGGACTGGAGCAAGCCTTACACGTTTTGGTCGGCGGTGTTCGGGGTGGTGTTTTTGAACGTGGCGGCTTACGGGGTCGATCATGATTTTGCCCAGCGGTTCATGGTGTCACGATCGGTCAAACACGGAGCAAGGTCGGTGATCGGGGCGCAGTTTGTGGGCATCGGGGTGGTAATGTTGTTCATGATCGTGGGGCTGCTTTTGTGGATTTACTACCAACGGCCTGACATCATGGGGGCGGGGGCGCCGAGCGTGGTACCGGAGGGTGGGGTGCAGGCGGCCTATCCGATTTTTTTGGCTAATGAACTTCCGCCGATCGTGGCGGGATTGGCGTTTGCGGGTTTTTTTGCGGTGGCGCAGGGCAGTTTGGACTCAGCGATCAATGCGATGGCTTCGAGTTTGATTGCGGACTTGTGGTTGCCGATGAAAAAGCGTTTGGGGTATGCGGTGGATGAAAAGACCGCCAGTGGTGCACCGAAGGTGGCGGTGATGCTGCTGGGCGGGGCGACGGTGCTGTTTGCGATTTACTGCGCGATCATTTACGACCCCAAGTCAAAGACGCTTTTGGATTTTGCGTTGGGGGTAATGACGTTTGCGTTCGCGGGCATGTTGGGGGTGTTTCTGACGGCACTGTTCACACGGCGGGGTAACAACATTTCGGTGTTATTGGCGCTGGTCACAGGCGTGGTGGTGATTACGTTGTTGCAGGATCGGACGCTGTCGTGGTGGAGCGCGAAGGTGTTTGGCGAGCCGATGAAACTGGCCTGGACGTGGTGGATGCCGATCGGGGTGACGGCAAGTTTTTTGGTGTGTGTTCTGGGAAGAAAGAATGGATGATGGATAATGTGGAATTTTGGATTTCGAATTTCGGATTTCGAATTTAGCGGGACGACCCGCTGCTGAAGCCGTCGGATTTAAGACAACTCACGCGCGAGTCATTTATCAAAAGAAAAAATGGGCCTCGTCCGGGGAGGCAGCCGGAGCGAGACCCAATCCAGGGCGAGGGAATATCCGTCAATTGAGCCGTTGCGTGAGTCAGTTTGTGTTGTCAAATCACGCAGACGATTCAACGTTTTCAACAAGGTCAGGGACGCGGACGCGGTCGGCGAAGCAGGGTCGTGATCGACATTGACATCATCATCATGGTCAAGGCTCCTGTAACAACCACCCCGCCCGGTTGGGCTCAGTTCTTCATCCGTGTCGTGGTGATTCCCGTGGATTCCCTTTGAGGCACCCGCGTGAATCATCAAGGCTGACTCACAGCGGGTGTCTTCAAATAAAAGATATGGAAGCTTCATGTGCCAACGTTGAGTCAAAATGAATGCGGGTTTGCTGGTCCGGCTGTTATGGGTGTGACGGGTGTAACGGGCATGATGATGGTGGGTCGATCAGGAGCACGGGACGGTGACCCTGAGTTCAGCATGACCGCGGGTTACCACCCGCGGCTATACGGAACCGTGAGACAGCGAAAGTAACCACGCGGGCAAGGGCATCCGCTAAGATGCATACACCATGTTTCGCTTTGATCAACCCGGGAACCTTTGGCTGCTGCTATTGGCAGTGCCGATGTTGTGGCTGGGTTGGCGCAATCTGACCACGTTGGAAGCGGGGCGACGTTGGACCGCCATCGGAGTGCGGTTGGCGGGGTTGGTGCTGCTGGTGATGATTTTGTCGGGGCTGGAACTGGTGCAACGCCATGCGGAGCTGACGGTCGTGGCGGTGGTGGACCAGTCGGAATCGGTGCAACGGTTTTTTCGTCCGCCGATGGAGGGCACTTCAACCCAACCGGAGTCGGTGGATCGCTGGGCAAAACAATTTTTACAACAAGCACAACAAGAGCGACGCCCCGATGATCGGTTGGGGCTGATCACCTTTGATGGTCGCCCCGCAGTACGGGCTTTGCCCAGTATTCATAACCTCGAAGACCAGGGAGCGATGCAAAACCCGCTCGATGGCACGGACACGGCAGCAGCCTTGCGTTTGGCGATGGCGATGTTCCCTGCGGATAGCAGCAGGCGGATTGTGCTGTTTTGGGATGGCAATGACACGGTGCATGATCAGGCGGGCGGACAGGGCAGTGTGATGACCGCGGTGAATGAGGCACGGGCGGCTGGCATACCGATTGATGTCGTGCCGCTGGACTATCGGCTGGACCGGGAAGTGATGGTCGAAAGCGTCATCAGCCCGACAGAAGCAAGGCGTGGGCAAACGGTGGCGCTGCGGGTGGTTTTGAGTGCGACGCAACCAGCCGAGGGCACGTTGTTT
>CAYRTH010000073.1:0-14787 GCA_964427135.1 uncultured Phycisphaeraceae bacterium
CCCCTCTCCCTCCGGGAGAGGGTGGCCGAGTCTGCGAGGCCGGGTGAGGGCGCAATTCAGATAAATCAACAAACCAAGCATTATACAGACACGTTACACGCCCTCACCCTAACCCTCTCCCGGAGGGAGAGGGGACGGAGCATGGCAATGCCTATTCCAATGAATTATGCGAATTGCTCTATTTTTCAGTTGATTGATGGATCAGGCGGAAAACGACGAATCGACCGCGGGTTGCCACCCGCGGCTATGAAGCATGTGTTTTGATCGGCAGCAATGCGCCGACGCAAAGCGTCAGCGCTAAACAAATTCGAAATTCGAAATTCGACATTCGAAATTCAAATGGCTTGTCCGCCGCGCTGGCCGGTGCGGATGCGAATGCATTCTTCCAACGGCGTCACAAAGATTTTTCCATCGCCGATTTCGCCCTGACCGTGCCGGGCTGCCTGCAAAATGGCGCCAATGGCGATTTCCACGAACGCATCGTTACACGCGATGTCCAATCTGACTTTGGGCAGCAGGTTGGGCATCACCTGTTGACCACGGTACAGCTCTTCCGCCGCCATGCCCCCCTGAGCCTGCCCGTGACCGGTACATCGGCTGACGGTGATGCGGGTGATCTCGGCTTTGATGAGCGCTTCACGCACATCGTCGAGTTTGTCCGGCTGAATGATCGCAGTGATGAGTTTCATGGTCGTTATTCGTTGAATGGGTGAATATGTCAACTTTCTTTCGGAGCCGCGCACGGTAGTAAGCGGTACTTTGAAGAACCACTCGCTTCCGCTCGTGGCTCTGATCTAAACAACATGAATTCAATTCAAATTCAGCAACCCGTAGCCATGTTCGCCGTGCAGGGCGTGATCCATGCCCGCCGATTCGCCCTTGTCGTCCATGCGGAAGCCCACGGTCTTGTCCACCAGCACGACCAACAGCAGCGTTAATATCCCCGCATAGGCCACGGTGATGCCCACGCTCGCCGCCTGTACGCCCAGTTGCTGCAACAAGCCCCAACCGGCCACTTCTTCCTGAGCCGAGGTCCACCACGAAGGTCGAATGAAAAACACCAGGGTGATGGCACCGGTCATGCCTGCCACGCCGTGTATGCCGAATACGTCCAAGCTGTCGTCGTAGCCGAGCTTGGTTTTCATCTGAATCGCCAGGTACGAAATGATCGAGGCGATGAAGCCCAGGGCGATGGCGCCAGCCGGTTGCACGACCCCAGCCGCGGGAGTGATCACCACCAGCCCGGCCAAAATACCCGATGCCAACCCCAAACTTGTCGCTTTGCCATGGTGCAGGGCTTCAATCAAAATCCACGCCAAGGCCCCAGCCGACGCAGCGATCTGCGTGACCGTCAAAGCCTGCGCCGTTTGCAGATTACTGGCCACCGATGACCCGGCATTGAACCCGAACCAGCCAACCCATAGTAAACCCGCACCCAGCAGCGTCAACACCAAACTGTTGGGGTGCATGGCTGTGCCGGGGTAACCACGACGCGAACCCAGGTACAACGCACACACCAGCGCGCTCACGCCTGATGAAATGTGTACCACCGTTCCGCCGGCGAAGTCGATCGCGCCCTTGGCGCCGAGGTTGAACAAAAATCCGTCGGCTGCCCACACCCAGTGACACAGCGGGTTGTAAATCAGTATCGCCCACAACGCGATGAACAGGCAGTAACCCCTGAACTTCACGCGCTCGGCAAACGCACCGGCAATCAGGGCCGGGGTGATGATGGCGAATTTACCTTGAAACATGGCGTAAACGTATTCGGGGATGTGATAATCCGCCATCATGCTTTCGTCGATGCCGCGTAATAGGAAATAGTCCCAGCTCCAGCCGAACCACCCGCCCAGCACGCTGGGGCCAAAGGCCATGGAGTAACCACAGACCGCCCAGAGCACGCCGATGATGGCCATGGCGGCGAAGCTGTGCATCATGGTGCCCAGCACGTTTTTGGTGCGGACCAGTCCGCCGTAGAAAAGCGCCAGTCCGGGGACCATGAGCAGCACCAAGGCGGTGGACGTGAGCATCCAGGCGGTGGCGCCCGAATCGTTGGTGGCAGGTGCTTGGGCCACGACGACGGGCGCCGCTTCCGTAACACTGTTGACGGTGGCAGCAACGCCAGTGTCGGTGACGCTAGCAGCAACGTGACCGGTTTGAGCCAGACTGATCGCGCTCAAGGTGAACGTGCACAGAATCGCAAGATAGACGGCTACCCTCCCGCTTGGACAAACCATCATGTTGAACTCCCTGAATGTGCGTCGCTGGAACCAACCCCTTTTTCACAACCGGCCAAACTCACCCGGCATCGTCTTTGTGTATGGCAAAGAAGATGCCCAACGGACATTGAGGATACAAAATATCCATATATCTTTATTGCGTCAATATTTACGATAATTATGGTCCAGTTTTATGTGTATGCGAGTTTGCCTGATAAACATGCAAACCGTCGTGTCAGCGTCATGACTGCGCGCCAAATGAGCGAAAAAGTCGGGTACCACTGGCAGCTTGCTGCCAGTGGCACACAACCGCTGGGTGACGTTGGCACAGATGATTGAGACGCCGTGCCCTTTAGGGCCGGATGATTGAGATAAATCCGGGGCTAAAGCCCTCGGCGTCAGTTGCTGTTTGTCAAACCATTTTCATCTTCACGACTGAACTTCAAAGCAGTCTGTTTTTTGATGCAGTACGCCCAACTACCGCAGGCCGATTAAACGTCACCGCTCACTGTGATTCACTGATCCCCTGGCGTGATTGATCAATTCCGAATCAAGCTGCGCCGATGCTGTTCATGTCAGACGAATCAACCCACACCCTGACCGACCAGCCCACGAATATTTTTTTTGGGGAGTAACCCTCGTGATCGTTCAACCCAACGGCATTCGAATCGGTGAAATCATGGTACGTCGCGGCATCCTCAGCCAGCAGCAGGTGCTGGAAATACTCGATCGTCAGCGACAGGTGCGTCTGCCCTTTGGCGTACTGGCTGAGCAGTTATTTGAGGTCGCGGTCGAAACCATTGAAGAAGCGTGGATCGAGCAATATTGTCACCTCACTGGTGAAATCGACCTGCGTCAGGAACAGGTGGATGTGCGGGTGCTCAAACTCATTAATCGTCGGCAAGCCTGGCAGTTTGAAATTCTGCCCTTGCGTTTTGAACCGTCGGGCGAACTGCTCATCGCTGCTTCGCGGGAACGGTTGGCACGGGCGGTGACCTTTGCCGCCAATCGACTCAAACCGATTGTTTACTTTCGCGTGGCGGAGCGCGATCAGTTGCGCGACTTCCTCAAACGCCACTACCCGATGCCGGAAATCAGCACGGAAATTTTCCGCCGGGCGCATGAACTGGCGCAGGCGGGATGATGATTCATCGGCAGGGGCACCGGCAGACAAGCTGCCAGTGGCATACATGTTTTTGACGCCGTGCCCTTTAGGGCCGGATGTTTGAGATAAATCCAGGGCTAAAAAATTCAGCGTCAGCCATGCCGCGACGGAATGCGCCATCAAATCGACGTGATCGTATGGGTGAACCACTGGGGCAATAGGCTGTCGGCGAAGGCCTGAATCTCTGCGTCCAACCCGCTGAGCACCAGCACGCCCGCCGCCAGAAGGATCACCCCGAACACCGGCTTGGCGTATCCGCCCCATTGCAAAATGCGCTTGCGATTTTTGATCATGAATTGCCTTGCCCCGTAAGCGATGGCCAGCAGTGGCGTGACCGTGCCCAATCCGAAGGCCAGCATTTGCAGCGTGGCTTGCAGGTTGAGTCCTTCTTGCGCTGCCAATCCGATGGCTCCGCCGAGCACCGGACCTGCACAGGGGGCCCACACCGCACCGAGCAACGCCCCGATGCCGAATTGCGCCCAGAGCGATGATGACCCGTTGAGTTGGCTGGACAGTGCACCAGCCTGCCCCGCCAATCGACCCAGCAATCGCCCGCTCAGTGCACTGCCGACGGGTAACAGCATCGCCAGACCCGCCAGCAGCAGCAACGTTGCCCCGGTGTTGCGAATGAGCTCGGACGATAAACCCAAGGCCGGGCCAAGTGCAGTGACGATGACACCCAGGGTGGTGAAGGCGGCAACCAGTCCGCCGGCCATGACCGCAGGTCCCCAGCGATTTTTCGCAGCTGCGCCGCCGACGATCAACGGTGTGATGGGCAATACACAGGGCGACACACTGACCAGCAAACCCGCCAGGTAACTGGCACCGATGAGTAATGAGGCAGCCATGATGATTCTCCTTGCGTTGGTTTCGAGGTTGGATTGAAAACGTTTGGATGAAAAAACCCGCAGGGGAATTCAATCCCTGACTGCGGGCGCGTGAGGTTGTCAAAGGTTGTCCGTCTTGCAGGTTGATTACGAACCGAAAGCCTGGTTGAGGTATTCCTGCAATTTTTCGCGGTTGGTTTCGCCGGTGACTCGCTTGGTTTCGTCCTTGCCCTGGAAGCCCACGAGCGTGCTCTGACTGGTGATGCCATGCTTTTTCTTCAGGTCGGCTTCCTTGTCGTAATCCACCTTGAAAGCGTTCACCTGTTGCCACTTTCCGTCTTCGAGCAGGCTTTCCAGGGTGCGATCCTGCCGGGCGCAGACCGAGCAGCCTTTCTTGCTGAACACCAGCAGCACGGGCTTGCCCTGTTCCTGCGCCTTTTCGACAGCCTTGGCGTCGTAGGGTCGCAGGGCCGAGGCTTTATCTTCAGCCACGGACTGTTGCAGGGTGAACACGCCCAGCAATGAGGCCAGGGAAAGAATCAGGACGACGATTGATTTGGCTTGCAGAGAACCGGTCATGTTGAATCTCCTTGAACGTTGGGTGAACTCGGTTGGATTTGCGAACACGATTGAAGCAGCTTCACCCATTTATTCGCCAGCAACGTTGCGAAGGTTACATGGCGATAAATTTTTTGAGCAGCCCATCAAACAGATATTCAACACAGAGGTCTCAGAGGCCACAGAGTGGATAGGGGTTGGGGGTTGGGTTAAAAGGCATTGGTGACCCATCTGCCGAGCACCTAGCCCCCAGCTACTTTGTATCACTGTGTAAAACAGTTTTGTCTGGCTCTACAATGGATGTAACCAAAACGTCAGGGGCAACGAATGATGGTGGTGGACGAGCAATGTCGAACTTGGATGCGTGAGGCCCTGGCCGGGGACACGACCGCCTATCGGCAGTTGCTCGAAGCCATCGGCCCATGGTTGCGGGCTTTGCACGCCCAGCATTGCTCGAGCGCCGATGCCGACGACCTGATGCAGGAAACCTTGCTGGCGATTCATCAGAAACGACATACCTACGACCCTGCACAACCATTCATGCCCTGGGCGGCTGCCATCGCCCGCTACAAACGCATCGACTTTTATCGTCATCGACAGCGCTTGCGTGAAACCGACCTGGCCGATGATGTGGCAATGCCCACGCAGACCCAAAACCAGGCGCTGACCGGTGAAAATCGTGAACAGGTGGAAAAACTGCTGGCCGCGCTGCCCCGTGAACAGTCGCAGGTGATTCGCGCGGTCAAGCTGGAAGGGTTGAGTGTGCAGGAGGCGGCGGTCAAACTTTCACGCAGCTTGTCATGGGTGAAGGTGAATGTGCATCGCGGATTGAAAACCCTGGCGCAGAAAGTGCGGCAACCATCATCATGAGCCAGCCCTTGATCGACACCCTCGTGAACGACTTGAAACCCGCCCCCAAGGTACGGCACTTTGGCCTGTGGCGATGGTTGCTTTCGGGCTTCGTCATCATGTTGATGCTGGCCTGGCTGATGCTGGGGAACCGACTCCTTGCCGGGGACCCGACATTGCATTTGTTTTCACTGCTGAAAGTCGGGCCGTTTGTACTGGGGCTGATGGGTTTTGGCTTGCTGGCCAGGGATGCGATGATTCCCGGTCGGAAGGTCAGCGCCTGGGCCGGGGGTTTACTCGTGGCTGCGGGGCTGGGGGTCATTGGTTTCATCATCACCGGTTTGGTGATGCAGGGGCTGGAAAGCGTAACGACTTGGTTGGCGATGAAGTGTGTGATATCGATACCGCTCTTGTCGCTGCCGGGGCTGGTGATGTTGTGGGGCTATGCGCGACGCGGTGCAGCCACGCGACCCGTGTTGGCAGGGGCGTGCCTGGGGGCGTTGGGCGGCATGAGCGCCGCGGTGGTGTACGGCATGAGTTGCCGGATCGACCAACCCGCCTTCGTCGGCATCTGGTACGTCACGGGCATTGCGATAGCCGTCATCATCGGTGCGTTGGCGGGTCACCGATTGCTGCGCTGGTGAAGTCGCGTCGGATGAATATGGGGTGCCTGTGGCACGACCGTGTGCCACAGTAACCGGCGTTGTGGGGGCAGTCGATGACGCCGAGGGCTTTAGCCCCGAATGTCACATTTGAACATCCGGCCCTAAAGGGCACGGCGTCAACATGCCCCACGGGGGCGGCGATTCGTTCCCGGCTTGGTTCCTACACTTGGCCACTGGGCCACTTCCTCCATGATCCATCTGCGGTATCATGCCCTCATGTTTGGACACCTAACCGACAAGTTTAATGACGTATTGCGCACGCTTTCGGGTCGCGGCAAAATCACCGAAGGCAATGTGCGTCAGGCGATGGAACAGGTGCGCACCGCGCTGCTGGAAGCCGATGTGCATTATCAGGTGGTGCAATCATTCTGCGAACGGGTGCAGACACAGGCTTTGGGCGCCAAGGTGCTCGAGTCGGTCGAACCCGGTCAGCAGATGATCAAAATCGTGTACGACGAACTGGTCACCACCATGGCCGGGTCGGCGGAGGAAGCCGACGAAGTTTCGTCCAGCGATGCCGGGCTGATGCTCGTGTCACCCGGCCCCACGATCGTGATGATGTCGGGCTTGCAGGGTTCGGGCAAAACCACGACCTGCGGCAAGCTCGCAGCCTATTTCAAGAAAAAAGGATTGAAGACGATGCTGGCGGCAGCGGACCTGCAGCGCCCCGCAGCCGTGCACCAGTTGGAAGTATTGGCTGGTCAGGTACAAAACGATGCGCCGGGTTCAGGTCGCGTGCTGTTTTATGCTGAACCCGACAAGGTGGCTGAATACGGCAAAGCGGTCGGGGCTGCGGTCACCGTGGCGCGTAATGCGGTGCAGGCAGCTCGTTCGCAACAGGCGGATGTGCTCATACTCGACACGGCTGGTCGCTTGCATGTGAACGATGAGTTGATGGGGGAATTGCGTCAGGTGAATCAAGCGGTTCAGCCACACCATATTTTGCTGGTGATCGACGCGATGACGGGACAGGATGCGGTCAACAGCGCCAAAGCCTTCAACGATCAACTTGAACTGGATGGCGTGATACTCACCAAGTTCGACTCGGACACCCGAGGCGGGGCGGCGTTATCGGTGCGACAGATCACCGGCAAGCCGATCAAGTTCATCGGGGTGGGTGAAAAGCTCGATGCCTTGGAAGAGTTTCACCCCCAGCGGGCGGCCTCGCGCATTTTGGGCATGGGCGATGTGGTCAGCCTGGTGGAAAAAGCGCAGGAACAGGTGAGCGAGGAGGAGGCGGCTGCGTTGCAGGAAAAAATCGCCAAGGGGAAGATGACGCTGGACGATTTTTTGAATCAGCTGCGCAGCATCCGCAAGATGGGGCCGATGAAAAATTTGCTGGGCATGTTGCCGGGCATCGGCAATCAGCTCAAAGATTTGAATATGGATGAGTCGCAGATCGATCGCACGGAGGCGATGATCTGTTCGATGACCCGCGATGAACGCAAGGACCCGGACAAACTGGACAACTCACGTCGGCGCCGGGTGGCACGCGGATCAGGCACAAGGACGGAAGACATCAGCCACCTGGTCAAGGGCTTTGGCATGGTGGCACAGATGGGCAAGCAGATGGCGAGCATGAGCATGTTGTCGCGCATGAAGGCCATGGCCGGGTTGTCGCCGATGGATTTAAGTGCCCTGGGCGGCCCCGGCGGCGGGATGCCCGGCTTGCCTCCGGCCAAGGTGCAGGACAACAAACCCAAGTTCAAAC
The DNA here is from genome assembly GCA_964427135.1 of uncultured Phycisphaeraceae bacterium. Classification (GTDB taxonomy): domain Bacteria; phylum Planctomycetota; class Phycisphaerae; order Phycisphaerales; family Phycisphaeraceae; genus JAJXSS01. The sequence goes on from CAYRTH010000073.1 coordinate 7,995, forward strand.
AGCGCAAGAAAAAGAGCCGGTGATGGGTGGTAAAATTGGGGTGCTATGAAACCCAAACGACGCAACATGAAGGTCCGGGTATTCAAGTCGCACAAGGAAGCGGATTTACTTAAGTACGCGAATATGAGCCCCAGCGAAAAGCTGGCGATGATTGAGCAATTGAGGATGGAAGTGATTCGTTCGAACCCGGCTTACATGGAAGCGATGAAGCTACCCCGACATCTTTGGCCTGTGAAAATCATTCGCAGGGATCAACAAGACTGATGCGTTCCTCTCTCCAACTCACCCCCGATCAAGCCAAGCTACTGATCGTGTGCATCGGGGTGGCGGGGCTATTCATTTGGTTACTGGCGCTGTCACTGTGGCTGTTTTTTCGACCACGTGAACGGGGGTTGTCGTTGACCCAAGTCATCACGGGCAAAACGGCTGAAGAGGTGCGTAACTTGCTACCCAAGGCAGCAGCGCTGCAGGAACCGATGTGGGAACTCATCGGCGGCGACAAGCAGCATGCAGTGTTTCATCTGTCGTCGCCTTGGAAGACGGATTTGCACGTCGAGGTTGCTGCCCACCAGCAAGGTTGTCAACTGACGGTGCGGCAAGTCAAGGGCGGTGATAGGGATGCGCAGGGCACACCTGCTGATGTCGGTAATCAGCCGGGGGGTTGGCTGGGTTCGATCATGCGCATTTGGCTGATCGTTGAGCCGATGGCGATCGTCGGGCTGGGTGTATTTTTGTGGGTGGCGGTGGCGGAGCATCCGCAGGCACGCATCCGCGGTCAGAGTTTGCAGATGATGCAGATCATGCATGTACTCTGGCCGCCGTTTTTGTTCTGGGGCCTGCAAAAGACCATGACACGCGGGCTTCGGCAGCGCATGCAACGGTTTTTGACGATGGTGGAGTTGTTATGAGGCGGGGCATTGAGTGATGGTTGGATCAGTCGCAAATGTGAATGTGTTGGTGGTTTGCAAACCATCCTGATCTTCGTGCAGAGCCACGAAGATCAGGCGTGGTGATGACAAGTGCGATCCAATCATGAACGCGAACCCTTCTTTACGCCACCGATTCGACGGTGTAGCGCAGCACACGCAGGGTGTTGGACCAGTAATCCTCAGGCAAGCCGGCTTTGCGCTTCAAGTGTCGCCAAAAGGTTTCCCGCTCCGGCAACGTCTCCCACACCGCTGGTAAAAAGGTTCCGCGACGACGACCGCCCCCCAGTCCAGTGGTTTCCTCCAAAATCAACCCATCGACCCCGGGGCGCAGTTGCTGCAACAGGTCAGCTTCACTGGTGAACGACATCGGCTGCGCGGGCGACAGAATCGAAATGTGAATCGTCAGGTCGGGCAGGTCACCGGGTTGCACGGGGGCAAAACGATGGTCTTCGAACGCGGCAGCATGGGCGTTATGGGCCACATCTTCCACCAGCGACCTGCGGGGTTCCAGTGAGCCGATGCAACCACATAACTCGCCGCGTCGATGCAACGTCACGAAACAGGCGCGCTGGGTTTGCAACGGCGAGGGATAGTCGCTGGCATTGATTGGCAGGGGCGAGCCTTGGGTTAGGCCAAAGTCGATCGCCTGCCTGGCCACCTGTAACAACAGAAGGCGTTGGTCGGCGGTCAAGGTTGAAGGGTTGGTTTCACACATGCGCCAACCTGCATTTTACCATGACCTCGCCCGCGCTTGACGGTCAAAAACACAGTATTGTTACAGGCCACCCATGTTGCGCAATTACTACATTCTCGGTGGAGCGTTGGCGCTGACGGGCATCGTGATGGTGCGCATCATCAGCCGGTTTTACCTGACGGGCACACCGGCGACGATGGTGTACGGGTTGGGCATTCTGCTGGCGACCGTCGGGCTGTTGTGCATCGCCTTGGGCTTTCAGCGACGTATTCGAGAACGCGAATCCAAACGGTCATGAGATTGATGACTTAGGCCAAATCCATGAACGCCAAGTCGCCAAGTCGCCAAGAGGCCAAGACACCAAGGAATGCAAAGATCATGAATCATGAATCATGAAGATGGATGGCGTTCCGAATCATTGATCGATCATGATGTTTGAACAGGATCCATCATCCCCTTCTGCTTGGCGCCTTCTTCACTTGGCGTCTTGGCGATGAAAAATCTTTGCATTGTTCTTCTCTGCGATCTCTACGTTCTCAGCGGCTAATATTTTTCGCTCATCGCTTGGGCGTAAAGTTAATGAGAATGACCAGAGGCAAACTCATTTTCGTGCTGGTGATCGTCGGACTGCTGCTTGCGGTGGTTTGGGGACATCGCCAGCGGGGTGGGTCGTCGAATCCGTCGGCGACTGTTGCTCCATCAACAGCGGCCAAGGTGCAATCGGAACCGACGCAACAACCCTCGGCCCAAAAGCGCGGTGACCCCTGGCCGATTTTTCGGGGTGATGCGAGTCTGCGCGGGGTGGTGGGGGCAAGTGAACCGAGGGTGACCACACCGATGAAGTTGGGTTGGACGTTCACCACGGGCAAGGCTGTCAAGTCGTCGCCGGTGGTGGCGCAGGGGTTGCTGTTCATTGGTTCGAACGATGGCAAGGTGTATGCGCTGGATGCAAAATCAGGGAAGAAAAAGTGGGCGTTTGTGACGGAGATGGAAGTCGAAGCGCCGCCCATGTGGTTTGACGGAGTGGTTTACGTCGGCTCGGCGGATGGACGGATGTATGCCTTGCAGGCGGACACGGGGCGTGAACTTTGGCGGTTCGCAGCCGAGGACAAAATATTGGGTTCCGCCAACGTTTGGACCAGCAGCGACGGACAGCGTCGCAGTCTGGTATTCGGCAGTTACGATAGCAAGGTCTATGCACTGGACCTGGCGACCGGACAATTGCAATGGTCGTTTCAAACCGAAAACTACATCAACGGTGCCCCGGCAGTGGCAGGGGATCGGCTGGTGCTGGGCGGGTGTGATGGCAAACTGCATGTGATCAGTGCGATCAGCGGAATACCTTTGTTCACGGTCGATCTGGGCGGGCCGATTGCCGGGTCACCGGCGGTCGATGGCGAAGTGGCCTACATCGGCGGGTACAACAACCGTTTCGTGGCGGTGAGATTGGATGCAGTTGCCTCACAGGTGAAAGAACCCATTTCGATTTTCGAATTTCGAATTTCGAATATTGAGAATGAAATAACAGAGACTGCACAACAACCTGGCGCACCTCAAAAAACCGAAGGTGGTGATGGTCGTGCCAATGCAAGTCATGCCCAGACACCGAACGATGAGGCGATGGATCACCCGGCGATCATGTGGTCGTATCGTGATCGCAGCTTCCCCTATTTTTCGTCGCCGGCGGTGACCGATGAGTTGGTGATTTTCGGAGGTCGTGACCGTCGGCTTCATGCGCTTGACAAGGCTACCGGTCAGCGACGATGGATGTTTGCAGCGCGCAATAAAATCGACAGTTCGCCGGTGGTGGTGGGCGACAAGGTGGTCGTTGGTTCGGACGATGGCCGGTTGTATGTCGTGAACCTGGCGGATGGAAAGCTCGTGTGGTCGTACACGATCGGGGCGGCGATCGTCGGTTCGTCGGCGGTGGCCCTGGGGTGGGTGTATGTCGGTGCTGACGATGGCAAGGTGTATGGGTTTCAAAGCGAGAAATAATGTCAAAACGGAATTTACCACAGAGCAGAATGGGACTGAATGTTTGGAGTTTGGAGCTTAGAGCTGGGTGCTGGGAAATACAAACAACATCAGAGGATTAACCCAGCCCCTAACTACTAGCCCCCAGCCCTGCTACGGATCAGGTTTTCAACGCTCCCGGAGGGAAGGGGGGCATACAGAGATCAATCATGCGGATTGTGCAAATCACCCCTGGGACGGGCACGTTTCACTGCGGCAGTTGTCTGCGCGATTTGGCATTGGTGAAGGTGTTGCGAAGGTTGGGGCATGAGGTGCTGCTGGTGCCGATGTATTTGCCGCTGGTGACCGATGAGGCACAGCCGGAGTCGGAGGTTTACTTCGGTGGCGTGAATGTTTATTTGCAACAAAAATCGAAGCTGTTCAGGGTCACCCCGCGCTGGTTGGATCAGTGGCTGGATCAGCCGGGGTTGTTATGCAAGGTGGCACAGAAGGCACACCTGACTTCGCCGGAGGCGCAGGGCGAATTGATGTTGTCGATGCTGGCGGGGGCAGCTGGTCGGCAAGCCAAGGAATTGGACCGACTGGTGGCGTATTTGCGGACTCAACCCAAAGCTGACGTGGTGGTGTTGTCCAATGCGATGCTGCTGGGGCTGGCGCCACGGTTGAAGGAAGGGCTGGGGGTGAAAGTGGTGGCAACGTTGCAGGGGGAAGATACGTTTGTCGATCGCTTGCCCGCGGAATTGCGCCAGGCAGCGTGGGGAAGGTTGAGTGAATTGGCGCAGCAGGCTGATGGGCTGATTGCCATCAGCGGGTATTACCGGGACACCATGGCAGCGCGATTGCATCTGCCAAGCGCAAGGATTGATGTCGTGTACAACGGCATCGACACACAGTTGTATGCGGCCAGCGATGAACCGGCACGGGAGAACGGGGAGTTGGTGATTGGTTACCTGGCGCGGATGTGTGCGGACAAGGGACTGCATACGTTGGTGGATGCGTATGTGAAGTTGATGCAGCGACAGCAGGTGCGGAATGTCGAATTGAGGATTACCGGGGCGATGACGCAGGGTGATGAAGGGTATGTCAATGAACAAAAAAACAAGCTGATCAAGGCGGGGTTATTGGATAGGGTGACCTGGCAGCCGAATGTGGACTTGGCGGAAAAGGTGAAATTTTTGCAAGGGTTGGATGTGCTGAGTGTGCCGGCGACGTATGGTGAGGCCTTTGGGTTGTATGTGCTGGAGGCATTGGCCTGTGGTGTCCCCGTGGTGCAACCCAGGCACGGCGCGTTCCCGGAATTACTAACTCAAACCGGTGGCGGGGTGTTGTGCGATCCCGATGACCCGGATGACCTGGCGGAAAAATTGGGAGCACTATTGGCTGACCCGGCCAGGGCACGCACACTGGGAGCGCAGGGGTGTCGCGCGGTGCGGGAACGGTTTAACATGGACGTGATGGCAGGGCAGCTACTGGCGGTGTATGAACGGGGGAGTGAGAAAAGGGGATAAGTACATAATATCGTTGCGATTAAACTCTATAAATAATGCATTTACAATCTTGATATATGTACTTATCCCCTTTTTTCTAATCGGAGATATAATGAGCATGACAGCAACGACCGCGGCGAATGTATCGGGCACGGGTGGTGCGGGGTGGGTGATTTACGCCCTGATGACCGTGGCCTGCTGGGGGTTGTACGGGGTGTTTCTGCACACCGGGCGGATGGGCATGAAAGATGCGTCCAACGGTTTGTTCAAGGCGTTTTTATTCGTCGGGCTGGCGTATTTTTTGACAGCAGTACTGGCACCATTGGCGATTTTGTGGATGCGCGGGGCGGATTGGCATTTTGAACCGCGCGGGTTGTGGTGGTCCCTGCTGGCGGGCATCGTCGGCGCGGCTGGAGCATTGGGGGTGTTACTGGCGTTTGGGGCAAAAGGTCCGCCGAGTGTGGTGATGTCGATTGTGTTTGCAGGGGCACCGGTGGTCAATGCGGTGGTGGCCTTGCTGGTGCATCCGCCTGGAGGCGGGTGGTCGAGTATTCGCTGGCCGTTTTATGCGGGGATCGTGCTGGCGGCAGTGGGCGGGTGTCTGGTGACGTTGTATCGTCCGCCACCCCCTGCCCCCACAGCGATGAAACATGGGGCAACCCATCAGGCGGTACCATCAGCCAGCGTCAGAGCGACGGCGGGTGATACATTGCAAGGACCGGGTGGAGGGCCACGCTGATGTTGCTCGAACTGGTGGAAATTCACAAGCGTTATGCGCAGGTGGTGGAGGGCGACGGCGGGCCGGTGGTATTGGCGGATGTGAACTTATCGGTGCAAGAGGGCCAATCGTTGGCGATTGTCGGGCCTTCGGGTTCGGGGAAGACGACGCTGTTGAACATCATCGGCACGCTGGATCAGCCGGACCGGGGCCAGGTGATTTTGAACCAGCGGAACCTGGCGCGGCTGAATGAGGATGCAGCTGCGAAGGTGCGGGCCTGTGAATTGGGGTTTGTATTTCAATCGCATCATTTGCTGCCTCAGTTGACGGTGTTGGAAAATGTGCTTTTGCCGACGCTGGTTGGGCCGGGGGAATTGAAAAGCACGGGGCCACAGCGTGCTGAAAAGTGGTTGAAGCGTGTCGGGCTGGGGGAACGGTTGCATCACAAACCGGGGCAGTTGTCAGGGGGTGAACGACAGCGTGCGGCTGTGGTGCGGGCTTTGATGAACGAACCCAAACTGCTACTGGCCGACGAACCGACCGGGGCGCTGGATCAAACCTCAGCCCGGCAACTGGCGGATTTATTGGTCGAACTCAATGCCAAAGAAGGCGTGACGATGGTGGTGGTGACGCACTGGCCGGAGCTCGCCGAACGGATGCAAAGACGGTTTTCGCTTCAGGGCGGACGATTGGTGGAAGTGTGATTGTGCGGCTGACAAAAGAAAAAAACGGCACCTGTCGCCGAGTGATCGACTCATTGTTATTGTTGAGCGCAGACGCTTTGCATCGGCGATTGACGCCGTGCCCTTTAGGGCCGGATGTTTGAGATAAATCCGGGACTAAAGCCCTCGGCGTCAGTTGCATCAAATCATACCCGAGTCCTCAACCTCCCCCGGGGGTCGGTTTCGTCCTCGGCTTGGTTTTCTCCACTCGACCACTCGACCACTTGGCCACTCGACCACTCGACCACTTGGCCACTTGACCACTTGAC
>CAYRTH010000074.1:0-6008 GCA_964427135.1 uncultured Phycisphaeraceae bacterium
TTCCCGCAGGTATCCGCGATTTTTTTTACGACAGCATCGCCCGCATTCGTCGTCGATTGATTCGCCCAACAACCTGTGCATCGCTAAGCCCAGATCAGCAATCGCGTTTTTTACCGTGACACAACGGGTTGATTGACGACAGCAAAGCATTCACCGCAGGTTGCCACCTGCGGCTACGCGGACATATCGCCGTTCTTCATAGCCGCGGGTGGCAACCCGCGGTGCTTCAAGGTGCATGAAGTCTGTAATCGCCCCTCAAAATTGTCTGCGTTGGCGGGCGGGCAGAATGTGCAGTTGTTTGCGGTACTTGGCGATGGTGCGGCGGGCGATGTCGATGCCATGTTTTTTGAGTTCGACCACCAGTTCATCATCCGACAGCGGGTTGCTTTTGTCTTCCGCTTCGATGATTTCATTCAGCTTGGCCTGCACGGCTGCCCAGCTCATCGATTCACCATCCTGCGTTTCGGTGCCGCCTGAAAAGAACATACGCAACGGCAGCACCCCGCGCGGGGTCATCATGTATTTTTCCGACACCGCCCGGCTGACCGTCGCCACATGAATACCCAACTGGTCGGCCACCAGCGTCATCGGCAGCGGTTTCAAATGCTGCGGCCCGTGATCGAAAAATTCACGTTGCGCTTCGAGTACCACATTGATCACCCGTAGCAGCGTGTTCTGCCGTTGCATGATTGCATCGATCAACCAGCGCGCGGAGCGCAGGTTGTTATTGACAAAGTCCTTGGTTTTGCGGTCCACATTCGGGTCACGACTCATGCGTGCATATCGTGCGCTGATGGTGAGTGCGGGGGTACGGTCCACCGTCAGCCGAGCTACATAACGATCGGTAATGTCGTCGTACTCGACGATCGCATCGGGCATGATGGTGCGGGGCATTTCCTCCGCGAGCAGGCGCCCCGGGTGCGGGTGAAACTGGCGCAGGTTGTTGATCGCTGACTTGATCGCTTCCAGTGACAGGTTGGTTTTCTGCGCAATGCGTGGCAGACGGTTGGCTTCGATATCGCGCAGATACTCGCTGACGAGCATCCGTTCGATGGTTAAATCCGAGGCCCCGGTCATACGCATTTTTGCATCGATCTGCAATAAAAAACATTCACGTAAATCACGTGCCCCCAGCCCCACCGGTTCCAGTGATTGCTGGATCAACGTGAGGGCTTCTTCCAGCAATTCACGGGTGAACTGGGTCGGTGCCTGGGTGAGCAGGGTCTGCATGTCGGTGCGCAGGTAACCGTCTTCGTCGATGAACCCGATGAGGTATTCACCGGCTGCACGCAGCAGTGGGGTGGTTTCCACCAGGTGCCATTGATCCAGCAGTTGATCGGAAAGCGATGCCGGGCGGGCGGCGGTGTTGTTCATCGCTTCCATTTTGGGGTCATGATCATCGTTCCCGGTACTGCGCCGATAGCTGTCGCCGGTGTCGTAGGCGTTGGCTTCCCACGAGTCGCCGTATTCCTCCGCCAGGTTGTCCAGCCGTTCAAAATCGTCGCGTTGATTGGGGTCTGCATCCTTCACCACCAGTTCGCGTTCGCCCTCGGTTTTGGTGCTCACCGGCTCCTCCGGCGGCTTGCCCTCCAATTCATCGTCCGTGTCCGTCCCCGGTTCGCGCAGTTCCAGCGTGGGGTTGGCGGCCAATTCCTGCTCGATGCGTTCCTCAAGCGCCTGAATCGGCAGTTGAAGAATTTCCATCGATTGAATCATGCGCGGCGCCAGCTTCATGCGCTGGTCCATCCGCAGATGTTGTCCGGCATCAATTCTCATGCTGGTTGCAAACTTCCTTGTTCATACGGTCGCAGGGGTGTCACGTGCCGTAAATCCCTATGGCACACATCGGCATATCACGAGTTCGGCATCAACCTTTCATGCTCTGTCGGCCCTGTATTGCGTCGGCCAATACCGCCTTTGCCGCTGTTTCAAGCTGATAACCTGTCGGCAGACCTCGTGCCAACCGGGTTACTTTGATGTTGAGTTTTTCCAATTCTTCTGCCAGGTACAGGGCGGTACCATCGCCTTCGAGCGTCGGGTTGGTGCCCAAAATCACCTCGCGCACCTTGCCGGTTTGTGCCCGCTCCAATAATCCGCTGATGGTTAATTCGCCCGGCCCAAGCCCATCCAGCGGCGACAGTCGGCCCATGAGCACGTGATACACGCCATGGTACAACCCGGTGGCTTCAAACGCTGCCACATCGTTGGGTTGTTCGACCACCATCACCAAGCCCTGATCACGCGATGCATCGGCACAGATCGGGCAGGGGTCGGTGAGTGTGAGGTTATAACAGATCGAGCATTGCCGACTGTTATCTTTAAGGTCGATGATCGCCTGCGCCAGTTCGTGTGCCTCGTCGCGGGGCACCTTGAGCAGGTGCATGGCCATACGCTGGGCACTGCGCGTGCCGATGCCCGGTAAACGGGCCAGTCGTTCGACCAGTCGATTCATCGGCGTATTGGGTGCACCATTGCGGCTCATGCTGCTATTGTAAGGCAACAGCGGACACCAAGGCGCCAAACCCATGCACGATGATGATCAAGTTTGTCTTTGTTTTCACGTGAGCAAGCGCAAAGTGGTGAACTTCTGCCGCCGGGAGAAGCCGACGGTGGTGAGTTTGATCAGTGAATGTTTGTCGGCTGGCACTGGTTGCGGGTGGTGCGTGCCGTTTTTGAAAAAATTGCATGAACAGGTCATGGCCGATGACCCCAACCCCGACCTGCCGGTGGCCCCGCGTGATTACGCACAACGCCGGTCGCAATACCGAAAAACCGGTCAGCGTGATGCAACGTGAGCCATCATCTGTGATCGATTAAGTACGTTCACTCAAACGGACTTTATTCAACACAGAGTTCACAGAGTTCACAGAGGTAATACAAAAAACATTTGCCCTTAACCAGCCGCAATTTTTAAGAGGCTGTCACGAAAAAAACCTATGAAAATTGTACGCTTGAAATGGGGCACAACATGCCTGTAGTCAATGCCTTCATGTTCAATGTTCGGTTCTTCTCTGTGTACTCTGTGCCCTCTGTGTTGAAAAAGTTTGAATTGGATTTCAAGCCGGTCCCGGAAAATGTCGGTAGTTGATCAGGTCACACCGCTGCGCAGGCACGGACCAGTTCACCCGCCCTGACTCATGCAACATTTGTTGCCTGCTTGCGCAGTGGTTCATGATGTTTTCAATACCGTTGATGGTGCGCAGGCAGTCGTCGGCTGAGCGTATTTCGACGACATCGGTCGCGGGCACACTTTGCACCCTTGCCACCTGGGCTGCACCGTTGATGATGACCAGGTGATTGCGTGCCATTTCCAGCGTGGCCAGCGGCCCGTCGTTGGGTTCAAGTTTGCGCACTGCACGGGTGAAGCGGCGCAACATGCACTGGTGCATCGCCTCGCTTTCCGCCTTGAATTGATCGATCGTTTTGCCCTGGGCATCGTAAATGAAGGCTTGGTCGTTATGTTGCCAGGTGACTCGACCTTGTGAACCGTGCAACACGATTTTGGGGTTGAAGGTTTGCGGACATGCGTGCGTCAGCATCACCAGAAATTTCACATCATCATGTAAATGAATGCGCAGACAGACGGTGTCGCAGTTTTCAATACTGCGGGCACGGTACAACTCGGCTTCGACGGCCAATGGGGTGGCGGTGGTTTGATCATTGTCGGATAAAAAAAACAAACCCGCATTGATGTAGTGGGCCATGGCGTTCATGGCCGGGCTGTCGAGTACCCAAACCCCATGACGCTTCATCGCACCGACCCAACTGGCACGATTAAAGTATTGATCGCCCCGCGGCCAACCGCCCACCAGCGTGGCTCGGTTGATTTTGCCGATGACGCCTTGCAGCAAACGTTTTTTCAGATTTAGAACGTTGGGGTCATACACATGCTGAAACCCGATGGCCATGGGCAGACCGGTTCGGTCACGTACTGCGATCATCGCATCCATATCGTCAACACAACCAGCGGCTGGTTTTTCGCACATCACAGCCTTGCCAGCCGCCAGCGATTTTTCCGTGAACGGCCGATGCAGATCAATCGGCACCGGCAACCATACCGCTTCGATGTCCGACCTGAGCATTGCATCTAGGTCCGGGTACACCGCAACACCCTGCTGTTTCAACTGACCCATCAACTCGGCATGTCGGCTTTGATCGGGTTCACAAACCGCATGCAGTTTCACCCCCGGCTTCTGTGTGTTGAACCCTGTGTCGATGTGTGCTTTTTCAATGATCTGACGAATGAACCCCGCGTAACCACCCAGTCCCGTAATCCCGTATTTCACGACATCATTGGCGCTCATGTTGCAGTCTGTCTCCGTAAGCCGAACATCGTCGCAACAAAAGGTTGAAATGACAAATCATCGAATGATCGAAAATCGTTATGCTTTATGAGCAGTGACGGTTTGTATTTTGGGCAAGGAGTCACCCATGCAAGAACAGGGTCAGGTTAAGCCGAGGGTGGGCATCATCATGGGCAGTGCCAGCGATGCGCCGACGATGAAACAGGCGGCTGCGGTGCTGGATGAACTGGGTGTGCTACACGAAATGAAAGTGGTATCGGCTCACCGCACACCTGATTGGATGTTTGAATACGCTGGTACAGCCGAGGCACGCGGGTTGAAGGTGATCATTGCCGGGGCAGGGGGGGCGGCCCATTTACCGGGCATGGTGGCCAGTAAAACGATTCTGCCGGTGCTGGGCGTGCCGGTGCAAAGCAGGGCATTGCAGGGGCTTGATTCGCTGTTATCGATTGTGCAGATGCCCGGAGGCGTGCCGGTGGGCACTTTGGCGATCGGCGAATCAGGGGCACGTAATGCAGGTTTGCTGGCTGCCCGCATACTGGCAACCCATGACCCGGCCCTTGCCAAGCGTTTGCATGATTATCAACAAAAACAGGCACAAGCAGCGCTGCAGGCACCGATTGAATAATCAGCGCTACGATATACGCTTCCAATTTTGCACGGAGTGATTCACGATGATGCGTTCGATCCGTTTATTGTCTTTCATTGTGCTGATGATGCTCATGAGTCATGGGGCGGTTGAAGCGCAAAGCAGTGATGAACTGCGTGAGCAGGTGCAACAATTGCAGCAGGAAAATGCGCAATTAAAAGCGCAGTTGCAAACGTTGCAGGCGGAAAACAAACGTTTGATGGTATTGGCCGGGCTGGTCGAGCCGACCGATCGCGCTCTGGCGCAGGAACGCAAACTCGAAACACAGACCGACGCCAGCGGCAAAGTCACCGGCGCCAATTCCAACCCGACGGTCATGGTCATCACCGGCGGAACCCGGGCCGAACATGAAATACATTTGCGATATGAAGAAGGCCAAGCCCTGCTTGAAATCAAGGCGTTTTTCGCCGGGGGGTTTTATCGCAACGTCACGAACATGGAGTTGACGGTCGATGGTCAGCCGATGTCGTTGCCGGTGTCGAATTATCGTTCCAAGCGGCAGGACTTTGGCACCAAGGTGAAAATTCGTGCCGATGATGAGTTTGTGACGCTGACGGTGAGTCGTGAAGCGCTGGCGCAGATCGGCAAAGCGCAATCAGTCACCGGCAAACTCGGTCGCACCACCTTCAACCTGACGCAGGATCAGGTGGCACTATTCAGGGCACTGGACGCGCGGTTGCAATGAGTTGATCGCAACTCGTAACAACGCATTGAACCACCGGTCATTGACCGGTGGCTAAGTGAGGTTGGCCACTATTTGTCAGACTGGTTCGACGCGCTGGACGTAAAACATCGAGTCGGCGGGGCGGGGGCCGATCATGTGCCAACTGAGCGCGAATTTTGGCTTGAGCGCCAGGTAGGTTTCAAACACCTTTTTACCCAGTACGAACTGAGCCTCGATGTTGGCTTCCACCGCGAGGGTGTCGCTGGCGGGAATGAACTGTTTACGAGCGTAGTTCCAGTGCGGGTCCAGGCGGATGGCTTCGCGCTGCAGCGACCGGATCGCGATCGAGAACGGCAGCGCCTGGGCGCTGCCGGACACATTGACGTGGCTT
>CAYRTH010000074.1:6018-14750 GCA_964427135.1 uncultured Phycisphaeraceae bacterium
CCAGGCGCACCAGCAGGTGGCCTTCCTCCCACTCAATGGGGTAGCCATGGACATAGCCGGAGCCTGTGTCAGGGGTGTGAAACCAGTAGCAAAGGAAGCGGTCTTTTTCGACGGTGGAGGTGACATCGCTGCCGCCTTGCAGCAATCGTGCGTGTGAAATGCGAATGGGGTTGACGCCCAGTCGTTTACGCGCGATCCAAAGGGTGCCGACTTGAACGTCCATCAATCCGACATGCGGATAGTCGGCACGCACCTGATCCGTGGTGTAATGTTTGTTGATTTTGAGATCGGGTTCCACGGGGCTGCCAGATTAACCGGGAAGTGAGTTTTGGAAAAGTTGGCAAACCTTTCAATAACCTACACAAGCATTGTGCGGTCGTGTAAGCCAATGTTCAATCAAATAAAGAATACCCGGGCCCTCGCCATCCACCTTCGGTGTATGTCTCGTACCCGGCTTGGCAGAACAATTGCACGGTCAAGACCCATCACATTTTCGACGACTCAATCCAACTCAAGGCTTGGGCGATGCGCTGGTTCTGCGTGGTCACGAACGTGGACATCACATCGGTATCGGCACCAGGGGTGCCCAATTGACCGGCCAGTTCATCGCTCTTGGCTTTGAGTTCGTCGGCCTGTGCAACCGCCTGTTGCAACGATTTTTGGAAGTCAGCCACTTTGCTGCGCATCTGCTGGGCGTCATCGCCCATCGTCACAGCTTGTGCCAATCGACCATCGACCACGATCAGCACCCGTGCCAAATTGCCCTGGGCTGCGATCCAGCGACCCTGCACTTCCAACCGTGTCGCATAGGCAGCCAGCAGGTCGGCCTGCAAACTGCGACGACGCGCAGCATCACCACGAGCCTGCCCCAATGCTTTTTCAAACATCGCCACCGCCTGGGCTGCCTGTTTATCCGCCTGGTCATAGGCAGGCTGCACCCGTTCGTTATAGGTCTGCATCACCTGCGTGAACACCTGCGCCAACGCCGCTTCACTTGACTTCACACTGGCGGTATTGTCCGCATCCTTGATCAAACTTTCACGTTGCTGGGCGGCCTGGGTCTGTCGCTCCGCCAAAGCCTTGGCCTGGGTTTCAATCACCCCCACGTTGGCCTGTGCCAGTTTCACCGTGTCCTGCGCGATGCGCAGCTCGGCTTGTTGCACTTCCAATTGCGCCGCCAGGGTTTCAGCTTCCGCATCACGCTGCTGTGCTGTGCGCTGCGCCGCCAGGGCTTTGGTGTAGGTGTCAAAGCGTGCCTGACCCTTGAGTGTGAACGCCTGTTCATTGAGGGCCTGCGACTGCTTCATCGCTTCATCACGCTGTGCCAGGGTTGCCTTGTGTTTGCTTTGAAGATCAGCAATGGCCCCAGTCAGCGCTGCGATGCGCACCTGTGCCTGCTGCGCCTGTTTGGCAAACCCGGCTTGAAACTCACTGAGCTTTTCCAGCCCCGGCGTTTGATTGACTTCCAACGATTGCGCCCGCACCTGGGCACCGCTGACCATGGTGACCTTGGCCAGTAAATCAGAAGTGGTGTTCCACAAGGAAGCCCACTGCTCCTGGGCCAGATTGACCTGATGTCTTGCCAGTGTCGAGTAGGTGTCACCCAGCACGCGGGCTGCCGCCATTTGCTGGACCGCTGTGCCCTGGTTGATCACCGCCTGCAAATCGCCCACGGCTCGGGTCAGCGTTTCGGCGCGGAAAGCCGGCAGGTCGGCAGCCCGACCCGACAAGCCATCGGTAAAGCCCCGGTTGGCGGTGGCCACCTGCTCCAATGCCGCCTGAAACTTTTGCTGTGCATCGCGTTGGGCGGCTGCATTGGGGTCGGAACAACCCAGCATCAATAAGGTGGCGGACAGAACGGCCAGACTTCCTCGCAATCGAATGGTCATGATCGGTTTCCCGTACAGCATGAGAAGAAGTAACCCAACCAGTCCTTACAGAATAGCCGGAGTTGGTCGCAAGTGAAAATCGAACTTGATCAATCATACCCGACCCGGATTGCCGATATAGTGAATCATGCCCGGCCCGGACTACATCCTCGACCTGACCCACCTGAAAACCAACGCCGCCCACGCCCATGCTGCGTCATCAGGTGTGCCTGCAACCGGGCTGTCTGTACCCACGGATGCACAGAGCGGCTTGCTCGGTCGGCCCTGGCTTTCGATTTACTGGAAATGCTGCAAGGTTTACGGTCGCATTTATCGCAATGCCGCGGGTGATGCCTATCAGGGACGATGCCCGCACTGCGGACGACAGGTCAGCGCCACCGTTGGACCGGGAGGCACCTCGGCGCGATTTTTCACAGCAGAGTGAAGTTGCAGGTCAGCATCTTTGTCGTGTGCCACTGGCAGCTTGCTGCCAGTGTTTTGAGTTGACGATTTTTGATGTGTTGCCGACTTCATGGGGATAGATTGGCAAGGGCACGGGCAGACAAGCTGCCAGTGGCGCATATTCCGACACACCGCCGAGGGCGGCGGTGCCACATCAAACTTTGAAAAGCAATCCTGAACTTCACGCGGACGTGAAGTTCAGGCGTGATGTGATAGGGACTTTGCCTTGTTTTGAAAATCCGACATTCGAAATTCTTTAAACCCGTACGGGCAGAATGATCATCGGAATACCCTGCGTGTTGAACCTGCGTTGAATCGAAAACACCGTGTTGTTGTGCAGCAGTCGAGTAAAGAAAGTTTCCTGCGGGAACGCCAGTTGCCCGCCGAAGAAAATGGCGTTGGGGTGTTGTTCGAGGATGCGTGGCGCCAGTTCATCCACCTCGGCCACGACATCGGTGCCGATGGACGTAAATGCCTGGCCGTGGAACCCCTGTTTGCCGACGAATTGAATGTATCGCTGCGCCTGGGTTTCGACATGGTTTTTCAGGTTGTCAATTTCTTCGACGCCCTTGAAGTTGCCCGCATCGATCACGCCCACATGCACGAACACAAAGTTGCGGAATATGTTGGGGAACAAACGCAGAATATTGAGCAGGGTATGCAACCCCAGACCGTTGAACCCGTTGACCAACAGCACTGCGGTTTTACCCTGCGGGTCATAGGCAGGGGCGGCGCTGTTTTTGGCCGGTTCGCTCTCGGCGGCACGCACCAGACCATCGAGTCGGCGCAGTAGTTTTTGTGTGTGCTGGTAGTGACGACGGATGAGGATGACGATGACCGCCAGGCCGCCGGTGACAAACAGCGTGATCCATCCGCCGTCGTGAAACTTGATAATGGTGACCGCCACGAGAATGAAGCCGCAAAGCAGCAAGCCGACGCCGTTGATACTCATGCCTTTTTGCCAGCGTTTGCCGCGCTTTCGTTCGTTGAGCCAGTGTTTGACCATGCCCGCCTGGGTGAGCGTGAAGGTGATGAACACATTGATCGAGTAGAGCACCAGCAGAAAACCGACGGACCCCTGCGTCAGCACCATGGTGACCAGGGCGGCTGCCGACATGAGCAACACACCGTTCTGCGTGACCAGCCGATCTGAAAATGTGGCAAACTTGTGCGGGAACCAGCGGTCCAGCGCCATGTTCACCAGCACCCGTGGTCCGCCGATGAACCCGGCCTGAGCCGCGACAAACAGCAGGGCGGTGGCCGAGGCCAGGGTGAAAAAAATGAAAGCGCCACTCCATGGTGCCGACCAGTTTTGCGTGAACTCGGTCACCAGCACCGCATTGAGGGTTTTACCTGCTTGAGGTTTGACTTCATAAAGCAGGTACGCGAGCATCAGACCGACCACGGCGATCGACAGTGATATGGCCATGTAACGCATGGTGCGACGTCCGGTTTCGACCCGCGGTTCACGCAGAATGGGCATGCCGTTGGACACAGCTTCGATCCCGGTGAAGGTGCCCGCCCCCATGCTGTAGGCCTTGAGCATGATGATGAACATGCCCAGCAGGCCGACGCCGGGTGTGTTGTAGGCATGATTCACTTCGCTGATGGTGGCACTGGCAACCTCAGGCAGGTTGGTGACTTTCTGAAAAATAGTTGTGCCGACGATGATGGCATGGGTGACGACAAACGCCAGAAAAATCGGCACCAGTGGACCGACCGATTCCTTGACCCCGCGCAGGTTCAATAAACACATCAGCATCAACACCATGACCGCAGCGGGTAGTTTGTAAGGCTGCCACGCAGGGGGAAGAAAACTGAAAAACTGGTCGGCACCGCTGGCGATGGAAATGGTGATCGTCAGTACGTAGTCCATGAGCAGGGCACAACCGGAGATCATGCCCATGGAGGGTGACAGTAATTTTGATGCGACAAGGTAACCCCCGCCGCCGGTGGGGAATTGCTCGATCACCTGAGTGTAACTGGCGCTAATGATCAGCACGGTCAGGGCGGAGGCGATGGCGACGAAAATCGCCAGATGGGGAAAGTGAATCAGCGTGCCGTCGGCTGTGGTGAAGTTCAGGGCCTTGAAAGCTTCTTCCGGCCCGTAACACGAGGATGACAAGCCGTCGGCGCCCAGCCCCACCCAGGCGAAAAACGCCACCAGGGAGATGCTGTGAAACACATTGCGATCAAAGGGATTGCGTGCCCCGCCCAGTACGATGCGTTTGAGGCGCGCAAAGGTCGAAAGATCGTTGTTGCCGTTCATCGAGCAGAGTTACCGGGGTTCCGAAAATCAAATCACCAGACATTATACTAGCAACCTTTGGCGGACTTGCATGGCCGACGGTTCGTGGTCAAGTGACGGAACCAAGCCGAGTCCTCAACCTGTCGGCTTCGTCCTGGGCTTGTCAGTAAATTCGAACTTCGAACTTCGAAATTTAAAATGCCTACTCCACCACCCGCATCGTCGAACCCATCGCCCGTAACTGGTCCAGTGGTCGGCTGCCAATCCTTACACGCATATTGACCTGACCATCGACATACTCACGGGCCAACACCGTCGCACGCGTTTCCACAAAGTGCACCGCCTTGCCGTCAGCCAGGTCGATACACAAGGTCAGTTCGCGTTCCTTGCCGCGCATCACCGCACGCACCTGTTCCAACAATTCATCCACCCCACGACCCGTTTTGGCCGACACAGCCACGCTCGGCCCGTTGTGCTCACGCTCCATCACGAGGATGTCCGCGTTGTGGTCCACCAGGTCGATTTTGTTGAGTACCAGAATGCGCGGCTGGGTGTTCGCCCCGATGTCATCCAGCACTTCACGCACCGTCTGCCACTGTTCACGGCAGCGCGGCTGGGCCACATCCAACACCACCAAAAGCAAATTACTGTGCACCGCTTCCTGCAAGGTAGCCTTGAAACTGGCGACCAGGTGATGCGGCAAATCACGAATGAAACCGACCGTGTCCGACAGCATCACCCGATCACCACCGCCCAGTTCCCACGCCTTGGTGCGCGTCGAAAGCGTGGCAAATAATTTGTTATCAGCGTACGCGCCCCCGGCTGTGAGTGTGTTGAAAAGCGTGCTTTTGCCCGCATTGGTGTAACCGACCAGGCCGACGGTGAAAAAGTCGATGCCCCGTGCTGCAACTTCGCGTTCCTTGCGTCCCTGCACGGTTTTGATTTCGCGTTTGAGCATCGTGATGCGACGCTGCACCAGGCGACGATCGATTTCCAATTGCTGTTCGCCCGGACCGCGTGTGCCGATGCCGGTCGGGGCACCGCCGGTGATGCGTTCCAGGTGCGACCACATGGCACGCAGCCGGGGGTAGGTGTATTCCAACTGCGCCAGTTCCACCTGCAATTTGCTTTCGCTGGTCTGCGCCCGACCGGCGAAAATATCAAGGATCAGCTCACTGCGATCCAGCACCTTGCACTTGACCAGTTCCTCGATCGAGCCGATCTGACTGGGCGACAGGTCGTTGTCGAAAATGACCACATCGACTTCGCGGGCTGCCACGATGTCAGCGATTTCCTGCACCTTGCCCGAACCGATAAACGTGCCCGCATCGACGCGCTGGCGCTGCTGCAGCACTTCATCAACCACCACGGCCCCGGCTGTATGCGCCAGGGCGCGCAGTTCATCCAGCGGGTCATGCGGGTTGTTCTGCGAATCGGGCAAAAGGCAGCATACGAGGATTGCTCGCTCCCGCGACACCGATAGTTTTTCACGTTCCATCGAGCTGGACATAAGTTGCCTTTTTTGAGCAAACGAAAGAATTCAACACAGAGTTCACAGAGTTCACAGAGTGCACAGAGAAGCAACCGAACATTACAATCTGTTTGATCGACTGCTTAAATTATTTCAAACAATCCGATCAGACAACGTATGAAAGAACTTTGTTTCAGACATTCGCTGGCAGGGTCGGCCAGCTTGTGATGCAACATCCAAAGGCTCGGTTCCGCTCTGTGACTTCCGTGTCATCTGTGTTGAAATTCGGTTGTATGAGTTGCTGCTACCCCTTCCACTTGAACTTGTTGCGCGATTGGGTCACCCCGCGCCGGTTCACAGCCAGGTGTTCCAACACATGGAAAATGGTTTCCGCAGCTTCGGGCATCCCCAGTTGATCAGCGATTTTTTCCGCTGACAATGTTTCACCTTTTTCCTTGAGGTGCGCTAGGGCCTTGTGGCGCACATCCAGCACCGCTGCCGCCGCCTTTTTGCCCGCTTCGACCCCCGGCTGATGGTACGCATTGATACCCACCAGGCTCGCATAGAAACCCACCGCTCGTTCGTACAACGCTATCAATGCCCCCAATGTCGGTGCATCGAGTTTTTCACAGGTGATCGTCAGCGAGGTGCGCCCTTTTTCATACAAAGCCGTGCGTGTGCCCTGCCAAAAACCGCTCAAATATTCACCGCTGCTCACGCCCGGCAGATCACCGGGGGTGGGTGCCGCCTCGACGACCGGGGCGAGTTTGCCCGAAGCCGGGGAACGATCCTGCAGCACCACCATGAACGTGGCGAAAAAGTTGCTGACCCCTTCACGCAATTGTTGCACATAAGCGTGTTGATCGGTCGAACCCTTGTTGCCATAAACACTGATGCCCTGATGCACGAGGTTGCCCAAAAGGTCCTTCTCTTTGCCCAGCGATTCCATGATGAGTTGCTGCAGGTAACGCGAAAATAAAATCAAGCGATCCTTGTACGGCAGAATCACCATGTCTTTCTGACCACGCCCACCGGTGGCATGGTGCCACATCAACGCCAGCACGGCTGCGGGGTTTTTCTTGCTATCGGGTACGCGGGTCAGCCGGTCCATGGCTGCGGCACCGTTGAGCAGGGCATCGATATCAAGGCCCTGCAGCGCAGCCGGTAACAGGCCGACCGGTGAGGTGACACTGGTGCGTCCGCCGACAAAATCCCACATGGGGAACCGAGCCAACCAATTTTCACGTTCTGCCTGTTGATCAAGTTTGCTCCCGGCAGTGGTGACAGCCACCGCCTGTGATGCGAAGTTCAAACCCTTGCGCTGCATGTACGAGGCAACTTCGACCATGCCGTTGCGGGTTTCGGGGGTGCCGCCTGATTTGGAAATCACCAGAACAAGTGTACTTTTCAATCGGGCACCGAGGTTGTCGAAGGTGCGGTCAAAACCATCGGGGTCGGTGTTGTCGAAAAAGTGCAGGTTGAGTTTGTCTTTGCGTGAACCCAGAGCGTCGGCCACGAGCTGTGGCCCCAGGGCACTGCCACCGATGCCGACGATGAGTACTTCGGTGAACTTGGCAGCGGTGGGGGGCTTGATGGTTCCGCTGTGCACATCTAAGGCAAAACGCACCACAAGCTGGCGGGCTGATTCGATGGCGGCACGGGTGGCATCATCGGGGGCAAGCAAGGGGTCGCGCAACCAATAGTGGCCGACCTGCCGATTTTCGTCGGGGTTGGCAACGGCCCCGGCTTCCAGTTGTTGCATGGCGGAAAAGGCTTGTTGCATCGGCGCTTCCATACGCGCAAAAAAATCGTCGGGGACATCCATGCGTGAAAGGTCGATGCGAATACCCAGGTTTGGGCAATCACAGAGCATGTCTTTGTAACGCCGCCAAAGGGTCAGGTTGTCCATGGTGGTGGCTCCTTCATGCATAAGCACTGGCTTATGGGTGTGATTCAGGGCAATTCACGATTGCAAACAAACGGTAAGGGATTCACTGTTCCCGCCGCGATTGAGCGTGGGTTGTTACGCAAACGGGATGATATTGGTTTACAGCCCTGCCTGTCGGGCGATCAGGCGATGACGCATTTTTTGGGCTGGGTCGTAAATTTCGGCTTTGACCACGGGGAATGCTTGATCCGGGTGCAACCACGACCCAGCCGGATAGGTTTCATGATACCGGTTGATAAAGTAAAGCAAGCTGATGGTGTTGTCGGTGCCGATGGCAATGGTTTCGACATTGCCAACGAATTGCTGATTGAGCCAAAGTTGAACATTTTGGTACGAGCGTGGCGTTCGGTTGACCAGTTGCAGTTGCCGACCATGGGTGATGACAAGCACATCAAGGTCATCGCCCAGCGGTGCGGTTTGGGGGTAGGGGGTTTGCGCCAATTGGCTGACCTGTTCGGGTTCCAGCGCCGCACTGTTCCATGTGGAACAGCCTGAAAGCGTCAGCAACCCGATGATGAGCATGCAACTTTTGAGCATGAACGATTCCTTGATGAAGGTTGGCCAACTCATGATACACGGAACCGGCATATGAAGTGGTCAAGTGGCCGAGTGGTCAAGTGTAATACACCAAGCCGAGGACGAAGCCGACAGGCTGAGGACTCGGGTAGGTATTCATGCAACTGACGCCGAGGGCTTTAGCCCCGGATCATTCACCCAGCCATCCGGCCCTAAAGG
>CAYRTH010000075.1:0-14613 GCA_964427135.1 uncultured Phycisphaeraceae bacterium
CGCGGCTAGACAGAACAATGCCTTCATTCTTCGTAGCCGCGGGTGGCAACCCGCGGTGCTTGCAAAGGAACGGTCGCGGCTCTTTCATGCATTTGCACTGAGTTTGACGACAAGCTAGTGCCGCTTTGTCGATGGTCAATGATACGATACTCAAGCTGCTCTGTGCCCTCTGTGATCTCTGTGTTGTCATTCGGTTTGATTCGACACGCCAAGGGAACCGAACATGACCCTGCGTCACCTGATATTGTGCCTCGTCGCTGGTGGACTGTTGCTATCCGTGCTGTTTAGCGATGAAGCCACAGCTTCGCCGCCGGATTTGAGCAACCCCCCCAAAGCGGAACGCGTCGCCACGGGTTTTACCTTCACGGAAGGCCCGGTGGTCGATGGTCAGGGTCGGGTGCTTTTCAGCGACATCCCCAATCAGCGTATCCACCGTTACGACCCGCGCACGGATCAAGTTGAATTATTCCGCGAACGCACCGGTGGCGCCAACGGCCTGGCCATCGACGCCCAAGGCCGACTGGTCATGTGCGAAGGTCGCAGCCGAAGTGTGACCCGCCTCGAAGCCGACGGCGTGAAAACGCTCATCGATTCATTTGAAGGCAAAAAATTCAACAGCCCCAATGACCTGTCCCTTTTACCCGACGGCAGCCTTTACTTTACCGACCCTCGTTATGGCAAACGCGACAACCTCGAACTCGATGTCGAAGCGGTCTATCACCTGTCACCCAAAGGCGAAGTCCATCGTGTCAGTGACCAACTGGCCCGGCCCAACGGCATCGCGCTTTCCCCCGATGCCAAAACCCTTTTCGTGGCTGATGAAGCCAACAAACGCATCGTCGCTTTTGCGGTGAATGAGGATGGTTCGCTCAGTCAGCCTAGGGTCTGGGTGCAAATGCGTGGCGATGGCAAAGGCGGACCCGATGGCATCAAGGTGACCGCCGGGGGACGACTGATCGCAGCCGGTCAGGGCGGGGTTTGGTTTTATGAACCCGATGGGGCAGCCCGCTTGTATTTTTCCCTGCCGGAAAAACCCACCAATGTGGCCCTGGCCGACCCGCATGGCCGGGTGATTTACGTCACCGCGGGTGGCTCGCTCTACCGACTCAGTTTCGACGACTCATCGGGCAGTTCAACCCCCCCACGCAACCGCCGCCCGGTGCGGTGATGCTATGGGCGAATCGCTTTTGAACGAGCCGCGACCGTGAGGGAGCGGTGTATTACCTGCCTCGATCATCAGGGAAGACCGCTCCCTTACGGTCGCGGCTCGTTCAATCGATCTAAAGGTGTTTGCTCCGGGGTAGATGGTCGTACATCATATTTCGTAGACACTCCGCGTTACACTGTGCTCATGCTCGCTGCCTACCTGCATCAACTCAGTCCCTTTGCCATCGAATTGTCCCCCGGCATCGGTGTGCGCTGGTATGGGCTTTCATACATCGTCGGCTTTTTGCTGGCGTTTTTGCTTTTGAAAGTTTTGGTGCGTCGCTGCGTCACCACCCTCAAGCCCCATGAAATCGCCGAGCTGATTTTTCAACTGGCCGTCGGTGTGGTACTCGGTGGTCGACTGGGTTACGTTTTTTTTTACGACCCAAGCCTTTTATGGACCTTCAGCAACCAGTTGCCCTATTGGAACGCGCTTGCCATCAACCAGGGCGGCATGGCCAGTCACGGGGGCATGATCGGAGCCGTGGTCGCAGGTGGCTGGTATGCCTATCGTCATCAGCATCACTGGGGCCATCTGCTCGATATGGCTGCCCTGGCCACACCCATCGGTCTGGGCATGGGTCGTATCGCCAATTTCGTCAATGGTGAACTTTACGGCAGGCCTTGCGCCCGTGACTTTCCTCTGGCGGTGCAATTCCCCACGGAAATGCAGCACTGGTCAGACGCCCAAATCAACACGTTTCATCAACTCACCGGGCTGCGACTGTTCAGCGATGTGAGCTATGAACAAGTGATGCATTTGCTTTATCAGGGCGATGCGAAAGTCATGGCTGCACTGCAACAATTACTCACGCCGCGCCACCCGTCGCAGTTGTACCAGGCCCTGGCCGAAGGCGTGGTGTTGCTGATGGTGTTATTGCTCGTGGCGTACAAGCCGCGCAAACCCTGGCTCATCGGCGGCATGTTTTTAATCACGTATGCGGTGTTGCGCGTGATCACCGAACAATTCCGTGAACCTGATGCCCACCTGGGTTATCAATTATTCAACCTCACCCGTGGTCAATGGCTGTCACTGGGTTTGGCTGTCGGCGGTTTGTTTCTGATGTTTTTGGCATGCAAAACCAAAGCCCCCGCGATGGGCGGTTGGGGTCGGAAAGTTTGATAATGGGGTGATGGGGTGATATTCACGCCTGATCTTCATTGTCTTCAATGAAGATCAGGATGGTTTTTGGACAATAGCACAGTCAAAGGCAAACCATCCTGAACTTCACGCCGACGTGAAGTTCAGGCGTGGAAGATTCAAAAATCACCACATCACCACATCACCACATCATTCCAAGCATACCCGAGTCCTCAGCCTCCCCCCCCGGGGGGGTCGGCTTCGTCCTCGGCTTGTCTTGAAATCCGAAATTCGACATCCCGAAATTCGAAATTCCAACTCACACCCACACGGTCATGAACATGGCTTCTTCGCGCAGCTTGCCGGACAGAATGCCGGTGGTGACCGTGGAAAATTTGACCGTGAATTCCGGGTGCTGGTCCAGCCATTCGTTGACCTGATGGTCCAGGTGTTCGATGGCGTCCTGCCGGAGCTTGGCAACAAAAGTACGTGAGTGCGTTGCCCCGTTGCTGCGCGGGTCGGGTCTGCGTTTCCAGGTGTCGGACACATCGGTCACCTTGTGCGTGTCGAAGGTGCGAATTTCCCGATGCTCCACCTGCGCGTTATCGTCCATTTCGATGGCCTTGGGCGCCTCAGGCTCGGCAGGCTTGCCGGGCAACGTGATCTCCTCCACCTCCTCGATTTCCTCAATCGGAATCGCATTGGCCAAAAGGTCATCTTCACTGGGCGTTGGTTTTTTGTCCGGAGCCATGATCGTCTCCTGCTTGATCAATTCAGGGAAATGGTTCACAACGACGCTCGTTTCATGATACCCGATGAAGCACCACTTGCCAGTATGAAAAATGTGTGGCTTGTTGCTGATTGATCGTCGGAGGCCTCTGCAAAACCGCGCATCATGCGATATCATGTTTCGCGTACGATCAGCCTGCATCATCCACACGCTTTCCATTATTTCACCCTTATTCGCACCCCTGCAAAAGGACCAACCCATGGCCAAGAAAACCATCGCTGACATCAACGTTCAGGGCAAAAAAGTGCTCATCCGTGTCGATTTCAACGTGCCCATCGAAAAGGGCGTCATCAGCGATGACCGTCGCATTCGCATGGCTGTGCCCACCATCAAAAATGTGCTGGATCGCGGCGGGTCGGTCATCCTCATGAGTCACCTTGGCCGACCTGAAGGCAAAGGCTTCGAAGCTGACTACAGCATGAAACCCTGTGCGGTGCGTTTGGGTGAACTGCTGGGCAAACCGGTTACCTGTGCAGCCGACACCGTTGGTCCCGATGCCCCGGCCAAAGCGTCGGCCCTCAAGCCCGGCGATGTGCTGCTCTTGGAAAACGTGCGCTTCAACAAGGACGAAAAAAAGGGCACCGGCGAATACCCCAACCAGCTCGCAGCCATGGCGGACATTTACGTCAACGATGCCTTTGGCACCTGTCATCGCACCGAAGGCAGCATGTACGCCGTGCCCAAAGCCATGAAGGCGCAGGGTAAACCAGCGGTGGTCGGGTTCCTGGTGGAAAAGGAAATCAAATACCTCACCGACGCCATCGGCAACCCGCAGCGCCCGTTCGTGGCCATCCTCGGCGGCGCCAAGGTCAGTGACAAAATCCCCGTGATCGAAAACCTCATGAAGGTCGTCGATACCATCGTCATCGGCGGAGCCATGGCCTATGCCTTCTTCAAAGCCCAGGGCAAGGACATCGGCACCAGCAAATGCGACCCCAACGATGTACCCATCGCGCAAGGCTTTTTGGACAAGGCTGGCAAAAATGGATTGGCACAAATCCTTTTACCGTTGGACAATCACGCCAGTGACAAGTTCGGAGCCGACGGGGTGAAAAAAATCGTGGACCACGGCAACATCGGCGGCGGGTTCATGGGTCTTGACATCGGCCCCAAAACCATCGCCCAATACACCCAAACCATCACCAGCGCCAAAACGGTGATCTGGAATGGGCCGATGGGCGTGTTTGAAATGCCCCCGTTTGATGCCGGCACACGCGGCGTGGCCCAGGCACTGGTGAAAGCGACCGCCAAGGGCGCCACCACCATCATCGGCGGCGGCGACAGCGCCGCAGCGATCGAAGAATTCGGCCTGGCGGACAAGGTCAGTCACGTTTCCACCGGCGGCGGAGCCTCGCTGGAAATGCTCGAAGGCAAAAAATTCGAGAGCGTGGAAATACTGGATAACAAATAACCGGCCATCGATCAATCACGCTCGCCGATGGATGCGATTCAACACAAATTACGTTGTACGACACACTGCAAAGCCCAGGGATGGCCATCCCTGGGCTTTGTGTTTACCTGAAGGTCAGGGAATGTTCGATCATTCAGTGCAACGTGCCCCAGGCGCGCAGGCAACCCGCGCCAGCGATGCAGACCGGTCGATGCAACGTTACTGTCAACGCTTGGCGGAGGGTCTGTAGCGCTGCCACCTGCGCGTTTTTGAGGAGCGGGTGCAGAGCCATGAGCGCGGAAGCAATGTCACCCTCGGCATGGTCGCAGGTGAACCACGGGTCATCCTGCGGTCGAGTGGGCGCTTCCAATCGGAGCAGGCGTGGCGTGTCACGTTGCATCGTCAGCCAGAATGCGGGCAACCCGCTGGCGTGGGGTGTGACGTTTTGATTCGTCGCAGCCCGCGATGCTGTATCGTGTTGATGAGCGTTGATGACCCTCTGATGGTTGATGTCCAGGCGGATTTGCTGGTCGTGGCGATGCAGTTGGACATCACCGCTGTGCATGGCAATGCCGAAGGATTGGCCGAGCAGTCGCGGGTGGAGCGATCGGGGCACGCTGATCTGATGCAAACGTTCAACCGTCTGGCCATCGTGGGTGTCGGGGGTACTCAGCAGAAGTAGCGGCGTGGCAGCATGATGTTGCGTCACCAAGGGCGACCAGTGACCGCCGGTGAAAATGCCCGGATTGGTGAGGTTGGCAAACCAGAGATGTGCCGTCGGCCAGGTGGACAGTCCGGTGACCAGTTGCAACCGAAGCACATCCTGCCAGTCGGCACGCAAGAACGGTGCGGGGGGAAGGTGCGACCATGGGCCGACGACAGCGGTTTGCACACCGGCTTGTGGTGCGGGCATGGTTGGCAACGGTTGCAGCAGCGTCGGGGGAATCATGAAAACCTCATGGTTACGAGTCGGCAAATCGGTTGATTGGTTGGTGAATCGGCGGGTTGGTTGGTTGTTGGTCAGCGCCGACGCAAAGCGTCCGCGCTAAACATTTCATATCACTGGGCCACTCGGCCACTTGACCACTTCTTTAGGCTCCGACGCCCAGTAGGCGTTTGACCTTGGGGGCGTATTTGACGAACTTCACCACCGCACCGGTGGGCATGGATTGAATCTGTTCGTACCAGTCGGTGACGGTTTCGAAAAATTCGAGCATGTCGCTCAACCTTTTTTGCGTCAGTGGATCGGTGCCCTGCTCACGGGCCTGGGCCACGCACTCGCGCAGGGTCGCCAGGGTGGGGTCGATTTCACGTTTTTTACGCTGCGCCAGCACGGTGCGGAACATGTCCCACACGTCCATCTGGCATTCAAAGTAATCACGGCGATCGCCCAGTTCGTGGGTGATGCGGACGATGTCCCAGTTTTGCAGTTCGCGCAGACAGGTGCTGACGTTGGATCGGGCGACGCCCAGTACCTGTGATATTTCCTCCGCGTCGAGCGGACGGGTGGAGCTGTAAAGCAGGGCGTGAATCTGGGCCATGGTACGATTGATGCCCCAGCGACTGCCCATCTCGCCCCAATGCAGCACAAATTTGCGTACGACCGGATCGAGTTCCATATTTTCCTCATTTCAGTTTGGACTGAAATCACTGTACAAATGATAGGGTGCGAAGGATAAGAAATCCAGTGACGCGGGTGCCACATAGAGCGTCCCGCTGGGCGCTGCGTGTCGGGGTTTCTGTTCAGCAGATAGGTCTGTGGCACGCCGACATGCCACAGGCACCCGTATCGCCTTTTGACGCCGTGCCCTTTAGGGCCGGATGGCTGGGTGAATCACCATTGACAAACACGCCGCCGAGGGCGGCGGTGCCACAAAGACCTCACCGCCGAGGGCGGCGGTGCCACATTCAGTCATACCAGCCAACGCAATCACTGATCCTTGATAGTCCAGCCTTTGTCCAGGTAATACTTGCGGTGGAAGGGGTTTTTGATCCATGACAGGGGCACGGGTTTGCCCGCGGCGCGGTGGTCGTCGATCTTTTTCTGCGTGGCCATCGCTTCATCATAAAGCGGTTGCAGTCTGGGGGATTCGCGCAACATCCGTTCGATTTCCGTGCGCACTTCACGCACCGCATTCTCCCCCGCCTGCTGAGCGGTGGTGCGATCATTCATGAACATTTGATAATGGTAGTTTTCGATGCGATACATCGTGGCAGGAACGATGAACGGCCCGTGTTCGGTGGTGATCGCAATTTCACGCATGGCTTTGTCAAAGGGTTCGTGCACGCCCCATTCTTCGGGGTACTCCGGCGGATGGGTGTATTCACGAATCTGTGTGTATTTGGGGTTGGGCGGCAGGGCATCGCCGTCACGCACGATCTGCATGTTGTATTCCTCGCTGGCCAGGTACGCCAGAAACAGCACCGCCAGGTCCTTGTTGGGCGAACCCAGATAACTGCCCGCACAGCGCGTTAACCCCACTGAATTTGGGAAATGGTCGTAGGGCAGTTCACTCACCGACAGTTTGAGCAACGGCTGACCGCGTTCACGACGGGTCTGATTGAACTGGCGCAGCGGAATCAGTGCGTGACGCCCTGAATCCAGCAGGGCAAAACGCCCGGAGTTGAAAAGTTGGGAATTGACTCCGCCGTAGCCCGAGGCGCTGGCAAACGATTCGCGTTCCGCTGCGGTGGGCATCAGGTGATCGACATAGGTCCATTGGTAAGTCAGTTGATACGTGCGGATGTAACGCGGATCGTCGAATTGCGGCAGCGTCAGCGTTTCGTTCAAGGCCGAGACCCCCATGCTGCGTGCCAGTACCAGACGATCCACCCCGGGCACGAAGAAGATGGTTTGCCGCTGGCCCTGCGGGTTGGAACGTTGAATGAATTCGCGTCCGATGCGTTCGAAGGTGGGAATGTCCCAGCGGGCCGGGGGAAGGTCCATCCCGACTTTTTCGAAGCTTTCGCCATTGACCCAGAAAAGGTTGGCCGTGACGTTGCAGGGGAAGGCGTACTGTCGGCCATTGATCGTGATTGCATCTTCAATGGCCGGGTAGGTGAATTGCGGGGAAAAGCCCAGCTTCAAGCCTTCCTGCGTCACATCGTTGAGCATGCCGATGGTTTGATAGACGCGCACGGTCGGCCCGGAGAACATGTCGAACACATCGCTGGCGACGCCCGAGACGCCCTGCACAACCAGCTTGTTGGTTCCCTGATTGGCGGTGTCCAGACGCATTTCCACCTTATGCTGACCGTCGGCGGTGGTGTAACCGTTTTTGACCAGCCATTGGTGAAACAATCGGATTTGCTCCACCCGAGCCGGGTTGGGGTCGGTGGACCAATAAATCACCGGCACAGCACTGGTGCGGTCGGGCAGGGTCATGGCACGAATCGCGCCCAGACAAATCAGTAAAATCGCGGTAATAAGAAAAATGTATTTCATGTTGCGTTCACCGGATCATGTTTAATCATCCACCCTTGGCAGCCGTGCTGCGAATCAAGGAGCGCCGACGCAAAGCGTCTGCGCCAAACATCGGCAATCACTTGACCACTTCAATCGGTGGGTCCGCTCGCCGACTCGCTTGACCCACCCTACATCACCCCTTCACCGCACCCAGTTGAATGCCCTTGACCAGGTACTTTTGCAGCACGATGAAGATCACGATCATCGGCAGCACACTCATGGTCACCGCGGCCATGAGCAGGATCGTTGATTGCCCGCGACTGGAATCAAAGAACATCAACCCAATCGGCAGCGTGTATTTGTCCACCGTTTTGAGCATCACCAGCGGCCAGAAAAAGCTCTGATAGTTGCCGATGAAGGTGAAGATACTCAGCGTGATCAGCCCCGGTCGCGCCAAGGGCAGAATCACGTCCCAGTACAAGCGCCATTTGCTGGCTCCGTCGATTTCCGCTGCCTCATCCAGGCTGCTGGGAATCGTGAGCATGAACTGACGCAGCAAAAACGTACCGAAAGCGGTGAATGCTGCGGGAATGATCAATCCCTGAAACGTGTCCACCAAGCCCAGCGAAATCATGATCTGATAATTGGGGATCATCATCACCAGCCCCGGCAGCATCATCGTCGCCAGGTACAACATGAACACCTTATCGCGCCCCGGCCATTGCAACCGTGAAAACGAAAACGCCGCCAACGAACTGGTGAACACCTGTAAAAACGTCACCCATGCAGCGATCAGAATGCTGTTGAAATACCAAGACGCGAACTGAATGCCGGGGGTTTCAAACACTTCCCTGTAGTTGGACCAGTGCCACTTTGTCACATCGAGCGTCTGCCGAGGCAGCCAGTTGTCCAGCCCCACGTCGGCCAGGGGTTTCAAACTGGTGAGCAACATCCAGACAAACGGCAGCACCAGCATGAACGCCATGAGGGTGAGCAGCATATGCAACCCAAAGCCGGAGAAAAACATTTTCACCAGCGTCGCGGGAGACTGTCGTTTGATCGACAGCGTCGATTGCATTGAGGTGGTTTTATTCGTTGACATAGCGATTGCCGAACCTCCAGTTGAACATCGTGACCAGGAAAACCATGGCAAAGAGCGTCCAGGCCACGGCTGAGGCGTAACCCAGTCGCCCGGTTTCAAAACCTTCGGTGTAAATGAAGTATGAAAGCGTCGTGGTGGCGCCGGCCGGGCCGCCCTGGGTCATGATGCGTGCCATTTCGAAGCCGCCCTGCAGTCCGCCGATGGTGGACATCACCACGATGAAAAACGTCGTCGGGGCAAGCTGAGGCCAGGTGACGTTCCAAAACTTTTGAAAGCGTGAAGCCCCGTCGATGTCGGCGGCCTCGTACAACTCGCCGGACACGTTGGTCAGTGCCGCCAGGTACAGCAGCATGTTGTTGGAACCCACCGCAGCCCAGAAACCCATCAGCATGATCGACGGCTTGGCCCAGTGGTAATTGGTGTGCCAACCGGGCGGTTCGATGCCTTTTTGCGCTGCCTCCGGTAAGCCACCGAACACCGGTGAAAGCCCCAGCATGATGAATTGCACCACCATCAGTGCCACCGCGAGCATGATGGCCGAGCCGAAACCTTCGCCCGCTTTGCTGGAAAAATCACGGCTGGTGGTCGTCAGTTTCCAGCCGACAAACGCCAACGCCAACAGCGCCAAAATCAACACCAACACCCGGTGCTGTTCCGTGTACGACCATTGCAACGAAAGCACCACCGGAAGCAGCAACACAGCCACGGGCAATATCGCCGCCCGGTAGCCCAATTCACCATCCCGCCACATACGTGACAACATCCAAAGCCCCAACCCCATCACCAACACCATGCCCACCAGCAATGCGTACATCACCAATGTAAAAGGGGTCGTCGGCAGGGTGCGAATCGTGGCACTCAAACCATCGAGCATGGGGGCCAGGGCAGTGTTGATCGGGCCGTCCTGCGGGCTGTAAAGTTTCTTCCACAAAATGAACGTGGCCACGCCGGAGGTGAAATGGGGCACGTAAAACAGCGTGCGGTAACCGGTTTGACCTGCCAAAACACCAATGGTCATCACCAGACCGACCACGCCTACCAGCAGAATCATCATGGCGGTACCGCCGGCCCCGATGGTCACCAGCAAAGCGGTGCTGGCCAGCAAAATGACAGTCGTGACCAGGCCGACATACAACCGCCCCCCGCCGACGCGCATTTCCTTGGACAGCAGCATCGCCGCCATGAGGCTGGCCGCGATCGAAAAGGGAATGCCCATCATCAGAAACAGGGTGTTGCCCAGGTATTTCCAAAAGTTCGGTTCGCCAAACAGACGCAAAAAGTTATCCAGTCCGACGAAGCGTATGCTCTCCTCGGGCTTGAACATGTTGTGCAACTTGAGGTCCCAGTTGGAAAACGCCATGTACAGGCTAAAGAGCAGAGGCACGACCGTGAACCCGAGGAAGCCCATGATGTTGGGCGCGATGAACATCAGCCCCATGGCCAGGTTTTTTGCATGTCGTTGTTTGCTGCTGGGCATAGATCGTGACCTTTTCCTCAAAAACCGTTCCGACTCGCTCATGTTCGGCATCGGGGCATCATGTCATTGTCAGACCGGGCAGCCCCAAGGCTTACAGAAATCAATGGCACTACAAATGATTTGCCGATCGCTCCGAGAAGATTGTATAGGTTACAAGCTCATCGCACTTACGACAAATCCGAGCATGACGGGTTTTGATCACTTCGACAATGTTCGTCAGTTGCGGTAAAGTCTTGTGCCTTTTCAGCAAGGAGCATCGCATGGCGGAAGTCAAAATCGACCACGTGACCAAAATTTACCCCGGTGATGTCAAAGCCGTGGACGATATTTCCCTGCTCATCAACGACCGCGAATTCATCGTGCTCGTCGGCCCTTCGGGTTGCGGTAAATCGACCACCCTGCGCATGGTGGCCGGGTTGGAGGACATTTCCGGCGGAACCGTCTCCATCGGCGATCGCGTGGTCAACGATGTCGCCCCCAAGGACCGCGACATTGCCATGGTGTTTCAAAATTACGCGCTTTACCCGCACATGACCGTGTACAAAAACATGGCGTTCGGTTTGAAGCTGCGCGGCCTGCCCAAAAAGGAAATCGACGAGCGCGTCCGCTGGGCTGCCAAAATATTGGGCCTGGAACAATACCTGGAACGCAAACCCAAAGCCTTGTCCGGCGGTCAGCGCCAGCGCGTGGCTGTGGGTCGCGCCATCGTGCGCCAGCCCAAAGCGTTTTTGTTTGATGAACCTTTGTCCAACCTCGATGCCAAGCTGCGCGTCGAAACCCGCGCCGAGTTGAAACGCCTGCATCAGCGTTTGCAGACCACCACCATTTACGTGACCCACGATCAGGAAGAAGCCATGACCCTGGGCGATCGCGTGGTGGTGATGGATGGCGGTTTGATTCAGCAGGCCGACACTCCGCTGAACACCTATCGCTGCCCCATCAACCGTTTTGTCGCCGGGTTCCTCGGTACGCCGCCGATGAACTTTTTCACCGGCAAAATCACCCAGTCCGACGGCCTGATATTTTTCGAAGGCGATGGCATCACGCTTTTACTTTCAAAACCGCAGGCACAAGCGGTGCAATCGCAATTGGGCAAAGACGTGACGCTGGGCATTCGTCCCGAAGCATTGCGTCTTGGGCCTGACCCGCTGCAACCCAGCCATCCGAAGCAGATCATCGACGTGAAGGTGAACGTGGTCGAACCTCTGGGCAGTCACGTCGATTTGTTTGCCACGACTTCGAAGGATGTGCGCCTGGTCGCCCGGGTCCCGGCGGACCCTTCCACGATGGAAATCCGCCAGCGCCAGTTGCACGTGGACCTCAATCATGTGCATGTCTTTGAACCCGGCACCCACGGCAAAAACCTCACCCTGCCCAAAACAGTTTGAGGCCCAATCGCTGCGTCACGCCTTAGCGCGGATTCAATTCGAAACTAGACCGTGTTATGTACTTTCCTGAAGGATAGCGAATAGTCGGCTCAGCAACAGGTAGGCGAAGGCGGTGAAATGCAGACCCGCCACGGTGGCTGGCAGGCGTTCATAATCCTTGGCCAGACGCCTGAATCGAGCCATCCACGACAAACTGCGCTCCACCACCCAGCGTCGGGGCAGCAGCACGAACCCGCGTTTGGCCTGCGGAAGTTTCACCACCTCCAACTGGATTCCCTGCGCCTCTGCAGCCTGCGCTGGCTGCTCTCCGGTATAGCCTTGATCCACATACGCCAGCGTCACCGACTCCTGCGTCGCTTCTTGCACCGCTTGGGCCAACGTTCCCACCTGAGCGCGATCCTGCTGATTGGCTGGCGTGACATGCAGGGCCAGCAGATGGCCCAGCGTATCCACGGCCACGTGAATCTTCGATCCCTTCTTGCGTTTGGCCCCGTCGTAGCCAGCCCGCGCCCCGCTTTCGGGAGTGCTCTGCAAGGTTCGACTGTCCATCACCACCGCGCTGGGGTCAGCTTTACGACCCTGCATCAGGCGCAGAATCTCCCTTAAATCATGGGTAATAGCCTCGAACACCCCGGCGGATATCCAGCGTTGGGTCTGGTCGTACACCACATGCCAGGGAGGCCGATCATGAGGGATCATCCGCCAGGACGCCCCTGCCCGCACCATCCAACGCAGGCCATTGAAGACCTCGCGCAAGGGATACTGCCGCTGCGGAGCGTCGGGCTTCATCAAGGTCAGATAGCTCACCACAAACTCCCATTCCAAATCAGTCACGTCACTGGGGTAGGGCTTGCTTGCCATACTCCCTTCACTTGCTATACTCTCTTCATCGGCTGACTCGAGCCAAAGTGCGTAACAGGCTCTAGGTAGCCTGCTCACAGGAGGGAGATCGACATGCAAGCTTTCCAGGCACTGGCACGGCTATTTGGCGTCACTCTTTGCGTCCCGCAGGTCACGGTTGCGGCTTCCGGCGCGACTTCGGCCCCCCTTGCTGACGGGTTCTCGGGGATCTGGTACGAGATCACGCAGGGCGCGCCGGGGTTCCCCAACAAGTACGGCGGCGGCTTCGCCACCTACCCCCAGCAGCACACCCCCATCGCAGTCTACGCCGAGCAGGTCCACCGCACCTACTTCGTCTACGGCGGGGCCTCGCCCACCACCGGCCGGCTCCAGCACATGATCAGCTACTACGACCACAAGACCGGCATGGTCGCGCGGCCGCGTGTCTGGCTCGACAACAACAACTCCACTGACGCCCACGACAACCCCACCCTCGCCATCGACGGCGCTGGCTACATCTACATGTTCTCCAACACCCACGGCAACAACCTCCGCAGCTACATCCGCCGCAGCGACGCCCCCTTCAGCATCGACGGCTTCGACGGTCTGCTGAGCGTCGACAACAACGCCGACGTCGCCGTCTTCGGCAAACAGGCGCGGTTCAGCTACGCCCAGCCCTGGTATGTGCCCCACTACAACGCGTTCGCCCTGCTCCACACGCGCTACGACACCGAGGCCGGCCTCACCGACCGCAACCTCTACACCACCACCTCCCTCGACGCCGACCAGTGGACCACCAAGACGCCCTTCGCCGCCGCATCCCGGGGCCACTACCAGATCAGCTGGCTCAAGGGCGATGGACGCACGCTCGGCACCGCCTTCAACGTGCACCCGGCCAGCAGCAAGAACGGCTCCGGCTCCGATGCCCGCACCAACCTCTACTACGCCGAGTCCGACGACCTGACGGCGTCCTGGCGCACCGCCGACGGATTGACGCTCAACACCCCGATCATCACCGAGGCCACCCCGGCGCTGATCTACGACTACAAGGCCGAGGGCAAGAACGTCTACCTCAAGGACCTCGCCTACGACCGCGACGGCCGGCCCATCATCCTCTACCTGACCAGCGGCGGCGCGTCGCCGAGCGCAGACAACGGCCCCCGCACGCTGCACACCGCCCATTACGACGGCTCCGCGTGGGCCATCACCGATGTGCTGGTCACCGACCACAACTACGACCACGGCTCGCTGTACATCGAAGACACCGATGAGGGTGACCAGGTCTGGCGGATCATCGGCGCGTTCCTCCCCGGCCCCCAGGCCGGCGCGACCGGCGGCTCCATCGGGAGCTGGTCCAGCACCGACCGCGGCGCGACCTGGGTCCTCGACGCCGAGCTGACCCCCGACGCCACCCGGAACCACACTTACCCCCGGCGTCCGCTCCACGCGCACGAAGACTTCTATGCGCTGTGGGCCGACGGTGACGCGCTGAACCCCTCGACGTCGAGCCTGTTCTTCAGCGACGCCGCGGGGAACGTGTACCGGCTGCCCGAGTTGTTCCCCGACGGCCAGATGTACGCCCGGCCGATCCTCACGGCAGTGATCCCCGAGCCCGCATCCGCCGCGCTGCTGGCCGTGGGCGGCCTGACCCTGCTGGCCCGCCGGTGCCGCGGCAGCTGACCACCCGCTGCGGTTGACGAGCCACGCCCGACGATGACTGACACGCCGGTCGGGAAATACAACCCGGACTGGGCCATCGTGAAGCATGACGGCGATGCGATGTACCTCGTGCGTGAAACCAAGGGTACGAAAGACTTCCTGAAGCTTCGCACCAGCGAGGCAGACAAAGTTCGGTGCTGCCAGAAGCATTTTGACGCACTAGTACTACAGTCGCGCATCTGAATTGGCCGATGATCCCACGAATTAACCCGTG
>CAYRTH010000076.1:0-14504 GCA_964427135.1 uncultured Phycisphaeraceae bacterium
CATCAATTTTTCAAACCCCGCCACATCGACCTTCATGCCCCGTTCCTCTGCCATCACCTGCGTCAGGTCCAGCGGGAAGCCAAAGGTGTCGTACAACTTGAATGCGTCGGCGGCAGCCAGACATACCGCTCCCTGACGGTCGCGGCTCGTTTGAGCATCCTTGGCCGCCTGTTCAAACAACTCGATGCCCCGATCCAGCGTCCGTCCGAAACTGACTTCCTCCTCCTTGATTAAATCCATCACCTGCTGCGGGTTGTTGCGAAGTTCCGGGAACGCATCGCCCATCGCGCTCACCACGCCTTCCACCAACTGATAAAAGAACGGCTGAGTCACGCCCAGGGTCTGCCGACCATGCCGCACCGCCCGACGCAAAATCCGTCGCAGCACATACCCCCGCCCTTCATTGCTGGGCACCGCGCCATCCGTCAGCGCAAAGGTCAGACAACGAATGTGATCCGCTAGTACCCGATATGCGATGTCGGTTGGGTCATCGAGTTTCCCGGTGTAAGCACGTGCTTTGGTCACCTTTTGAATCGCGGTGAATATCGGCGTGAACACATCCGTGTCGTAGTTTGAACTTTTGCCCTGAATGACGCTGCAAACGCGTTCAAAGCCCATGCCCGTATCGACGTGCTTGGCGGGTAACGGTGAAAGCTTGCCATCGCTGCCACGGTTGAACTGAATGAACACCAGGTTCCATATTTCCATCACCCGCGCATCCCCGGCATTCACCAAATGCCCCCCACTTCTGTCCGGGGTACGATCAATGTGAATCTCCGAGCAAGGCCCGCAAGGTCCACTGTCCCCCATCTCCCAAAAATTGTCCTTCTTATTCCCCGGGTGCACGTGATCCTTGGGTAAATATTTCAACCATAAATCGCGTGCTTCAATATCCGGCTCCAATCCCTCCGCTTGGTCCCCCTGAAAATAGGTCGCATGTAATCGTGCCGCCTCCAGCCCCCAGCGATTCACCAACAAATCCCACGCCCAGTCGATCGCTTCCTTTTTGAAGTAATCGCCGAACGACCAGTTGCCCAGCATTTCAAAAAACGTGTGGTGATACGTGTCCTTGCCGACATCTTCCAAGTCATTGTGCTTGCCCCCGGCTCGAATGCACTTCTGCGTGTTGGCCGCCCGCTTAAACGTCGGCTCCTGCGTCCCCAAAAAGTAGGGCTTGAACTGATTCATGCCCGCGTTGGTGAACAGCAGCGTCGGGTCCTCCACCGGCACCACCGGCGAACTGGGCACAAAAGTGTGTGCACAATGATCCGTGAAATGGGCGATAAACTGACGACGAATTTCCTGACTGGTGAGCATAAGTTAACCCATGAGTGCCTTGACCGTAACAACATTCTTCATAGCCGCAGGTGGTAACCCACGGTCGGCACGACATTGACGCAACTATTTCACGCGCCATTGGCTGCCTGATATCACCCCCTCGGGCGTAGAATCGGCTAGTATAGGGTCGTTCCCGGTTTGCTGCCCATGCACACCACGTTCATCCGGGCACACACGGGCCGATGAACCAATCCCCCTAACGCCAACGAGTTTCACCAATATGGCTGCGGTTTGCTTTTACTTTCAATTGCATCAACCTTACCGCTTGCGTCGATACAGCGTGTTCGACACCGACAGCCAATACCTCGACGCACCGCGCAATCAAAAAATACTCACCCGCGTCGTCGAAAAGTCTTATCTGCCCATTACGACGCTTTTGCTGAACCTGATCAAACGCTACGAAGGCCGATTCAAGGTCAGCTTCAGCCTGACGGGCGTGATCATCGAACAACTGACCGAATACGCCCCCAACGTCATCGATCAATTCAAGGCCCTGGCCGACACCGGCTGCGTTGAGTTTCTGGGCGAAACCTACTACCACAGCCTGGCGTTTCTTTACAGCCGTGATGAGTTCAAAGCCCAGGTCGATCTGCACCAATCACTCATCCAAAAAACCTTCGGTCAAACGCCCACCGTCTTTCGCAACACCGAACTGATTTACGCCAACGAACTGGCCGGTTACCTGCATGGCTGGAACCGATATTCTGCCATCCTCAGCGAAGGGGCTGATCACATTCTCGGTTCACGTTCACCCAATCATGTGTACCACCCGCCCGGGCACAACAGCCTGAAGGTGCTCTTGAAAAACTACCGACTGTCGGACGACATCGCGTTTCGCTTTTCCAATCGTGCCTGGTCACACTGGCCGTTGACGGTCGAAAAATTCGCCAAATGGATCACCGAAGCCGACGCGCAAGGCCCGGTCTGCAACTTGTTCATGGACCTGGAAACCTTCGGCGAACACCAATGGGCGGAAACCGGCATCTTTGATTTTTTCGGTCGCCTGCCACAGGCCATGCTTTCCGCCGGTCACACTTTCGCCACCCCTTCTGAAAACGCCAAAGCTCACAAAGCCCATGATGTTTACGACGTACCCCACATGATTTCATGGGCGGACACCGAGCGTGATGTATCCGCCTGGCTGGGGAACGCCATGCAATCCAACGCCCTGCATGAACTTTACCGGATGGAAGCCCCCGCCAAGGCCACCAAAGACGCAACCATTTTGCGCGACTGGCGCAACCTTACCTGCAGCGATCACTTCTACTACATGTGCACAAATATTTCAACCCCTATGAATCGCCCTACGACAGTTACATCAATTTCATGAATGTGCTGGACAACCTGCGCACCCGCATCGACGCGGCCGTTGACCCCAACCGACGATGACTGCGGTCAAAAAAATGACGGCCCGTGACATGACGCCGTGCCCTTCAGGGCCGGATCACGGGAGTTTTAATCCGGGGCTAAAGCTCTGGGCGTCGTATATTCAACCACTTGACCACTCGACCACTCGGCCACTTGACCACGTGCTTATTTCTCCGCCACGTCTTCGAGGTCCAGTTCCGTACGGCCGACCTTGCCGCCTGAACGGTGAATCTTTTCAATGATGGCTGACGAATCACGGCTTTTATCCACCATTTCCTCCGGCGCGATCCAGCCCTTGGTGTACATCTCCCACAGGTGGTCATCCAGCAACTGCATGCCGAATTTTTTACCCGTCTGAATCGCCGAGTCGATGCGGAACGTTTTGTTCTCACGGATCAGGTTGGCAATCGCAGGCGTCACTACCAAAAACTCATACGCTGCCACCATGCCCTTGCGGTCGATGCGCGGCAGTAATTGCTGACTCAGCACCGCCATGAGCGAGGTCGAAAGCTGCACGCGAATCTGGTTCTGCTGCGCCACGGGGAATGCGTCCACGATACGATTGATCGTGCCGCCAGCACCGGTGGTGTGCAACGTCCCGAACACCAAGTGACCCGTTTCCGCAGCGCGAATGGCTGCTTCAATGGTTTCCAGGTCGCGCATTTCACCCACCAGCATCACGTCGGGGTCCTGTCGCAACGCTCGTCGCAAGGCCTCGGCAAAACTGGGCACATCGTTACCCACTTCACGCTGATTCACAATGCTCTTTTTGTGGCCGTGGTAGTACTCGATCGGGTCTTCGATGGTGATCAGGTGTCGGTCGTAGTTGTCGTTGATGTGGTCGATCATCGTCGCCAGCGTGGTGGTTTTACCCGAACCCGTCGGTCCGGTGACCAGAAACAACCCGCGTGGCCTTCGACAAAGTTCCTTGACGATCACCGGCAAACCGATGTCCTCAAACGACAGCAGCTTGGTCGGAATCAGACGCAACACTACGCCGACGTTGCTGCGCTGTTTGAAAATCGACACACGGAAACGCGCCAGGTCGCCGTAGGCAAAGCCGAAGTCCGAGCCGCCTTCTTCCTGCAACTCCGTCTGCGAACGTTCCGGGGCGATCGACTTCATCAGCGCCATCGTGTCCGCCGGTTCGAGCACCTTGGTACGCAGTTCGACCAGCCGACCGCGAATGCGCAACGTCGGCGGTTTGCCGACGGTCAAATGCAAATCGCTGGCGTTTTGCTTGACGACGGTATCGAGCAGTCGGTCTATGTGAATCGTGGACATTCGCTATTTCCGTTGCAGGGTCACCGGGTGACTGACGCCGAGCCCTTCAGGGCCGGTTATTCACTACGATTCTTTTTTATGACGATCCGGGGCTAAAGCCCTCGGCGTCATTCGTATTGATTGCACGTTCAAACTGTCGCCTCTGCTTCTTCCTCCTCCATGTCGATCAGACCTTCGACCTGCGTGATGCGTGAAATTTCATCCATGGTGGTGAAACCGTCGAGTATTTTCAGTCGCCCATCCCCCAGCAGGTTGCGCATTCCCGAAGCAATCGCTGCTGCTCGAATCTGCGAAACCGGGGCACGCTTGAACGCCATTTCACGAATCTCCGAATTCATCAGCATCAACTCATAAATCCCCTGCCGACCACGGTAACCGGTGTTGCTGCAATCCGGGCAGCCGACCGCCTTGTAAATGGTTTTTCCTTCCAAATCACGCGGCGACAAACCCACCAGCTTCATCAAACGCGGATTGGGGTCCGTATCCGGTTCCTTGCACTTGGGGCAAAGCAATCGCACCAGCCGCTGCCCCAACACCGCCTGAATCGAACTGGCGACCAAAAACGGCTTCAAACCCATATCAATCATTCGGGTGATCGCGCTGGGCGCATCGTTGGTGTGCAGGGTTGAAAACACCAGGTGACCGGTAAGCGCCGCCTGCACCGCCACTTCACCCACCGCCTTGTCTCGAATTTCCCCCACCAGAATGATGTTGGGCGCCTGACGCAACATCGCCCGCAAAATCCTTTCAAAAGTCAAACCCACCGCTTCGTTGACCTGACACTGATTGATGCCCTTGATCATGTATTCGACCGGGTCCTCGGCAGTAATAATCTTTTTGTCCGGGCGGTTGAGTGTATCAAGTGCCCCGTAAAGCGTGGTGGTTTTACCCGAACCGGTCGGTCCGGTCACCAGAAAGATGCCGTTGGGTCTGCGAATGATGCGGTTGAACTGATCGAGCGTATCCTCACGCATGCCCAGTCGCGCCAGACCGATTTTCGCCGACTCAGGCCGCAAAATACGCATGACCACCGATTCGCCGTGGTAGCTTGGACACACCGCCACACGAAAGTCGATGACTTCCGTGCCGGTCTTCTTTTTGATACGGCCGTCCTGCGGAATGCGTTTTTCCTCGACGCGCATGCCGGACATGATTTTCACTCGCGCGATCACCGCCGCCTGCACCCGTTTGGGCAGCGGGTCCTTCTCCACACACACACCGTCGATGCGGAAACGCAGGCGAACCTTGTTGGCAAACGGTTCGACATGAATATCCGACGCCCGGCTGTTCACTGCATCATCAATAATCTGATTCACCAGACGAATCACCGGCGCGTTGGCGTCTTCGCCATCGGTGGCGCCGGCCTGTTCGGTCAGACTGGCCATGTCGATCGAGTGCTGCGAGAGGTCGATGGACATCGACTTGATCGCCTCATCGATG
This sequence comes from uncultured Phycisphaeraceae bacterium, assembly GCA_964427135.1. Classification (GTDB taxonomy): domain Bacteria; phylum Planctomycetota; class Phycisphaerae; order Phycisphaerales; family Phycisphaeraceae; genus JAJXSS01. Next base: position 5,431 of record CAYRTH010000076.1, read on the forward strand.
CTCGACCTGCTTTCGCTGAACATGCGATCAATGGTTTCTTTGATTTTTTCTTTGGACGCCAGCACCAGTTCCAGGTCGGCATTCAATCGAAATCGCAGCGTGTCGATCGACCCGATGTCCATCGGATCATGGATCACCAGCCGCAGTTTGCCGTTCTTCTTGTCGAGGGGCAGTACCAGATGTTTACGAATCAATTCCTGCGGCACGAGCTTGACGTTTTCCCGCGTCACCGCATCGGGCTTGTCCAGGTCGATAAACTCCAGGCCGTATTGATTGGCCAGGGCCTTGGCGACGTTGGAATCACTGACAAAGCTGCGTTCGATGAGGGTTTCGCCGACACGTTTGCCCTGCGCCTTGGCGATTTTCAGGGCCTCATCGAGCTGCTTATCGTTGACCAGGCCCCATTCTTTAAGTATTTCACCCAGCTTCTTCTGCTTACGTGCCATGTACACCTCTTGAAGCAGACTGCTTCGACTGCCTGCGGGACCATTCATCAACCGGGAGAGACCAAGGCGGGAATATTGTCGCCAACCATCCGTATGAGCCGTATCAGCCGAAACCTGCAACGTTGCTTATCCCTGCATTATGAAGCCGCTGCGCTTAATTGGCAACTCTCATTTGCGCCCCCGCCATCTTGTTGGCGATCATGCAACCCATCCGTCCAGAGCAAACGCATGTACGAGCCGCGATCGTAAGGGAGCGGTAAGGGAGCGGTCTTCCCGTAGAATCGAGGCAGGGAAAACACCGCTCCCTCACGGTCGCGGCTCGTTCAATCGATGTACATGCGATTGCCCTGACCATCCGTCACCACGCCTTTGCATATTCATCGGCTGAAAACTATAATGCCCGATTCGATTTTCATCGACCTCATACCCTGCGGACTTTTCAGGAGTCAGCTTATCATGATCGAAGCCCTCAAAGGTGAAGACATCATCAACAAGGCCGGCGGACGCTTCAAACTTTGCGCCATGGTGCAACACCGCGTGCGTGAACTCATGGAAGGCGCCCGCCCGCTGGTGGACCGCAAGGGCCGAACCGATATCGAAATCGCCATTGAGGAAGCGCTGCAGGGCAAAATCAACCTTGAACTGCCCAAAGACTCGGACGCCGACAAAAGCTGATCGCTCATCATGTTTTTGGATTGACGCCGTGCCCTTCAGGGCCGGATAGCTCGTTGAATCATCCGGGGCTAAAGCCCTCGGCGTCAATGTGTTTCATGTCTTGCTGAATTCATGCTTCATCATTTCAATCCGAGGTGAAATCCGTTCCCCGCCAGTTCCAGGTTACAATCGCGCCATGGCCATTGATTTGAAAGATCGCGTACTGGTGGTAGCCGGTGCCAGTTCGGGCATTGGTCGTGCCACAGCCATGCACGCTGCTCGTGCGGGAATGCACGTCGTATTGGGGGCAAGGCGTATCGACAAACTCAGGCAGGCAGCCGATGAAATAGGTGCGCTGGGGCGGCAAGTGCTGGCCCTTGGCTGTGATGTGAACCGTGATGAGGACGTGCAACAACTCATCGACCAATCGGTGCAACGATTTGGTCGCATCGATGCCGTGTTCGCCAACGCTGGTTACGGGTTGTACGCCTCGGTGCTGGAAACCAGCGACCCGCAGTACCGCGCCATTTTTGAAACCAATGTGTTCGGCACCCTGCGCGTGCTCAAGTCCGCAGCCGCGGTGATGCTCAAACAAGACCGACAACCCAAGGCTGGTCGTGGGCATTTATTGATATGTACCAGTGCCGCCAGCGAAGTAAGTCCGCCGATGTACGGAGCGTATGCAGCCACCAAAGCGGCGCAGGATTCAATTGCGCAATCCCTGCGTGCCGAACTGGCCGACGAAGGCATTCACGTCAGCACGGTGCATCCGATACCGACCAAAACCGAATTTTTCGATCGCCTCCGGGAAAACAAAGCCCCGGGTCGCGTGGTGGTGCATTCACCCGCACCGTTTGAGCAGACCGTCGATCAGGTGGCAGCGGCGATTGTTCGCTGTTTACGCAAACCGATCGCCGAGGTTTGGCCGCACAAACTCACACGATTCGGTGCTGCGTTTGCGACGGCTTTCCCTGGGGTCACCCACCGAGCTCTGCTCTGGCACATGCGCAAGTTGCGGAAGATTGAAGCGGAAACAAAGTAGCTGGAGGGCTGGGTACGACGGACATTCATCCGTCATGATCGGGTGGCACACTGCGTTCGAAGAACGCTGTGTGCGGCTTGATTGACAAGATCAAACCATCAGAACGCATCGGTGCGATTGATCGTGCTGATCTGTTGATTACTGTAGCCGGTGGAGGGGTTTTCCAGCGGGCGCATTTTGCCGTTGGTGCGCTGCACGGCTCCGCCAGTGCGTGAACCGTCCTGAGGCGCGGGCGGGTTGAGGCGCATGACCAGTCGCGCCTGCCATCCTTTGTCGCCCTGAATCAGTTCGTAGTCCACGGTTTCGCCATCCTTGAGGGAGCGGAAACCTTCACCCTGAATCTGGGTGTAGTGGACGAACACATCCTGGCCTTCGGGGCCGACGATAAAACCAAAACCTTTTTTGGGATCAAACCACTTGACTTGTCCGCGGGTATTCATGGCACATCTCCTGAAAAACGAATCCAAATGGATCGATCATCAATCAGCGGATCAATCGCATTCACAACGCCCGTGTCACACGTTTAGCCGGAGCATCCTTGCCGGGGTGTGGGTAGCACGGGAGGAAAGGCAACCTGCACGCCGCGTCTTACAATGAGGGATGATGCTGCGCGGCTAAAGCATCATCTTGTCAGCGTTGTTGCGTCACCTGACATTCAACAACATCGAACATCAGAGGATAGTAGTCCATCTTGGCGCCAGTGAAAAGTGAAAATTGATACATTCAACACAAGAGATAATCGGACAATTAAGCCTTGTTTCAAGGCATATTTGCGTTAGCTTTATGTGTGGTCTTGCGACCTGAAATGAGCAGAGCCAATCACTACCAAATACAGGGGAAAAATACTTTCACGTCATCGATGACATGCTTGATATTCTTTCACTTGAGCAGATCAGGTCGGCGCAACTGGGTTCGCGCCAACGACTCGGCGGCGCGCCACGCGGCGATGCGGGCATGGTCCCCCGACAAGAGCACCTGGGGCACAGGCATGTCGCGCCACACAGCCGGTCGGGTGTAATGCGGGAAATCAAGTTGTCCTGCGCTGCCGCTGGAAAAACTTTCATGATGAGCCGACTGCTCATCCCCCAATACGCCCGGAATCAATCGCACCACCGCATCGACCAGCACCATCGCAGGCAGTTCGCCCCCCGACAACACATAATCACCCATGCTGATTTCACGTAGCGGTTGCAACGCCTCGATGACCCGCTGATCAATGCCTTCATAATGCCCTGCAATGATCAGCAAACGCGAGTGTCCAGCCAGTTCCTCCACCATCGATTGACGCAGCGGAACGCCCTGTGGTGTCATCAAAATGCGTGTGACCGGGCGGGGGTCCATCGCCTCCACCGCCTGCACTGCGTCCCACACCGGCTGACATTGCATCACCATGCCCGGCCCGCCACCAAAGGGCTTGTCATCGACCTTCCGATGTCGATTGGTTGTGTAGTCACGGATGTCGGTCAGGTGATAGGCCACCGGCGCGCCGCCGGGTTCCAACGTTAAATCAACGCGCTGGGTGTAAAGCGCCGCATCGGCAGCGCGTTTGAGAATGCTCGCACTCAAAATCGAGGCGAACATTTCCGGAAACAACGTCAGTACATCAATTCGCATGTTCGTCTTGCCAAAAAGAATTCACCACAGAGGTGCAAAGTAGCTGGGGGCTAGGTGCTTGGGGCTGGGTAGATTCACATAAGTTTGGTTTGATCCAGCTACCAGCTCCTAGCTCCCAACTCCTTTCCGCTCTGTGCCTCTGTGGTGAATGAACTATATCTTTGCATTTGAAAACCAATCATCGCTCACCAGCGGACAGCGATTTTTTTGCCCGTGTTCGCACTTTCGACAGCCGCCAGCACCATCGCCAGACTTTTGATGTTGTCATCGCATGGGCAAATCAGCGGTTCGCCATGCTGCAATGCAGCCACGAAATTACGGATCATCGCTGCATGGCTGGCAAATGCACGCTCCGGTCGGGGAACCTCGACATTCTGCATTTCATTGAAAAACCCTTTTTTGCCGTCGGGGTTCACTGTTTGACATTGAATCACATCCGCCCCGTTCCAGTGCAGTGAACCTTGCGATCCGACAATGCGCCAGTCCGCATTCCAGTCGGTCATCAACCCTTCATTGCACCATGAGCCGCGATAGGTGTAAATGATCGGGTTGCCGCTGGCATCCTTCATTTCAAAAATCGCACAGGCGCTGGCGTGGCCCTTGTACCAGGAATGCGGCGGATTCCACGATTGACAATACACACTCACCGGGTCGCATCGCCCCAACTGCCGGGCGTTGTCGAAGGTGTGAATCGCCATGTCCAGCAGCAACACCTGGTCCATTTCGTCACGGAAGCCGCCGAAGTGAGCACCGATGTAAAAGTCACTGTGCACTTCCGCCACGGTTCCGAGTTTGTCGGCTGCCAGAAAATCGACGATAGCCAGTACATGGCGATCCGGGCGACGGGTCTGGGTGATGCCGTAGCAACGATCCGCCTTTTGCGCCGCGGCCACCATGCGATGCGCTTTTTCCAGCGTATCACTCATCGGCTTTTCGCCCAGCACATGACACCCCAGTGAAAGCGCTTCGATCGTCACCTGATCGTGGGCAGCGGGAATGGTCACATCAAACACCACATTCGCGCCGGTGGCCTTCACCGCTTCCGCCATCGTGTTGTACACGAGGCTTTCGGGCAACTTGTGTTTTTGAGCTTTGGCAAGCGCAGCCTCACGACGCACATCCACCAGCCCGACCAGTTTGACGTTCTGTTCCGAAAGCGCCAGCGTCGCATCGACCCACGCACTGGCCATGCTCCCGCAACCGACCAATACCACACGCAGTTCGTCGAGTTGTTTCATGGGTTAGAACACCTAAAAAAATCAATTTTCAGCACAGAGATTATCAACACAGAGGGCACAAAGGGCACAGAGAAGCAGCATGAGCACCACCATGATCAACAATACAACATCGTTGTGAATCAAAGCCAAGCCGATGATTGATGCAATAAAATGCCTTTGATTCTGCTTGATTCACAAGTTTCGATCGGACCATGGTGCAAGAACATCGGCTTGTGTTCTGCTCTGTGGCCTCTGTGATCTCTGTGTTGATAATCGCTTCTGATGATTGCTTCTAAAAAACCGTTATTCACCATTACCACCATTTCACTGCCGCAATTCCGCGCCCAGTTGGCTTTTCAACGCCTCCAGCACCGAGGCCACCTGCGGGTCCACCTGTTCATGGCGCAGCGTTGCATACGCATCACGAAACAGCATGCGCAGGGTGACACTTTTTTTGCCCGTCGTAATCGGTTTGCCCCGATACGTCGTCACAAAACACAATGCCTCCAACAGCGCGGGTTTGACCGCCTGCACCACGGCTTGCACCTGTGCCCAGGTGATGGCTTCATCCACCACAATCGACAAATCGCGCTCGATGGCCGGGTACCGCGCCAGCGGCGTCACCTGTTTCATCGGCGGATACCCTTCCAACATCGACACCAATTCCAACTCCGCCACCACCCCAGCCCCCTGCAATTCAAACAACTGCTGCAAACCCGGGGCAAGTTGACCGCACCAGCCCAAAATGCGATCACCCCAGCGTACTTCCGCACCAGCTTTCAACCATGACAACTGCATCGGCACAAACGTCACCTTCCCCGGCGACAGCCTTGCTGCCAGTTCCTCAATCATGCCCCGCATGTCGCGCAAGGCCGTTTCCACCGCAGCCGTCGCCCCTCCACCGCTGCTTCCATCCACATCCGCATACAACCCCAATTTGCGATGCTCGACGATATTGCCCTGCACACGCAACCACGTCGCTGCGTTTTCATACACCCGCACGCCACTGTTGCCCGCATCCTGATTGGCCTTGCGACACACCAGCAAACTGGGCGACAGCGATGGTCGTAACATCGGTTCCTTTTTGCGACGTTCGTCATCCATCATCACCGCCTGCGCGTCAGCGGGGACAAACGGCTGACCCAATTCCGGCTGCACAAAACTGAAATTGATCGTCTCGTAATAACCATGTGCATTGAGCATTTGCCGAACCGTCTGCCAGGCCGTCACCTGTGGCTGCTCCCGACGCACCGTCACCGTCAAATGATCACGTACCGGCAGTCGGTCGTACCCGGCCAATCGCGCCACTTCCTCAATCAAATCAATTTCACGATGCACATCCAACCGTTGCGACGGAACTGTGCAGGTGATTTGGTCGTTCGAGGCCTCACACACCGGAGCAAAACCCAATTTGCCCAGTAAACTCGTGATTTCATCGCTGGCAAGATCAATGCCCAAAATCGCATTGCAGCGCGTCGGCCGTAATGTCACCTGTCGCAGTGCCGGTTCAACCTGCCCCGCTCGTATCACACCCTCAGCAATTTTGCCGCCTGCCAGTTGCACCATCAACAATGCAGCCCGTCGGCTGGCGCGTTCGACCCCATGTAAATCGACCCCACGTTCAAACCGGTAACTCGAGTCGCTTTTTAATTTCAGCGCCCGGCTGGTGCGTCGTATCGTTAGCGGGTCGAACACCGCCGTTTCCAACAGCACGTCCGTCGTCGTTGCGTTGACTTCACTTTCCAAGCCACCCATCACCCCCGCCACCGCCACGGGCGAGCTTGCATCCGCAATCACCAGCATATTTTTTTGCAGTTCATGTTTGCTGCCGTCGATGGCGATGAACTTTTCGCCCTGCCTGGCATGACGCACTACGATGCGTTTTTCCTTTAATCGCTGCATATCGAACGCATGCAACGGCTGGCCCATGTCCATCATCACATAGTTGGTGATATCGACGATGTTGTTGACGCTGCGTAAACCGATGGCTTCGAGACGTTGCACCAGCCAGGCCGGGCTGGGGCCGACTTTCACCCCACGGATCACCCTCGCGGTGTACACCGGACAAGCTTGCGGGGCCTGCAAATCAACCTTGGTCAACGTATCGACGGCTGCGTCATCGACCATGACCGGGGCCAACTGCAAGTCCAGCGGGATCAAATCCAGCGACAACCCCGCCGCCAATTCACGAGCGATACCCTGATGCGATAAACAATCCGGGCGATTGCTGGTGATTTCGACATCGAGCATCACATCGCCGTCGGCCAGTGCCTGGGTGGTTTCCAGAGGGAACCCCAGGGCCATCAACGTCGCTTCAGCCTGAGGTGCCGTCACGTTTTGTTTCAGGTGGCTTTGCAGCCAGCGCAAACTGGTTTTCATGGTCGGACAAGGTTAACAAGCGATGTCACACCGGCCAAGTGAAGGCAGCGATGATGCCTGAAGAACTTATGTACGAGCCGCGACCGTAAGGGAGCGGTATTAGTGCGCATCCTATAACAATGTAGCACCGACTGGAATTACGAAGAAACCAAACCCCACTCCCTCACGGTCGCGGCTCGTCAAACAAACGCGACAAAGAATTGGGATGCGCACTAATCTGAATCGACCCTACGGGAAGACCGCTCCCTTACGGTCGCGGCTCGTAGAATCCATTCACAATGTGTCTGCCCTGCCTTTAATCTAAACTTTGAACCCTTGCGCTTGACAAACCTGCGATTATCCCTACCTTGTGAAGACTGCCTTGTCCGCAGTCCTTTTGCGTCTGCGGGCGAATTACTGCTTCAATTCACCCCCTTACTTGGAGAAGACTGCCATGCCAGTCAAGGTTGGAATCAACGGTTTCGGTCGTATTGGTCGAATGGTGTTCCAAGCCCTCTGCGATCAGGGTTTGCTTGGCAAAACCATTGATGTCGTCGCAGTCGTGGATATTTCCACCGACGCTGACTACTTCGCGTACCAGATGAAGTATGACTCCGTGCATGGCCAGTTCAAGCACACTGTCAGCACCAAGAAGAGCGATGCTTCCAAGGAAGAAGCGGATGTGATCGTGGTCAACGGCCACGAAATCAAGTGCGTCATGGCGACCAAGGAACCCAGCCAGTTGCCCTGGAAAGCCCTGGGCGTGGATTACGTGATCGAGGCCACCGGCTTGTTCACCGACAGTGAAAAAGCCAAGGGTCACATCGCCGCCGGCGCCAAAAAGGTGATCATCAGCGCCCCAGGTAAGGGCGAAGTGAAAACCCTGGTCATGGGTGTCAACGAAGGCGAATACGACAGCGCCAAGCACAACATCGTCAGCAACGCTTCCTGTACCACCAACTGCCTGGCGCCCCTGGTGCACGTGATCCTCAAGGAAGGTTTCGGCATCGAGACCGGCCTGATGACGACCATTCACGCCTACACCGCCACGCAGAAGACCGTCGATGGTCCTTCCAAGAAGGATTGGCGCGGCGGACGTGCTGCAGCCATCAACATCATTCCCAGCACCACCGGTGCCGCCAAGGCCGTGGGTGAAGTGCTGCCCGTCACCAAGGGCAAACTCACCGGCATGGCCTTCCGCGTGCCCACGCCCAATGTGTCAGTGGTGGACCTGACCTTCCGCGCCACCAAGGACACCAGCATTGAGGAAATCGACGCTGCCTTGAAGAAGGCCAGCCAGACCTACCTCAAAGATATTTTAGGGGTCACTGATGAAGAACTGGTTTCCACCGACTTCATTCATGACAAACGTTCGAGCATTTACGATAGCTTGGCGACGCTTCAGAACAACCTCAAGGGTGAAAAACGCTTCTTCAAGGTGGTGAGCTGGTACGACAACGAATGGGGCTACTCCAACCGCGTGGTGGACCTGCTCCAGCTCATGGCCAAAAAGGACGGCGCCCTGTAAGTCAAACCGCCCCCTCTCCCCTTGGGAGAGTCGAAGATTCGCCGTGGCGAAGGTTGAGTGAGGGTCGAGCGACCCTTCATAACCTGACAACCCAACGCTAATAAAAGCCCAGGCATGGCCACCCGGTCATGCCTGGGTTTTTTTATGGCTAGAGCAATTAGCGTAATTATTTGATCAGTGGTGGCGACTGTTCCGCCCCCTCTCCCTCCGGGAGA